>JAAESQ010000801.1 GCA_024229275.1 bacterium | reverse complement strand
CTCTTCCCCTCCGGGCAGCACGTCGGGTCTACGTTGCTGTAGACCGTGACGTCGCAATGCGGCAGCCGGGAGTAGTCGCCCGTTCGGCTGATCTCGTTGATGAGCGCCGAGGTCCTCTTCTCTCCCCAGGTCGCGTGGTTCTCGTATTCGGTGATCCCGTAATCGCGTAGATCGATATCGAGCCCGACGTACAGGATGACGGCCGAGATGCACGGAACGCGATCATCGATCCCCTTGATGTACTCGGCTGGAAATGTTCCTTCGGGGCAGAGGTCGTGGACCAGAGCAGTCAAATCGGAGTTCGCGACGACGCAGCGGCTGTGCGCCGAGATCTTCTGACCGTTGGGCTTCCTGGCTACGACGCCGTCCACCAGACCGTCGGAGAAAGTCAGCTGCGTGACCTCGCGGTTCAGGACCAGGGTGCCGCCGTTCTTCTCGAACAGATCCGCGAGCTTCTTCGAGAAATGGCCCGAGCCTCCCTTGGGATAGTAGGCTCCCTGGCCTTTGATCCGATAGCTCAGGTCACACATGATGTAGATGAAGGCGTCGATCTCGTCGTAGCCGAGCCCGAAGAGGCCACACAGGATCGTCATCATGTCGATCAGATCCGGATCGGATACATAGGGCGCCAGGATGTCGGCTGCGCTCTTGCCTTTCAGGGCGCCGAAGCGAGCGATGACCTCGGCGTGTTTCTCCGTGTGTGCCGGCATCTCCGACTCGCTGACCTTCGAGCTGGAAAACAGGAACTCGGCGACTTCCTCGTAAGCAGCGTAGAACCCGCGGATGCCCTTCTCCTCGTGCGGGTAGAGCTTGGCGAGCACGTTGACGTACTCGTCCAGGGCGACTGGCAGGCGGACATCGGTTCCGCGGGCCCGGTCTCTCCAGTGGATCAGCGTGTCGAGCTTGATGAACTCGACCTCGTCCTGCGCATCGATGTGTTCGAGAATCTCGTAGATCGCCCCGCCCGGCTCGCAACCGTTGAGCAGGTGGGTCGAGACCTCGAAGCGGTAGTCCTTGCGCTCGAAGTTGGTGGTGTAGCCGCCCGGAATGGTGTGCTTCTCCACCATGAGCACGCTGTGGCCCATCCGCGCAAGGGCGTTCCCGGCGACCAGGCCTCCCATGCCCGAACCGATGATGATCACATCATAGCTGCCGATATCCTTGATCTGAGACATGAGGGTTACTCCTTGTTCTTGTCCGTCACCTTGAAAGATGGTTCAAGCCGGAGCAGGGATCTTGGCTGCTGCGAATTGGGCAGACATCAAGACCGCATTCAAGCCCTGACCTGGCATCGTGTTGTGTCCCACCAGGTACAAATTGCTCAGATCGGGATCCTCGTTGGGAAAGAACTCCTTTCCGAGATCCAGCTTCGTCACCTGGCGGCCAAACGCAGCTCCATAG
>JAAESQ010000800.1 GCA_024229275.1 bacterium | reverse complement strand
GGCAACTCGAGCAGAATTGCGGGCCGCCGAAATGGAAATAAGCGAAGTCTTGCGGCAGAGGCAGCAGTTTGGGAGCCGACTCCAAGAGTTCGAAGTCGAGGTGGCAGCGTTGCGCGGATCGCTGAGGACCTCGGAGTTCGAGGCCCGATCCGCAGTGTCGCGCGAAGAACTGGCACGCGAAGAACTGGCAGTAGCTGAACGATTGAAGCAGGCGGACGAAGCCTACCAACGAGATTTGTTCGAGTTAGGTAAGGCGGCTCGTGACAGCTACGAACAGTTCGAAGCGGAAGTTCGAGAGCACCGGAAGAGTTTAAGAAAGAACTTCGCGCAAGAGTCTCGTTCTAAATGTACGGCTTCTAGTTTCCGAAGAACAGTTGCAGAGGCCCAGCAGTCATCTGAAGGGGATGAGGATGTGCTGTTCACGCACGACCCCTGGTTGAATGAACAACTTTCGCTACGAGGTCGTGGGAGGGAATCTCGTGGCGTGAAGGGTGCGGCGGCCGACCCTGATCGCCGGGGTACGGAGGCCGACCCCAGAGTTTCTCTCCCACCTGGTGGGCTGACTTCAGGGTTTTCTCGAAGTGCTAGAGCGAGTCAGGGAATGGTTGACGGGGGGTTCTCTCGTGGCGCGAAGGGTGCGGTGGCCGACCCTGAGCGCCAGGGTACGGAGGCCGACCCTAGAGAGAACTTCCCGCCTGGTGATCCAATTCGCGGATTCTGGGGTGCTAGCTTAGAGCCTAGGGAAAACTCACCGTCAGCACAGTCTGTGGAGTCTGTTCCTCGCAATGATTGGTGGAGCTCGGGTGAGCGCGCACAGCAGTTGATCCCTGCTCAGGGCGTAGGCCTTGGT
>JAAESQ010000799.1 GCA_024229275.1 bacterium | reverse complement strand
TACCTAGTCCGGTGCATCAGCGAGCGAGCCGATCTTGGCAAGGTCCATCTACTCATGCTCCGCCATGCCTGCGGATACGCACTGGCGAACAAGGGGCATGATCTGCGCACGATCCAAGACTATCTGGGGCATCGCGATCCCAAGCACACCGCCATCTACACCCGAACGGCGGCGAAGCGGTTTGAAAACCTGTGGCGCTGAGACTCATGAGCGAAACCAGAAAACCAGCTGCACAGAGCCTTCTCGAAACTGGGACCCTCGTTCTCTTTCGTGTTGTCGATACCCATACGGAACTCAGCCCAGACAAGGAGAATGTCTTTGTCCGCGCAGAGCTGGTTTTCGAAGATGACGACACCGACCCTTCAGAGATCGTCGAATGGGCTGCCTTCGGTTTTCTGTTCACCTTGGCGGTGCTCTCGTTTCACGATGCAAGGCCCCGCGGCATATCCGAGCTGGACTACCAATCCAACGACACGTTTACGGTTGCCGACTTCTTCGACTGCCTCTCATTTAAACACGGCGAGTTGCGCCTGCAGACCGACTATATTCGTGGACGCAGCATGAAGACGGATGTGACGATTCGCCCGGACGGATCCGTTACGCTTACGACCTGGGGCAGAGGCCAGAGCGCTTCGCGTTGGCTAGACGATCTTCAAGGAAAGAAGCGTTTCGCCGTGGTCCCGGCGGCTGGCCCGGAAACGTCGCCCGACACGCTGACTTGAAACCAGAACATACGACACCTGCAACCGAGGCAACATGAACACCCAGTTCGACCGCATCACCATCGACACCAAACTGATGAATGGGCAACCCTGCATCCGCGGTAGGCGTCTCACCGTACGCTATCGATGAGCCCACAATGCAAGCGGTTCCTGCCGCGCCCTTATCAGGAAAAGGCTGTCAGGGAGGTGCTCTCCCTCTACACGGGCGGCGCGCGCAAGATGCTGCTGCACCTGCCCACGGGCTCGGGCAAGACGATCATCGCTACGCTGATTATCGAGCGGCTACTGCCGTTGATCGACTCGGGCAAGGTCCTGTTCATCGCCCACCGCCGGGAACTCCTGGACCAGACGGCCGAGAAACTCAAGCAGCATCTTCCAGGACTTGCGATCAGCATCGATCAGGGAGAGCGGCGCGCCGACCCG
>JAAESQ010000798.1 GCA_024229275.1 bacterium | reverse complement strand
GGCTCTCGTTGTCGCGAACCCACGATTGGCGCCTACCAGCGGTCGACAGGCTCAATCCAATTCGACCAAGTGTTCGGCCTGCGCGGCAGGAACTGCCGCCCCAGCCTTTGACGCTCATCAAATCTGACCCAGTGATGCTCAAAATAATTGACCCACCGGATGCGCAGTTGTGTGTGACCATGGGATGGGGAAGTGGACCCTGTGGGTGAAAGGGAAGTGTTCCACGAGTTCTCAGATCACGGGGGACTCGAATGCCTCAAACTGACCTACCGACAAACTCTGCCGAAGCAGTCTTCTGTTCTTTCGATAAAAAAGATTGTTGTTGTAGAAGTGGCTCGCACACCGACGCGCGATCCCCGGCGTAGTGTGGGCAGGCGGTGGATTAGTGTGGGAAACCGGTGGACGGTGAGGGACGAACCATCCACGGGTTTTCCACACGCTCGGCCCGCCAGGGATGGCGGGGCGAAATCCACGGGCTGTCCACACGGAGACCGGCGTTGGATCGGCCGGTTCTTACCCACGCATATCCTGGAACCGCAATTTGTCTGAGACAGCGAGGTGAACGAGACCGGTGAGCTGATGATCGACTTCAGCGGCTAGAATGGATCTTGTTCCCAAGGCGGACCGTCAAGCTCACTTCGTCTGGGGTTGAGCGCCCGTCGATGGCGTCTGATTTGTCCGAAGTAGCGTTCCTCGAAGGCCAGGCTCAGCGCCTCCAGAAACTCAAAGATCTCATAGGCGGCCTCATCGGACAGACTTGGGGGAAATGAGAGGCTGAGAGTGGGTTGCTTATCCATAGTCTGATCTCACTTTTGCTCAGGTTTTGATGGTATGACGTGAACCGGCTGGTCAGGTTCTTGTTCCGGCACGCGTAGCGAGGGTCCGTTGATCCGCACGGTGATACAGTGGTGACGCAGGCGATCGAGGAGAGCGTCGACCAGTGGCTTACGTTTGAACAGGTCATACCACTCAGGATAATCGAGATTGGTTGTCAGGATCGTCGCCTTGCGAGCGTAGCGCAGCTCCATGAGTTTGAAGAAGGCATTGACCTGTTCCGGCCGGAGCGTCAAGTAACCAATTTCGTCAATGAGAAGTAAATCGTAATTACTCAGGCGCTTGAGCAGCCGAGGAGTACTGCGGTCGGCCAGTGAGGCATAGAGCTCATCCAACAAGGCTTGGGCATCGTAGAAGCGACAGCGATAGCCGTTGAAACAGGCCTGTCGCAGCAGGCTGCAGGCCAGACCGGATTTGCCGGTGCCCGGTGGACCGATAAAGACCAGGTTCTCGGCGCGACGTACGAAGTCCAGACCGGCGAGGGTCTTGATCTGGATTTTATTGACCCCGGGCTGCTGGGTGAAGGGAAAGCTTTCCAGGGTCCAGTCCCAAGGCATCCGGGCCTGTTTGAGGCGATTGGCCAGGCTTTTTTCCTGACGCACCCGCCGCTCTTCGAGGGCCAGGCGATAGAGGAGATCGGCTGCCGGGATGGCCTCTTTCTCGGCCCGGTCCAGTTCCTTGTCGAGACAGTCGCTCATCCCCTGGAGGTGCAGTTCCTGCAGGATCTCT
>JAAESQ010000797.1 GCA_024229275.1 bacterium | reverse complement strand
GCGATCAAACGAAGACGACACCTCACAACGCGGATACTTGCTGGGATACCGGAACTCTCACGAAGTGGAGAACCCGGCGTCCTCCTGACCGAGGGAATCTACAGCCGAATCCGGCATCCACGCTATGTTGAAGTCATGACCGGAGTGCTTGCCTATGCTCTGTTCGCCAACTACATCGGGCTGTACTACCTGACAGTAGCGACGCTACCAACGCTTCTTCTCATCGTAATAATCGAGGAGCACGAGCTGCGTCAACGCTTCGGCGACGAGTACACCGACTACTGCTCCCGCGTTCCAAGGTTCATCCCACGCCGAATGGTCCCGAACGAAATGCCGCAATCAGCATCAAAGCAAAAGGACGGATAGGCGCTTGCCAACGAGAACTACCTCAAGGGTGTGCCTACCGACGGCTCGTATCTTCGCGGTGTGTAGCGTGAGCGTCGTGTTGCTCATGACGTGCGACATCTCGGGACCTCCCCAACAGGTCATAGCTCAGACTGGAACAACAGCAACCAACGAAGGCATAAACGCGCACACTGCCGACACCTCATCGAGCCAACCAGAGCACTGGTACAGCTGGGCCGAGACCGATTCAGCGACGCGACATCTGGAACAGATTCCATCACCACAGGGATTCGCACGCATTCCTGTTGAGGAGGCATCCTTCGGCCACTGGCTACGTGGCCTTCCATTATTCACAGGCCGCCCGGAAGTTCTCCTCTTCGATGGTGATTCAAAGTGGAATCAGGAAGCCCACTTCGCCGTCGTCATGATCGATGTCGGCAACCGTGATCTTCAGCAGTGCGCAGATGCGGTCATGCGGCTCCGCGCTGAATACCTCTTGGCCACGGAACGATACGACCAGATCGCATTCCACCTCACCAACGGAGACCTTGTGCGTTGGGCAGATTGGAGCGCCGGTCTGCGTCCATCAGTAAATGGCAATCGTGTGACTTGGGCTCGTTCAAGCGCGTCCGACAGTTCTCGATCCACCTTCAGGCGATACCTCGACTTTGTTTTCACCTACGCTGGTTCAGCTTCGCTTGAAGCGGAACTCGAAACGGTCAACGACCCAACTCACCCCGAACCCGGCGACGTCTACATTCGGGGTGGATTTCCCGGCCACGCGGTGATTGTCGTCGATGTTGCCGAAGCGGCAAACGGTGAGCGCGTAGTCATGCTGGCACAGAGCTACATGCCGGCGCAGCAGGTCCATGTGCTGCGCCACCCGCTTGATTCGTCCACGCCGTGGTACCTGGCTCAATCTCAGGGAACTCTGAATACACCGGAGTGGACATTCCAGCACACCGATCTTCGACGCTTTTCTGTCACAGAATCTACATCGGAATAACCCCGCGTGTAACCTTGCTGTCCTCAACAAGCAAAGAGAAACACCACACGCTGGGATCGTTAAACAGGACACCGACACGCGGGTCCTCAAACGGCCGGCACATGCGTGGCGCCAACAGCGCCGCACCGATGGAGGTAACACATGGACAAGGTCGTACTCATTGCACGGATCCTACTCGGATTGATATTCACCGTCTTCAGCGCAAACTATGTCCTGAACTTCCTACCCATGCCCGAAATGAGTGAAGGAGCGGGTCAATTCATGGGGGCGCTCGCCACTACCGGCTATATGTTCCCGGTGATGAAGGCCGTCGAGTTCGGCGCCGGATTGCTGCTTCTCTCGGGAGTACTTGTGCCACTCGCACTTACGTTGCTGGCGCCGATCATCGTCAACATCGTGCTATTCAATGTCGTGCTCGACATTGCGGGCTTGCCAATCGGACTTCTGGTCCTGGCTCTCGAGCTCTTTCTCGCGTGGTCCTATCGCGGGTCATTTCGCGGTGTGCTGGCGATGAAGGTCGAACCGACTGTCTGAACCGATTCAACGAAAACCAATAGTCTCCATGGCCGCAGGGCGGAAACACGCCTTGCGGCTTTTTCTGCAATTAGAGTCGAGGCGAGAGTTGCCGCAATGGAGCAATCCTACCTGTTGTACCAGTACTTGAGAGCAAATTGATCCGACTCGGAGTCGCGTCGCAGTAGGGAGCGTCCCACGTGGGCGAGCATCTTGAAGTAATGCCAATCGCCCCAGCTGTCGAACTTGCGCGTTGACGCGACTGCTTTGGCCCAACGCACTCGCGTCAGTCGCTGTCCCCTCGTCTTCCCGAGTCTCCTCAGATCCCAGAGGAACCGAACGTCCTCGGCAAACTGCAGTTGCTCCTCATATCCTCCCACGCGCTCGAAGTCCTCCCGACGACAGAACACGACTCCCGTGTCCAACTTCGTGATCCAGAGCATCGGCAGGAGGCACAGATACGTCACAGCCAGTCCAACAGACCACCGTTCGAGCTTGACTCCGCTCGCCGCTGCCACGTAGCGTCCGTCGGCCATGACGTCCGCGATGGCATTGAAGGTCTCCGGGTGAATCTGTGTGTCCGCATCAACGAACGCGACTATGTCGCCTTTTGCGATTGCTGCTCCACCATTACGAACCGCGGCAATACAGCGCTTCTCGACCTGAGCAACGCGACAGCCCGCCGCCCGCGCGATGTCCGCTGTAGAGTCCGTCGACACGTTGTCAGCAACGATGACCTCGACCTGATCCACCCCTCCGTGGAACCGCTTCCTCGCCACGGCCACCGTTTCGAGCAGGCGCGGAAGCAGTGCCTCTTCGTTGCGCGCGGGAATCACGAGTGAGATAGATGTCCGATCCACTTGCTCCATCCTATACCCAAGTGGTTGACAGAACCCCCCTGAACACGGCAAAGTGACGCCTCAGAGCGGCAGCGACTCCGCGCCGCCGGGAGGATGTCATGGCAGTCGAACTGGACTTCTCGAAATTGAGTGCAATGGACGTGCTGGACCTCGCCATCTACGTCGAAAACGAGGCCGAAGACAACTACGAAGAGCTCGTATCCTGGATGAAGAGGCAGGGCAACGACAAGGCGGCCGGCTTCTTTAAGCGGATGGCCGGCCTCGAAGAGTTGCATCGACAGCAGATCACCAAGGTCCGCGTTGAACTTTTCGGAGAGAAAGCACCGACCACGACCAATGCTTACGCATGGGAAGTCGAGACTCCCGACTTCGACTCCATCCCGGCCGATGTCAGTCTCAAGGCAGCCTACGAACTTGCCATCGGCGCGGAGACGAAGGCCCATGACTACTATGCCGGGGCGCTCGAATACGCCACCGACGAGAAGATGGTCGCACTTCTCGAGAACCTCCGTGACGCCGAGCTGAAACACAAAGCTTTGTTGGAAAAGGAAATGGGCGCGCTGTAGCCACAGACGCCTGTTGATCACGCAATATCCAAACCCCCGGGGAAACCTGGGGGTTTCTCTGTTGTAACCAGTTAACTCGCCCGAGCAAAACTCCTCACGAAGCTTCCTGAAGCGTCACCGCAGAGGACAGAAATCACCGAATC
>JAAESQ010000796.1 GCA_024229275.1 bacterium | reverse complement strand
CTGATGTCGAAGAAGCTGTCAACCGAGAACGGACCTCCATGACGCCGAGTCAGGGTCGTCTGTCCCGGGCTCGGCAGACCAAACCCAGTGCCGGCCGTCAGCTGAAGCTGATCGAAATCAGGATCGCCGACGATGCCTCCCTGCATCTGAAAAAGGTCGGCGGGGAAAGTCTGCACTGCATCGCCCGGATTGCGCGGCCCCGAGTGGGTCTGGACAGCTATCGGGAGGTGGATAATCCGCTCGAATCCGGCGAGGTCGCCAGTGCCTTCGAGCTGCCACTTCATCATCGCATCGAACGACTCAACCTCGCCGCCCAGCGTCCCTCCAGGCAGACCGCATGGCGTGGTCGTGCAGAAGAAGGTGTCCAATAGGGGATCAAGCTCGATGGTGGTGCCCGCGGGCAGTCCTTCGGTGATCATGAACACCTCGTCCGGGCTCAGATATGCACATCCATGGGGCGGCAACTCCACCGTCCCAGTGCCGTCATCAACGCCGGCGCAGAAGCTGCGGTCGGAAGCGGCGACGGTGCCTGCGAGAAGGGTCATCAGACAAAGGGTCGTCACGCGCAGAATCAGGAGTCTAGCCTCACAGCTCATCGCTCTGCCCTCCCAGTTTTTCAGGTGTCCTATCAGTCAATGGTAGGTCTCGATTGCTGAGGCGTCAAACGGAGCAGAACGCTCTGGAGCTGGCTAATCGTGGAAGGTAGGTATTTGCCAGCTACCAATCCGAGGTCGTCAAGGCTCAGAAGATCTGAATACGGGCTGTCCCGGGCCTAAACGTCGTCCTCTTTACGATTCAACCGGCTACAGTCTGTTCACTACCAAAGTTAGTCTCCGGCATCGCCGAAGCAAGTCTCGAGGAAACCCGACCAACCCGCT
>JAAESQ010000795.1 GCA_024229275.1 bacterium | reverse complement strand
GGCCATGCGCGAGCAGATCGCAGCGGGAAAGAATGCCTGGCCGGTTTTCGGATCCTTGTCGTTCTCCAACGCATCGAGGATGGTCTTGCGATGGAAAGCAGCGTTGGCCATATGCACGCCACTGCTGTTGGGCTGTTCATAAAGCTTACGACCGGCATTTGTGGTGAAGATGATGGTCGTGTCGCGGAAACTGACCTCGCGTTCGTTGTACTTGTCTTCGAGGACTCCGGCATCAAGGACTTGAAGGAAGAGATGAATGGTCTTGAGATTGGCCTTTTCGATCTCGTCGAAGAGCAAGATTGCGTCCGGGTTCTTCTCGACAAACTCCGTGAGATGGCCGGGTTGGGCGCCGCGGTAGCTTTTTGCGGTGCCAATGAGGGCGTCACTTTGGTGTTGGTCAGCATAGGAACTCATGTCGAAGCGACGAAGGGGTCGTTCGAGGGTGGCGGCGCCCAGTTCGGCGAGGTAGGTCTTGCCGACGCCGGGAGGACCCGCAAATACAAAGAGGGCACGGGGCGCTCGCCGAGAGGTGTCAGCAGCTGCGACGACCTCAGCGTTGAAGATCCCTTCTACAAAAGCGTGAATGGCGTGATCCTGGCCAAAGACTTTGGTCAGCAACTCGTCC
>JAAESQ010000794.1 GCA_024229275.1 bacterium | reverse complement strand
TTTTTTCTGCCGTGGCTGTATCGATACGCACGACCTTGGCGTGAGGGTGGGGGCAGCGCAAGATGGCGCCGTGAAGCATGTCCGGTAGTGAAACGTCATGCGGATAGACTGCTGTTCCACTCACTCGCTCATAGGCATCCACGTGTGGTTGGCGGGTTCCAACTACCCGCGTCTTTGCCCACGTCTCTTCGTGCTGCGGGTTCTCGGGAGTTTCCGGCACAGGTCCGTCAACGAAATACGCGTCGGCGTCTTTCATCGCTCACCTCCCGCCTTTTTGATTTCGGCGGCTCGATCAACTGCGTTGACGATGTGCGCATATGCGCCGCAACGGCAGAGGTTGCCAGCCATTCCGGTAAGGACTTCGAGTTGGCTGGGGTGTGGCTGACTACGCAGGAGCCCTTCGGCGGCCATGACCTGACCGGAAGTGCAGTAACCACACTGGAAGGCGTCTTCTTCGACGAACGCCTGCTGAGTGGCGCCAAGTGCTTCGCCGTCAAGGAGGCCTTCGACCGTTTCGATCTTTGCACCTTCAGCCTCGACCGCCAGAGTCATGCAGGAGTAGCGTGGTTGATCGTTCATCAGCACCGTGCACGAGCCGCATTCACCGCGCTCGCAACCGTGTTTGGTGCCGGTCAGACCGAGGCGGTCACGCAGCACAAAAGAGAGGGTCCAGCGTGGCTCGACGAGCAACTGGTGCTTTCGTCCGTTGATGCTGAGCTTGACCATGACCATTTCGTCGGCGTTGGTGATCTCCGGCACCGCCTCCGCTCTCGACGGTAGGCCGGCCGAGGCTACAACCGCGCCGGCTCCCACCGAAGTAATGAAGCCGCGGCGGGTTACACCCTGTGATGGAACTTCTGGTTTGCGTTTTCGACCCATATCCCCTCCCTGTCAGGCCGTCTTGTTCGGCCCGGAAATTGAGACTAAGTCTTTAAATAGGCAGCACCTTACGATTTTACCACTGCAATTCGCCATGCGAATTGCAGTAGAGGAAAAGAGGGAGAACGGAAAAAGAGTGTGGACTAGAGTCTGGTCAGATGGCTCGCCAACATTTCGGGCGTATTACAGTTCGAAATGGCGCCGAAATCTTCTACCGCAACATCGATGGCGCCTGCTCTACGGAGAACATGGCGCAGTGTCGGGCCGGAATCAGGATTGCTGACGACATTTTCGGCTGTGCTTCGCGCTATGCATATTGGATGTCCATGTTTCCCATGAACGGTTGCTATAGCAGCAGGCGCTTCAGCGCTTATCAGCGCTTGAATAGTCAATGAACTCACGAGAGGGTGATCGACCGGGTTCATCACGACCATTTGCCAGTCTCCCAGGCTCAGCAATCGCTCAAGTCCAAGCCGCAAGGAGGCAAACATGTCTAGCCCATCCTCGGGCAGGGCTAGCGTCTCCAATTCGGCAATTCCCGGCGCGGAGGAACCTGGGGGCAGTGTGGCCAGGATTGGTGAAACGCCCGCCGTGACAAGGGCTGAGGAGCAGGCCTGGAGAAAGGTGCGCCCATCAGGGAGTTGTGCCCATGCCTTGGGACCACCCCATCGACGTCCCTGCCCCCCGGCCATTATTAGACCTGCAGTTGTGGCGTGAGTCGGGTTCATAAAGACCTCCACGAGACATTCTCGCAGTGATAGCATTTGTCGGGCAATACGAATTTGGAGGTACGTCTGATGCAAGTCGGAGATGTCGCACCGGGATTCGCACTCGCGGATCAGTTCTCACGAAAGATCACACTCGATCAATTCAAGGGGAAACGGCACGTGACGCTGCTGTTCTACCCCCTCGATTTCACCCCTACGTGAAGCAGCGAAGTACCCGGCGTGGAAGCTCTTCAAGATCGCTTCCTCGCCGCAAACACCCAGGTTCTGGGTGTCAGCGTTGATTCACTGTATTGTCACGGCAATTGGGCATATGGCCTCGGTGGAGTGTCTTTTCCGCTGCTGGCGGACTTCCACCCCAAGGGTGGCGTAGCCAAATCCTACGGCCTCTATCTTGAAGAGCCCGGCATCACTGACCGAGCGACGGTCATCATTGATGCCGACGGAATCGTCCGTCACATCTCATCGGTCGGTCCTGGAGGCAAGCGCGACATCAGTGAGCTGGCTGCTTTGTGCGAAGAGGTCGATGGAGCTTACGAGGGTAGCCTCGGAGCCATGTCCGAAGCGCCAGGACTTGAAGCCGGCACGAAACTCTATGTTCGAAGCAACTGCATGTTCTCGACAAATACCCTGGCAGCATTGGAAAACCTGAAACTCACCGATAAGGTGCCGGTAGTGAACGTGAGTGAAGACTCCGCAGCGCTCGATGAATTGGTCGGAATTGCTGGCAAGGGCCAAGCGCCGTGTTTGGTTGTCGGTGGAGCGCCGAGACACGAATCTGGCGATATCATCACGTATCTGGCGAATAGGGTGTCCGAACTTTAGAAACACCACACAATCGACTGTTATCCATGCGGAGCGAGGATATCCTCGCTCCGCTTTGTTGATCTACAAGCGCCCTACGCCAGGGTTTGCCAATCAGCAAACCATCCAAGCTACCCTGCCGTAGTGTCCCCTCTGCTATACCGCCTCCTAGCCGCCGCCTTCAAAGTCATGCGGGCTCATTTCATCTTTCATCTTTACGCATGGCCGTTGGCCACGGTGTTCCACCGAGATGGCTGGGTGGGGGTTCGTCGGAGGAACCGACGACACCCACTAGCCAGCCCCTTCGGCGTGATCCGCATTCATCATTTCTCTCTTCGTCCAGATGTGGACGGGTTGACCGTCCATATCTGGACGATTTCCTATTTTGACTGCCAATTTGTGTCTTCGAACCTGGCACGCATCTTTCTATAGCGGTGAGGCAGGAGGAATGCACAGTGGATCGTCCGATCGAGGAAACCGAGATTCGCAGGCAGCGAGTGAAAACCGTTGCTAAGCTCGCCGCAGGAGCCGTCGCTATCATAGTGGCCGCCATCGTCCTACGCTCGATGATTGGACCCAGTTTGAAGCTGAGCCGGCTTCGAACTGCAGCCGTTGATCGTGGGCCTGTCGAAGCGGCAACGCTGTGCTCCGGTACGGTAGTACCCGCAGCAGAAGAAGTAGTCCCGTGCCCGTTCGACTCGCGGGTTCGCCGCGTTCTGAAGGAGCCTGGCGCGACGCTCGAACAGGGAGATCCGGTTCTCGAGTTGGACGACACGGATGTACGCCTTGCTGTTGAACGCCTGCAGGACGAGGTCGAGTTGAAGCGCAATCGGCGAAGTGAACTTGAATTGGCTTTGGATGGGAAGCTCTCTGACATTCGTGGCAAGAGCGAGATTCAAGAGCAACGTCTTGCGTTGTTGGAAGCGAGAAAACAACAGCTTGCGACGCTACATGACCTTGGCCTCATTAGCGTTCATGAACTGCGGCAGGGTGAGTTGGACGAGAGCATTGCGCGAATCGAACTGCGTCAGCTTGGTGAGTCTGAAGCCAAGGAGGAGCGCAGTACTCAGGCTCAGATCAGGGGCCTCGAGATCGAAACGAGCCTTCTCCTGCGTGACCTTGATGACAAAAAGCAACTCCTCGACCGAGCCATTGTGCGGGCGGCGCGTGGTGGTGTTCTGACCTGGGTGTCGAACGAAGAAGGTGCGAGCGTCCGAGACGGCGAGGTTCTGGCGCGAGTCGCTGATCTGACCAAGTTCGAAGTCGAGGTCACGACGTCAGATCTCCATGCTGGTCGGATTTCGGTGGGTATGCCGACGCGAATCGAAGCTGGGGAAATAGTATTGAACGGTCGCGTGAGCAGCATTCCGCCTTCAATCCAAGAAGGTGAATTGACCCTGAAGGTCGACATCGACGAAGAGGATCATCATCTGCTTCGACCCAACCTGCGGGTCGATGTGTGGATCGTTACGGAGCTGAGACCCAACGTGCTACGCGTCAAGAAAGGGCCATTCATCAAAGGTGGTGGGGAACAGAAGATCTTTGTCATGGACGGCGACTCCGCTGAGAGGCGAGTGGTGCGTATCGGTGTTGCGGGAATCAGTAACTACGAAGTGATTGATGGTGTGAACGAGGGAGAGAGAGTCGTGATCTCGAATATGGATGACCACCTCCACCTCGAGCGAATTCGAATCAAATGACGAGTGGCGGAATGAGCCGCATTGGGAGGACGAAGTGATCAAACTGGAAGATGTCGACAAGATCTATCGCACTGATCGAATCGAGACTCTTGCTCTAGCAGGAATGGACCTTGATATCGCGGATGGAGAGTTTGTCTCGGTCATGGGTCCGTCAGGATCCGGCAAAAGCACGCTGCTCAACATCATGGGATTGCTCGATGCTCCGTCCTCGGGACAACTCAGCATCTACGATCGGCAGGTCGCCTCGCTCGGAGATCGTGCGCTGGCGCGCCTGCGAAACGAGTTCATCGGGTTCGTTTTTCAGTCGTTTCATCTGATTCGTGACCTGCCGGTGATTGACAATGTTGAAGTCCCCCTTCTCTATAGACGCGAATCGGGGCGGCAGCGCAGAACTCTCTGTCGAGAGGCGCTTGAACGGGTTGGGCTGGGCTCTCGAATGGGTCATCGTCCCGGTCAGCTCTCGGGTGGGCAACAGCAGCGTGTTGCTATCGCTCGCGCGATCGTTGGCAAGCCGAAAATCCTGCTCGCCGATGAGCCGACAGGGAATCTCGATTCTCAGATGGGCGACGAAATCATGACGATTCTGACCGAGCTCAACCGAGACCTTTCCACGACTATTGTCATGGTGACCCATGATCCTCGTATGGCCGAAAAGACTGAGCGTACCGTGCGGCTCTTCGACGGCCGACAAGTGAACTGAAGGTGCTGCGATGTTTAAGAACTACCTCAAAATAGCGTTCGCTGTCTTTCGACGAAGACCGTTCTTCACCTTTGTGAGTCTGTTCGGCATCACGTTCACACTGTGTGTTCTGCTCATAGCCACCTCGGTGCTCGATCACATCTTTGCCGGTTCTACCCCGGAGGTGAATCAGAGCCGAACGCTGCAGGTGATTCGTGTTTCGCTTCTCGATGATGATGACTCGAGTCGCTTTGCAGCAGCGATGCCGTCCTACGATCTGCTCGACCGGCATCTGCGCGATCTCCCTGGCGCCGAGACTGCTTCCATTTCGAGTGTCTTCTGGAAGGCGGTATCTTACATTGACGGCCAGCGGGTCGACCTGTTTCTCAAATACACCGATGCCGAGTTTTGGGAGATTTTACGTTTTGATTTCGTCGAGGGTCGGTCCTTCACCTACGACGAGGTTGCTGATGGGAGCTTTGTTGCAGTGATCAACGAAGCTACGAAGGAGCGCTTTTTCGGGAGAGAGGACGCCGTCGGGCGAATGATATCGAGCGATGGGAAACGCTATCGAGTAGTCGGTGTTGTGAAGAACGTCCCGATGCTTCGATTCATCCCGTTCTCAGATATCTGGGTGCCTCAAACCACGGCGACGGACTATCGCAAGA
>JAAESQ010000793.1 GCA_024229275.1 bacterium | reverse complement strand
TTTCCGTCGTCGAAAACTGCTAGCGATGAGACCGAGCTGGAGGCGCCAGTACCAGAGGGACCGGTGAGAGGTGACCATGAAGCGCCGTCCCACTTCGCGATTCTGTTTACAGTCAGTCCACCGGCCGTGATGAAGCTTCCGCCGACGTAGAGCGCCTCCCCATTTCCGTCGTCGAAAACCGCCAGCGCACGAACGGTGTCGTCGACACCAGTACCAGAGGGTCCAAAGAGAGCGGACCATGAGGCGCCGTCCCACTTTGCGATGTAGTTCACTATCGACCCGCTGGCTGAGGTGAAGCCTCCACCGGCGTACAGTGCTTCTCCGTTCCCGTCGTCGTACACCTCCAACGCCCGAACGGTAGTAGTAAGGCCACCGCCAGATGATTCGGAAAGAGCGGACCATGAGGCGCCGTCCCACTTTGCGATGTAGTTTGCAGGCACCCCACCGGCCAGGGTGAAATTCCCGCCGGCGTAGAGCTCTTCAACGCTTCCATTGTTGAACACTGTCATCGCCATAACGCTGCTGGTTGTGACACCAGTCCCAGAGGGTCCGGAGAGAGCAGACCATGAAGTGCCGTCCCACTTTGCAATGTGATTCACCGTCACTCCACCGGCCGAGGTGAAGCCTCCACCGGCGTAGAGCGCCTCTCCGTTCCCGTCGTCGTATACAGCCAACTCATAAACAGCATCGTTGACGCCAGTCCCAGAAGGACCGGAGAGAGCAGACCAAGAGACGCCGTCCCACTTTGCGATTCTGTTTACCGTCACCCCACCGGCCGACGTGAAACCTCCGCCGGTATAGAGCGCCTCTCCGTTCCCGTCGTCGTACACAGCCAACTCATAAACAGCATCGTTGACGCCAGTACCCGAAGGGCCGGAGAGAGCGGACCATGAAGTGCCGTCCCATCTTGCGATCCGATTTGCGGTTACCCCGCTTGCCGTAGTGAACGCTCCACCGGCGTAGAGCCCCGCCCCGTTTCCGTCGTCGTACACAGCTAGCCCATAGACTGAGTCACTGACGCCAGCCCCAGAAGGACCGGAAAGAGCAGACCATGAAGTGCCGTCCCATTTTGCGATTCTGTTCACCGTCACCCCACCGGCCGAAGTGAATTCTCCGCCGGCGTAGAGAGCTTCTCCGTTCCCGTCGTCGTATACCGCTAGCTTGTGGACAGGTTCATTGAGACCGATTCCGGACGGGCCTGAAAGAGTGGACCAAGAGGTTCCGTCCCACCTTGCAACCCTGTTGACTGTTGCTCCGTTAGCTGTGGTGAAGTCTCCACCAGCGTAGAGCGCTTCTCCATTTCCGTCGTCAAATACCGCCAGCGTATAGACAGAGACGCTGGGATCAACCCCGTAGAGTCCGGGAAGACTGGACCATGAGGCTCCGTCCCACTTTGCGATGCTACCCACTTTCTCCCCGCTGGCTGCCTGGAAGAGTCCTCCGGCGTAGAGCGCCTCACCGTTTCCGTCGTCGAAAACTGCCAGTGAATGAACGGCGTTATTAAGGTCAGTTAGCCAGAAATCACCTTCCCAACTGCAAACTGGGGAAGAGGCTTCGTTGGCTTTGCAGTCAGCATGTGTTTGCGGTAGCTGCTTCCACCGCTCGTCTACTGTCCAGATTGCTCCGACACTGAATCGAACTCTTGCATCGGTATCTACTTTCGCCCACAGCGGCACTTCAAACTCGAAGGCCTGCATTCCTTCGTGCATCACCGCTTTCGTGATGATTCGTTCGGTCTCGTAGGCGAACTCCCCATCGCCGTCGAAATCAACCCATGCGGTGAGTTCGGTCTCCACCCCTTCCCAGCTCACGGCAAGCCGGCTTTGTTCACCGGGAATCAGCGAGCCGACCAGGGCTGTACTGAAGGGAGCTTCAAGGCCGTCCTCGGCCGAGTGTCGAAACTCTAGTCGGTCGCTCTCCATCTGCGAATGAGATTGCTCCCAGACCTGAGGCTCGAGGTCATCCGTAGTACCACTCCCGAACACCGGTACTGCTACTGCATAGAAAGCAACCACAACCGAAGCGAAACTACGGAATCTTCCTCTATGTGATGACATTCTCGTTGGCCTTTCCGCTATGACAATGTGAGCTATCAGAACCTCAGTCTCACCAACCTATCATATTTGAGAATTGATGAGACGGGGAGTCAACGGCAGGACGGGACGAATCCGGCTTCGCCTTCAGCTACGCCGTGACAGGCGGCTATACGGGCCGGACGGCTTGACGGCAGGGTCGGCGAAACCTTTACGGCATTGCTTGAGGCGAGTCGGGTGTCTCGGCCAAAATGCGAGTGAGTTTTTGAACCACGAAGGTCGCGAAGCACACGAAGAGAACACAAAGAAGAGAGAAGGGGCGATTCTTCGAATCGCTGGAGGTAGTGCTCCTTGAGGCGTTGTTGCTGCTGACAATCGGCAGACAAGGACCAAGAGACTGAGCCGATGATTACTTTATCCTATGTCTCGTTGACGGCTCGAAGAGCCGCTTTCATTTCCTTCTTTGCGTTTCCTCCTTAGCGCTCTTCGTGAGCTTGGTGGTTCAAATCCTCGCGTGCCTAGCACCCAGATCCGGCAATCGAAGACGACCATGTGTATCCCTTGCTGAACTCCTTCCGTCTCCATAGTAGGGGCCGCAGTCGAGTCGAGCCCCAAGGAGGTACCGAGAATGGCCGAACTGAGCAAGCGTGAACAATCGTTGGTTTCACTGGGGGCGGCTCTCGCCGCCAACTGCATTCCGTGCATA
>JAAESQ010000792.1 GCA_024229275.1 bacterium | reverse complement strand
GGCGTTGCCAGGGTGTTAAGCACAGAATCGATCATCGCCAGCGACGTGGATGCCTGTTGGGCCACATCCGTGCCAGAAATCGTCTTCAAAGTGGTTCGAGCCTTCGCGTTGGCCCGCTTGGCCTGCTCCAGCAACCCCCTGAGCGACTTCAGGACATGGTCAGCACGGGCCTGGGCCTCGATCTGATTGAAGTGCGCAGTCGGTGACGTCGCGCTATCTTTGGTGGCGCTCGTAGCGCTCGTTGCCCCTCACAAAGTCGTCCGTCGTCCGGGCGACTGATTGGCGATTATCAAGGTCTAAAGCCATGCGTTTGGCTCGATTTGGACCGTCGACGTCGTCGGCGAAACCGTAGTTCGTCGCCACCCGAATGATGTCCAGCTCCTTACTCATGCGACTGGTGAACTCGGGCGTCAAGACAGACTTGTCCGAGATCGACTTCATAGCCCGCTCTACCACCGCAGCGGCGATGGCATCGCGGTCATGGCCGCCACGGTGAGCCTCCATGCGTTCGAAGATCTTTTCAGGGTCGCAGGTGGGCTTCGAGTCGGGCGTGAAGCCCTTGGCGAAAGTCCCAGTTCGAACGAAGCCGCCAGCACGCACGGCTGGAGGTGCCGCCGCGACCCAGGCGTGGTGCCCTGCACACAGCGTGTCAGAGGGGTGCACTTTCGTCTTGCGAGCTTCCTTGAGTCGAACAAAAGTGCCGCTAGTTTTGCCCTCGCCCGAATCGATCTCC
>JAAESQ010000791.1 GCA_024229275.1 bacterium | reverse complement strand
GCGTCATCATCACCCCTTGGAGCAGATCGGCGTACGCGTCAATCATGTCGGGATCATGGGCTTGCTGATAAAGATCTTGTAATCCTCGCGAAGTCCGGGTGTTCCTCAGAGCGGTGTGATTTCTCCGTTGCTCTCCAACATCTATCTCAACGAGGTAGATCGCATGTTGCAGCGGGCTCAAGAAGTCACCAGCTATGGGGAATGGACGGCGATAGAGTACGTCCGCTTTGCGGACGATATTGTTGTCCTGGTGGATTGGCATCCGCGTCAAACGTGGCTCTTCGATACAGTACAGGAGCGACTCCGGGAGGAGTTCGACAAGCTACAAGTGGAACTGAACGAGGAGAAGAGCCGGGTCGTCGATCTGGCGCGAGGCGAGTGCTTCGGATTTCTTGGCTTTGACTTCAGGCGCGTGCGGACCTCTAAGGGACGCTGGATGCCTGTGGTACTGCGACAGATGAAGAAGCGCACTGATTTGTTGCGGAAGCTGAAAGGCATCTGAAAGCGCTCACGCTGCCTGACACTGCAGGGAGTGATCG
>JAAESQ010000790.1 GCA_024229275.1 bacterium | reverse complement strand
TATTAACGAGAATCAGGGTGGAGGGCCCATTCAGGCCCTCCACCGAGAGTTATGCGGTTATGTTGTTAGAACGAGAACTTGAGGCCGAGCCTCATCATCCGCGGTCTCACGATCGAGTAAACGCGGCCGTAGTCGCCCGGGCCGAACCCGACTTTGTTCGCCTTGCCTTCGTTGAAGGCGTTGAGCACGTCGAGCGTGATGTTGAACGAAGTGTCACGTCCGGTACTGAAAGTCTTCGACAGATTCAGGTCGACGATGGTCGTCGAGGGCAGCCAGTCTTCCGTGTCGGAGACGATCTTCTCGTTCGATCCGGTCGGAGCAATGATCTGCCCATCCCAGAATTCTCCCTGCCAACGGGCGGGGGTCGGAAGTGTTTCGACCGGGAAGATGGCGCGGCCACTATCGAAGCGCACGCGGAAGCCAAGATCGGTCTCGATTCCCGGAATCGTGTAGCTACCGGCAAGCTTGAACATCCACTCTGGTGTCATCAACATCGGTCCTTCGAGATTGTTGACGTAGTTGTTCAGCGTGCTGCCAAATGGCGTGTCCATAATCATGGGACCGTCGATGTACCAGTTCTGGTCAACCGTGCGGGGTGCCACACCATCGGTGTTCGTGTAGTTGACTGACGCCATGCCCTGCCACCGATTCGAATAGCGCTTGGTGAGGGTGAGCTGGAAGCCGTGATAGGTGCGATCGGCTTTCTTGCCAGCCACTTCCTTCATGTTGCGCGCTTCCCAGTCAATGTTGTCGAGGATGTAGATGTAGTCGTCCCAATTGACTTCACTGTCACCGTTGAAGTCCTTCAAAACGACCTGGAAGACCTCAGTTTGATTTCCGGTAAAGGTCTCGTAAGGAATCTGCTCCCACTCGAATTCTTCGCCGGTGGCAGAGTTGTAGGGCCACAGCACGAGCAAATCGTCGGTCTTCTTGTAGATGTACGTACCTTCGATGGCCAGGTTCGGCGCCAGTTGACGCTGAATCGAGATGTTGAACTGATCGGTGTAAGGGCTGCCGGTTCCCGGCGCGACCCTGAGATCCCAAGAGGGGTCCGTCGTACCGTAGTCCTGTACATCGTACGGGTCCATGCCGGCCATGATGCGCGTTGCGTTGCGGTTCTCGTCGGGAGAGACCATTCCATCACCATTGGTGTCGACGAGATCCCACGGAATACGGTAGAACTCGTAGTACGTCTGATTTTGTTCCATGTCCGGTCCGAGGCGGCGCAAGCTCTCCACACCAATCGGCGCGTAGTAGCGACCGAGATGTGCTCTCAGAACTGTTTTATTGTCCTTGGTCAACGTCCAGGCAAAGCCAAGTCGCGGCGACCAGGTCTTGAAGTCGTAGACCGTTCCCTCGCCGTCGCGATGGCGCCGAATCGTCGGGTTGTTGATGTCATCGGGTGTTTCAGGCTTCTCATAGACAAGACTGTCGCCATAGCCTGCCGTCATTCGGTCGTAGCGAAGACCGAGATTGAGGGTCAATCGATCGTTGACAAGCCACTGGTCATCTATAAATGCGCCAGTTTCGTCTGACTTGCGAACAGTCAGCCACGGGTAGACATGCTCCTGACGGTTGTACATCTCCCAGTAGCCGGTGCCGTAGTCTCCATACCACCACTGACTCGGGTAAGCGAAGTTGGCGTAGCCATGGAAATAGCCGCCCTGCCAGTTGCCCTCGGCCTCTGTGTACTGCACACCGAATTTGAGGTCATGCTCGCCGAGGAAGTTGTCGGCATAGTGAGTGAAGTCCGCCTGCACCGTCATACGCTTGGATTTCTGGGCCTCCACGTACGGAAACTCACCCGCAACGCCCAAACTCTGGGAGCCGGTGTTCTTCCACCAGTTGATGTAGCCGGGATTCGGCAACACGCCAGCGATCGTCGGGTTGTCCTCAGTTTCGTAGCCGAGGAATTTGAAGCCGAAGAGGTCACGGTCGGTGACCACCCACTGGTACTGAGCAGAGAGCGTGTCGTTGGTCCGATTCTGTTCGAAGACCATGGTTGCGTCCCAGGTGTCTCCCCAAGATTCGTTGCCATTCCTCTGTTTCTCATGGTGATAGCCCAACCATGCTCGGTGATTGGGGCCCAGGTCCGCCGTCAGTTTGAGGTCGTAGAGGTCTGCGCGGTACTCCTTGAGCGGAACAAAAATCGGAGTGTCCGTGTCAGCATGAATCTTGGCATAACCTGCATAGAACCAAAGTTTGTCACGGACGATCGGTCCGCCCAGGGTGATGTTGGCTTCCCAATCTTCATCTGGTTTCGTCATCAGATTGTCAGGATTTCCGGCATCGTCTGTTCCCGACCACAGCCAATCCGCGCCGAAGCCATCAGAGGCCGGCTGGTTGTTGCCAACGCTTCCGACCTTCGTGTAATAGGCGATGTCCCCATGGAACTCGTTGCCGCCGTTCTTGGTGAGAACGTCAACCGCGGCTCCGGAGAAGCTGCCGTACTCAGCTCGCGAACCGAGCGAGAGAACTTTCACTTCTTCGACCGTGTTGTAGTTGACGTTGACCAGCGAGCCCCATGAGGCGCCGCGTGGGTTGGTTGTGTTGACGCCGTTGACAAGGAAAATGTTCTCGTTCGACGCACTACCGTAGGCCGAGGCACTCGGCAACCAGGACTCGTCGGCGCCGACCGCTGCCATTCCAGGTGCGGTCAAAGCAAGATCGTAAAACGTGTTGCGAGAGGTCGGAACCGCGTCCAACAACTCTTTGCTGAACGTCGTGTCAATCGTCGACGAGCGCGTGTCGATGACAGGCGCTTGTGCGGTGACGACGAGCGTCTCCTCGATCGCACCGATCTCCATGTTGACCGTCACGTCAACCGTTCCACCAGTGGAAACCACGAGGTTATCCGCCGTGAAGGTCTTGAAATCCGCAAGGCTGACTATCACATCGTAGGTTCCCGGCGGCAGACTGAGGAAAACAAATCGGCCACCATTGCCGGAAACAACTGTTCTCTCACCCGAAACCAACTTGGCACTTTTCACCTGGACAGTCGCGCCGGCCAGGGTCTCACCGGTCGGCAGGAAAACCGTTCCAGTGATCTTTCCATCATGTACCGACTGCGCCCAGCCTTGGCCCGCGCCGAAAAGCACGGCCACAGCGACTGTCAAGCACAGCCAACTCCGGAATAAACGTCTCTTACCCATTCCAAATCCTCCTTTGCTACTCCCCACCTTTGATCCCGTTGCACCACATCCCCGCTGTGGTACGGAAGCGAACAGACCAAGAGCCGGGGTGATTCGCGTGCCAAGCACTCGAGCCAAACCCCGGCCCGTCAGAAAACTGCTGAGGCTCATGGCCTCGAAACCAACGAAGCAAAGAAGATGATGTGTTTTCTCCATCGTCTCAGAACCGTCACGGACTCTTCCTACCTATGGTGGAGACTATGTTGGGCCAGAGAGGTTCGGTGGAGATCCGGCCAAAATTCGGAGGCCCGCCCATCGACCGCACCAAATTCGGAAGACGGTCTGCTGAATACCCAACCTCAGTGATTCCACCCCTCATGGAGGCACTTTCTCTCACAATCTGGGAGCGCAGCCAGCGCATCGGAGTGGCACTCATGACGAAGGACGATCTCAAGATCACAGATGACCGCCAGTCATCCACGACGACAGTCGACGATCCTATGGTTGATCGATACCCCCAATCCCTCGATGGCCGAAGCGACTCCCCCTCTGTTCCCCCAGAAGCATTATACTTTGGGGACAAACGCGGCTCGTCTCCAGATACGGTTTCCGGAGACACAGGGCCGGCACCTCTCCAGCAAGACCCGGAGGCCGCAATGGGATTGAAAGATGAAATCCTCGAACAGCCCTCCGCCATCGCGCGGCTGCTGGAGCTACAAGCTCCACAGGCCAAGAAAGTTGCCGCCAAGATCCGAGATAGCAACGTCAAAATGGTGTTTCTTGCGGCTCGGGGAACCTCGGACAACGCAGGTCTCTACGCGAAATACCTCTGGGGGGCATTCAACGGCCTACCGGTAGCACTGGCGGCCCCCTCTCTGTTCAGCATCTACGAAACGCCTCCGTTGATCAAAGACTCGCTCGTGGTCGGCATCTCACAATCCGGTCAGTCGCCTGACATCGTGCGGGTTGTCAAAGAAGGTCGTCGTCAGGGTGGGCTGACCCTGGCCATCACCAACGACCCGATGTCCCCACTCGCCCAAGAGGCCGATCTTGTCTTTGACACGATGGCAGGGCCTGAGACAGCGGTAGCTGCGACCAAGACTTACACTACACAGCTCGTCTCCATCGCCATGATCTCTGCCGCCTTGACCGGCAATGCAGAGCAACGCCAGTGGATAGAACGCCTGCCAGAGCTGGCAGAGGCAACGCTCAGCCTGGACGATCGAATACGATCGGCTGCCGCAAGATATCGATACATGGATCAATGCGTCGTACTGGGGCGCGGCTTCAACTATTCCACTGTCTACGAATGGGCGCTCAAGCTCAAAGAGTTGGCCTACGTTATCGCCGAGCCCTATTCATCTGCTGATTTCCAACACGGTCCAGTTGCACTCGCTTGTCAAGGATTTCCAGTCTTCGCCGTCGTCCCTGGCGGGCGAGCGTCGGACAACGTCATCAACCTGCTCACCAACCTGGTTCAGGAGCAGCAGGTCGAACTCCTTGCGATTTCAAACGAGGCGTCGGCGTTGGCCCTCGCCAATACACCACTCCAGCTACCCGACAGACTGCCGGAATGGATCACGCCGATTCCGGCGATCATCCCAGCACAACTGTTCTGCTATCACCTCACACGCGCCAAGGGATACAACACCGAAGGACCGCGAGGATTGTCGAAGGTTACGCTCACCTGGTAATGACAAGAGAATGCGGAGGTTCGCATCATGAGCTGGAGACTGTTTAACGCTTCGGCACTCAAGGCGGCCCTGTGTGTTGCAGCGAGCTTGGTCAGCACAACCGTTATCGGCGTCCAACCGACAGCCGAATCAAAACACATATCGTCTAGCTCATTTCCTGTGCGCGGATTCTGTATTGCAGCTCCGAGACCGGCCCAACTCAGTGAGTTCATTCGCTTCATAGAAGACGAACTGGTGCCTGCCGGCGCCAACACACTCGTACTCAGAGTTGACTACAACTTTGATTTTCAATCCCACCCAGAATTGCGCGATCCGATCACCCTCAGCAGAAGTGACGTCGAACGCCTCGTCAAGACCTGCCGATTAGGTGGGATTCGAGTCATTCCACAGTTCAACCTGCTCGGTCATCAGTCGTGGCACGAGAGGATTCTCCACCTGCTCAGGGTCTACCCCCACCTCGACGAAACGCCGCATATTGACTTGCCAGAGAAATACGAGTGGCCAAACTCAGACAACCTCTACTGCAAAAGCTACTGCCCACGCCACCCAGAAGTCCATCCGATTGTGCTCGCCCTTGTGGATGAGCTGGTCGAAGCTTTCGAAGCTGACGCCTTCCACGCCGGTATGGACGAAGTCTTCTACATTGGAGACGACAAATGTCCCCGCTGCGCTGGTTCAGACAAGGCCGAACTCTTCGCTGCAGAAGTCACACTGCTGGGGAACCATCTCGCCGGCAGCAACTGCGAGCTCTGGATCTGGGGCGACCGTTTGATAGACGGTAGGACAACAGGGATCGGCATGTGGGAAGCAAGCATGAATTCGACTCACCGTGCAATCGACCTCATCCCTAAGGACGTTGTCATCTGCGACTGGCACTACGAGCGGGCCGTCCCCACTGCACCTTATTTTGCCAGCAAGGGATTTCAGGTCGTGAGTTGCCCCTGGAATCTCGCCGTTGTTGGCATTGAACAAATCCGCGCCATCAAGCGTCACCGCAACAACTCGACACCCGAAATGCGACAACGTTTCCTCGGTGTCATGCAGACGATCTGGTCCGAGCCCGAGTCTTTCCTCGATCAGTTCTACGGACGCGCTGAGCCCGATCGTGGCAACGGCGATCCGATTGGCTGCGCGAAGGCGTTGCTTGCGGAGTTCGAGGCGGCGTCACCTGCGACTGATCGCTGATCCAATTACTGTCCGAGTTCTCCAGCAACCACCAATCACACAAGATCTGATATCGCTGCAGGATCAACGACCAAATGAGCGCCGGCGGCTTCAGCTGCGCTGATTATCTGCTCAGCCGTCACGGGTTTGACGAGGTAGCCGGAGGCACCTCTCGAGAACGCAGTTTCACGATCTGTCGGATCGTCGGAGCCGGTGAGAATGATCACCGGAATATCACTGAGTTTCGGATCGAACTGAAGAACTGAAAGGAGTTCAAGGCCGCCCATTCTCGGCATCTTGAGGTCAAGGAGAATCAGTGTTGGTCGAGCAAATGCTGCAGTATCGGAGAAGCTTCCTCTATGACGAAGAAAGTCGAGTGCGACTTCACCGTTACCGACCGGTACGACGTCATTGGCGATACCGCCCAATTTCATGGCTCTGCTTTCCAAAATGACGTCAGATTCGTCATCTTCGACCAGCAGGACGGGGTGTTTCCGGCTCATCTCTTGGGGTTCCTTACACCTATGGGCCAGCAAAAATGGAAGATCGATCCATGCCCAGGTTCGCCGTCCGACTCAACCCAAACCCTTCCACCGTTGCTTTCAACCATCTTCTTGACGACCGCAAGTCCGATACCAGTGTTCTGACCCTCATCCCATGACTTCAGGGTATGGAATACCTCAAAAATCCTCTCGTGGTAGCGGGGCTCGATCCCTGCACCGTCGTCGCTGACAAAGAACTCGATAGTTTCGTTTTCCAGGATTATGTACCCGATCTCGATCCGACCGTCAGGCTTCGGATGATGAACGACTGCATTGCGTACGAGATGTTGCAACACCTGACCGAGAGCTGCCTCTTGCGTTTCGATCACCGGGAGATCGTCCGGGAGTGATATCTGGAATCCTTCAGGCGGATCGGCCGCCATAATGACTGAACCCAAGAGTTGCTTAAGGTCTACAGAGGTCTCCCTCCCACCGTGCCCGGTCCTCGCAAGTTGAAGGAGTCCCTCGATCAGCAATTCCATTCGCCGGACTCGATCACGCATCAGCGTGAGCCGATTCCTCTGCTCTCCATCGAGAGTGTCGGCCAGCTCGTCCTCCAACCACGAGGTGTGACCCTCGAGAGACCGCAACGGCGCCTTGAGATCGTGAGAGACCACGTAAGCAAAGGAGGAAAGCTCCTGATTCTTCTGCTCGAGATCGCTGCGTGTTGTCTCGAGGTGATCGACCATCGCATTGAAAGATCCTGCCAAACGCCCCACCTCATCATCTGTGATCACCGGCAAACGCGTGCTCAAATCACCCCGCGCAACCTTTCGTGTCGCACGTTCAAGCTCTCCAAGAGGTCGCATGAAGTTCTTGACCAGGAGGAAGACCGTAGTTGCCCCTAGAAACAGCAGCCCTAGAAAGCTTCCGATCAGGGCTGTCTGCAGTCTCTTCACGCTCGCAAGTGTTTCGGCGACATCTTGTTTCACTACGATCCCCCACCCAGTGGGCGAGATCGGGCGGTAGGCGGCGATGACTCGTGTTTGGCGGTAATCCGGGGCTCTAGTCGTCCCTGACTGGCCAGCCGTAGCATGGATCATCGGCTTGGCACGCTCTCCATTCGCCGCCGCAGGTTTGATTTCGCTCAGGTTGGGATCGAACCGCAAGGGAGTCAGAAACAGAACACGATCGTCGTGCCGAGTCCCGAGAACGGTCTCTCCGGTATCGCCTAATCCAGTGTAGTCACCAACGATTGAAAGAATGGCTCTAGCATCGAAACGAAGGATCACAACGGCCAGAGTTTCCCCGTGCCCATCATTCAGCGGTGCCACGAGATGCAAAAAGAGACGACCGCCAACAGGGAAAGGATCAGAAATGAAAGTGCGATCCTGCCCATCCTCGAAACCGACATTCGCCTCACTGGTCGAAAGGGTGGTTTTTGACAGACTGCTAAAAGCAACAATCTCCTTTTCCAGATCAAGAACCTTCACCCACATCAGCTCGTCGTCAACAGCCACCTCGTGTCGTAGCCCGACTTCGATTTCTGCTCTGATTTCTTCACGCGTTGGATTATTGGCGCCAAGCAACCGCGTCACTTGCCCATTGAGGTCAGGGTGGACGACTGCTCCGAGTGTATCGAGATAGTCGGTAAGGTTCTCTTCGATAGCCACCTGCCGTGCTGACGCGAGCGCCCCCAGATTGGCGACAGCAGTCTGTTCAAGCCATGTTTTGGTTACCGAAAAGGCGGTAAGAAAGAGGAGCACGGTGAAAACTGTGAGCACCGCAAGTACGAGCACCACGATCCGAGCGCTCAATGAACGCATACTGAAAGACCGGGCCACTACTACACCCGATTCCACT
>JAAESQ010000789.1 GCA_024229275.1 bacterium | reverse complement strand
CCCGAGAGCCAGACGCAGTGGCTCGGGTGCGTCCACTGAGCCTGTGATTGATGGCCTTTTTTGAACCACGAAGGGCGCTAAGAACGCTAAGGTAGCTCAAAGAAGGAAGATAGCGGCGATTCAGAGAATCGCCTTGAGATGTCTCGTCCCCCGACGGTGTTCAGATGGCACACGGCCTGCTCGGGCGACTGCACGTGAAAACGAAGCCACTCCACCCGCGGCTCATCGAGCCGCCTCATGTCCCTTTCTTTGCGTTTCCTCCTTAGTGAACTTTGCGTCCTTGGCGGTTCAACTCTATGGCGACGAGGTAGGGGAAGGTGTAGGCAGCAGCTCAGTCGTGGCCAGAGGCGAGGATCTTTCGTGCAGCTGCGAGGACGTCGCGATGTACTCCGAACGATCCGCAGGCCACGTCGCCTGACTCAAGGAATCCTTGCCCTCCCTCCATGTCGGTGACCAAACCACCGGCCTCCTCCACCAGTAGGGTCCCCGCAGCGAGGTCCCAGGGAGAGAGATCGAACTCGAAGAAACCATCGAAGATGCCGCAGGCTGTGTAGGCGAGATCTAGCGAAGCCGCCCCCGGCCTTCGCAGGGCCTTGGCGCGTAGGAATACCTCACGGAAGATGGCCAGGTAGCAGTCCAGAAAGGCATGCGCGCGAAAAGGAAATCCTGTTGTGATCAACGCGCCGTCGAGATTGGGACGGCGGGACACCGCCATCTTCTTGCCGTTCCACGATGCTCCGTGACCTCGAGCCGCCCGAAAGAGGTCGTTCTTGACCGGATCAAAGATGACGCCGAAATCCACGTTTGCTCCCACTTGGACGCCAATGGAGACCGCGAAGTGTGGAAAGCCATGCACGAAGTTGGTGGTTCCATCCAACGGGTCGATGATCCATCTCGGCTGCGCTGGTTCGCCGTCAGATTTTCCCGATTCTTCGGCGAGGACTGCGTGCGAAGGGTACGAGGTCTTGATCGCGTTGAGGATGGCGTCCTCGGAAGCGTGATCTGCAGTAGTGACCAGATCATTGCGAGACTTTTCGCTAATCTCTTCATCCTTCAGCTTTCGCCAATAAGGCATCAGAGCGTCGGCGCCGATGCGGGCGATTGCCTCGACTTCGTCAAGAAAGGTGGATGGTTTGGGAAATAGCATGCAGCATCTCTCAGTTGGGTGAGGTTAAGAGGTTTGAATGGACGACGACCAACTCATTGACGAAGAGCAAGGTGATGCGATGGCTCGATATGAGCTTCTGCTCGACGTGACGTTGGACACGCTAAGGTCTGACCCCGAATTGCGCCTGTGCGAAGGGTTGCGTCTCATCGAGGCAGCCCGCACAGCAGTTGGACGACTCGCCCCTTCGGCCGTAGATAACTTTGAATCTACGGTTCTTCCGCAAATGAAGGAGGCGCTGATGGAGAGATTCGGCATCACTTCGCTTCCGGTCGAGCCGTGCAACTAACCAGGGACGTCAGCAAACTCCGGCAGGCTGCGCAAGACCTCCGGTGACAAATTCGCTTCCAATTCGACTGTCACCTCGTCAGTTTCCTCAAGGGCAACGCCGGGTATTACGGCCGCCATTTGTACGCCGACGCCTGGTCTGACGTTACTGAGGTCGAGGCTGACGCGTTCTGCTATCTTCTCAACGCCACCCTCGCCGCGAACGCGAACGAGAACCGTGAGGGTATTGATTTTGTCAGTCCCCTGGTTGGTGACCTGGACGTCGACCAACAGTGTCGGAGAGCCTTCACTGTCGAAGATTGTGTTGGTGCCAAGAGGGTAAATCTCATGGTTGAGGCGGAAACGTTCAAGCTTCTGCTCGGGAGTTTCCTTGGGACCGCAGGCGGAAACGGCTGTGAGAATCAGGACGATGGCCAGTAGGCGAAGCCAGGGTGCTCGGATTGTCATGTCAAGCCTCCTCATTGCGGTGGAGATCTTAGCAGGAATGGGGGCTATGCGGGGCGAACGAGACGAACGGCTATGCGGGGCGAAAGCTGAACGATGGGAAGGCTGTCGGCCCGAATAGCCTTACTTTTTTTCTCCGCAAAACAACTTCAGAATCTTCTCGACATACTGCTGCGTCTCTCTGTACGGCGGCACCCCGTCGTGTCTTTCTACAGTTGCAGCGCCAGAATTGTAAGCGGCAAGGGCGAGTTCCAGAGTCTTGAAGCGATCAATGAGAATTCGTAGGTGGGCTGCACCGCCATTGAGATTCTGTGTGGCGTGGAAAGGGTCCTTCACTCCGCGATCGAAAGCCGCCGATGGCATCAACTGTGTGAGGCCCTTTGCTCCGGCTCTTGAAACTGCCCGAGGGTCGTATGCGGATTCAGTTCTGACCAGGGCCGCCAGGAGGCGGGGGTTGAGGTTGGCCTTTTGTGCGGCGGTGACGATCTCGGCAGCGAATGGAATCTCGGATGGGAGCTGTTGCTCCACCCAGTTTGGGTTACAGGCTGCCGAGGAGGCATCCGCCTCCTCTTTGTTGGGATTGCCTAGAACATCGGACACGATGCGATCGATACGATGTGCAGGGACCTTGAGAGAGCCTCCGCCATGCAAGGTGAGGACGATGCGATCGCCGTCCAGGTAGGCATCTTGAACGTGCAGGATTCTGCCATCGGTGAAGACTGCCAGCTCCGCCCCGAGCGGAAGTGATATGAGGAGAACCATGAGCAGAATCGTGCGTGTTAGGCACGCCCTTGATAAGCAGTGATCTAGTTTCACTAAGCCCTCGGGTGTTTCTCGTCGTAGAGCCGCCGGAGGCGCTCGCGTGCGACGTGG
>JAAESQ010000788.1 GCA_024229275.1 bacterium | reverse complement strand
GACCCCCATCCCGACTACAAGGGCAGAACCGGAAACGGGAGCTTTGCCGACGTCCTGGCACAGACGGACGCCTACGTCGGCGATCTCCTGGATACCATCGAAGAGCTGGGGATAAGAGAAGACACCATCTTCATCTTCACATCTGACAACGGGCGCGAAGGCGTGCCGGGATCGGCCGGGTTCACCGGTCGCTGGCGAGGTAGCATGTTCAGTCCTTATGAAGGTTCCCTTCGCGTACCGTTTCTGATCCGCTGGCCAGGAAGAATCGCTGCAAAACAAGTATCGAACGACGTCGTCCACGCGGTGGATCTTTTCGTTACATTGGCGAACTGGGCAGGTGGCAAGGTCCCGAAGGACCGAACAATGGATGGAGTCGACCAGTCTGATTTCCTGATGGGCAGGTCGGAGAAATCCGCTCGAGAATCCATCGTCATTTACGTCGACAACGAACTCTTCGGCGTGAAATGGCGCAATTGGAAGATGCTTTTAAAGACTATCGACGAAGATAGTTATGCGGTCAAAACGCTTGGCTACCCCATATTCTACAATCTGCTGGTAGACCCAAAAGAAGAGCAGCCCCAACGCAACTACAACGCGGATACCTGGGTGGACTATCCGCTGTATCAGGTTCTAGAGGACTTCCAGGCATCGCTCGAAGAAGATCCCGGCACTCCGGATGAAGACTACTAGCCCGGACCATGGCTATCCCCTTCGCTCAGGCTGGGCGAACCATGGTGCTTTTCTGAGCAGGTTGATCGCGCGCCCTGAAGGACGCGCCTACACTTAAACCGCTGGAGTTTGCTGAGTTTCGAGATGTGTAGGCAGGTCCTTCAGGGCCTGCGATCGCGGACTCATCATGGGTCGGTGCGAGGGTGCGTTCCTGGATGCGGTCGAGATCACACCAGCTCCTCCTTGATCTCCTCCCGCCACTCGACGACATTCATCTCGATGACGGCGAAGCCGACGATCCAGACGAACTCGTCCCAGACGTAGACCCACTGGCTCCGGTACGCCCAGTAGGCCATGACGAGAATGAGCGTTCCGTAGAGCAGGACCTTCGAGATGTTGACGGCTCGCATCAGTTGTCCGCCGACGATGTCGCGATCCTGGAGGCGCACCTCGATCTCGATGCCGAGGATGATGAGGAGCCAGACGCTGAGCTCGATCACATCGACCCAGGAGAGCTGCTTCTCGATGGTCAGGCCGTCGGCGTCGGTGACCACTGACTCGGTGATCACCTGGAAGTACTCGCTGGCGTTGGAGAGTTCGGCGCAGTTGTCGCTGTCGATCGTGGTGTAGTCCATGTTGTAGGCAAACGAGGCGTCCTGATCGGCGATCTCGCAAAGGCTGGTGACGCCGGGGAGAACGGTCACCTTCCGTTCGAGATCGACCGCGTATTCCACGTAGGCGAAGAGCGAGTAGGCGAGGAGGAAGGCGGCGAAGATGCGGGAGACATGGAGTGCGCGTTCGACCCTGGGCGTGAACGCCTCGTCCGGCAGGGCGTGCGTCTCGAGCTCAAACAGCACCAGCAGCACGAACCAGGAGAACTCCTCAATGGTTGCGGCGAACGCGGAGGCCCAGGCGGGGAAGGTACCGCCGGCGCGTAGCGCGTGGGCCGCGATGACCCACTCCTCCCAGAAGTAGTAGCCGAAATTGATCAGAAGCAGCGTGTAGACGGACCACTTGAGCCAGCTCCGGTACTCGAAGAGCTTGCGGAGGAACCTGTCCTTGATGGCGGCGGAGTGGGCCAGGGTCACGTGATCCTCCAACTCACTCACTCGCTCCGCTCGTTCGCTCGGGACGACGTCGGCGCGGCGCTCGCCTTCCGATCGCGGGCGTCCTTCAAGAACCCGCTCTCCTCTGTCGTCGTTTGCGGAAGGTCGTCGCTGATCTCATACCACGGCACCTTGCTCTCGATCCCGCTGTGCTCCCAGGTGGGGGGCCAGTCCTCCGGGTGATCGAGGGTTCCCACCCCAACTGCCGGTCCTGCGTCACCGTCGTACTGAAAGGTGACCGGGGTTCCACAATCCGGACAGAACCCCCGGGTGGCGATTTCGGAGGACCGGTAGTACCGAGGCTCGCCGCGCGTGAACTTGAATGCATCCGCCTCAAAGTCGGCGAAAATGAGAAAAAGGCCTCCGGTCGCCTTCTGACACATCCGGCAATGACAGAATCCGACCAGTTCGGGCGCTTCGGTGGATTCATAACGGATGGCCCCACAGAGGCACCCGCCGGTCACTGGAACATGAGGTCTTTCTACCATTTCTCAACCCCTTTCCAACGGCGATTGAGCGTCACCGGCCGTATCGTTTCATCGTTTCGGTCAGCACAAAGAGCGGCATGGCCAAGATGGATCCACCCCGGTCACCGGTCATCGCGAATCCCGAAGTCGGCGATCTCGTCGCGACGCCCCTCGACATTCCCTACGCCTCGTGAGACACACCAACATAACAGGGCCACGCAGAACATTGTCACTTGCGGGAAGACCTGCCGCCCGCCATACTCTCTCGCAGTGCTATTGTGTCGATTCACCCTGAGCTCAAGGCGCGGTTCGATCCTAAGGATCAGTTCGAGGACCGGGAGACTTTCCGTCGGTACCGGCTAGTCCACGATCGAACTACGTGCCTCGACATTGCCCCCGAAACGGAGAAATAGATGCCAAGAGATCCTCGGTTCGACATCCTCTTCGAGCCGGTAGCCATCGGCCCCGTGACGGCACCCAACCGCTTCTATCAAGTTCCCCACGCCACCGGCATGGGATACCGCCGTCCGCAAACTCTCGCTGCGATGCGTGGCACCAAGGCAGAAGGGGGCTGGGGAACCATTTGTACCGGGTACTGCTCGATCCATCCCTCGTCCGACGATGAGCCCTACCCGACGGATTCCCTATGGGATGACGACGATGTTACCGCTCTGACGCTGATGGTGGATCGAGTGCACGAGCATGGGGCGTTGGCGGGGGTCGAGCTGTGGCACGGCGGGGCTGGAGCCCAGAACCTCTACTCCAGGGAGCCGCACATCGGACCTTCGAGCGTCCCCACCGGGGTCTACGCTCCCGTCCAGACCAAGGCAATGGACAAGCGGGATATCCGGGACCTGAAGCGATGGTATCGCGAGGCCGCGATTCGCGGCAAACGGGCGGGGTTCGACATCATCTACGTGTACGCGACACACTGGTATCTGATGCCTCAATTCCTGACCCCATCGAACCAACGCACAGATGAATATGGCGGGTCGCTGGAGAACCGCGCCAGACTCCTCAAGGAGTTGATCATCCAGACGAAGGAGGCCGTCGGCGACACCTGCGCCGTCGCCGTCAGGTTCAACGCGAGCATGGAGGGTTCCGACCCTGATCACGACACGGCCGAGCCTCGCGAGATGATCGAGCATTTGGGCGAGCTGCCGGATCTGTGGGACATCACGGCCCTCGATTACCAACACGAAATGGGAACTTCGCGGTTCGTGCCCGAAGCCGCGCTCGAAGAAATGATGTCGTGGGTCAAGAGCGTCACCACCAAACCGGTGGTCAGCGTCGGTCGCTTCACATCACCGGAAACCATGCTGCGGCTGGTGCGCCAAGGCGTAGTCGATCTGGTCGGAGCGGCACGACCGTCCATTGCCGACCCGTTCCTTCCTCGAAAGATCGAAGAGGGTCGCGACGACGAGATCCGAGAGTGTATCGGCTGCAACATCTGCTACACCGGCGACCAGACCGGAACACCAATCAGGTGCACGCAAAACCCCACCATGGGAGAGGAATGGCGAAAGGGATGGCATCCCGAACGCATCCCGGCGAAGAAGTCGGACTCGAGCGTTTTGATCGTAGGCGGCGGTCCCGCCGGACTCGAGGCTGCGGTCGCCCTCGGAAAGCGCGGCTATGACATCACACTGGCCGAAGCTCGACGTGAACTCGGTGGGCGGGTGACACTCGAATCGGAGTTGCCGGGGCTTCGCGAGTGGAATCGAGTGCTGGAGTGGCGTCTCAACCAGATCTCGAAGCTCCCGAACGTCGAGTACTACCTCGAGAGTGTCGTGGACAGGGAGCAGATCCTCGAGTTTGCGGCGGATCGGGTGGTCGTGGCAACTGGTGCGACGTGGCGGCGTGATGGCACCGGACGGTGGCATGACGAGGAGATTCCCGGGTGGCAGATGCCCTCGGTATTGACTCCGGATGACGTCCTGGGTGGAGTGGTTCCCGATGGGCCGGTGGTCGTTTACGACGATGATCACTACTACATGGGAGGGGTGATCGCCGAAAAGCTGCGCGGTGTTGGTCTGGATGTCACGCTGGTCACGCCTGCGAATGAAGTGTCGACCTGGACACAAAACACGGAGGAGCAGCACAACATTCAAAAGCGCATCCTCACCCTCGGAATCCACCTCAAGACCGGCATATCGCTCTCGGATATCCAGTCAGGCGGTGTGATCACCGAGTGTGTCTACACCGGTCGGGAAGAAGAGATTCCTGCGTCGGCTGTGGTACTGGTGACCTCCCGCGAGCCCAACGACGATCTGTATACCTCACTCCGGGATGAAATCGACATCGAGAGAATCGGCGACTGTCTCGCGCCAGGCACGATTGCGACCGCCGTGTATTCGGGTCACCGGTACGCCAGGGAGATGGATGAGGATGCTTCGGACGGAGTCCCATTCCTGCGCGAACGCTGATCGTGCAAGGAAATTGACTGGAAGCTAATGTCGGTGTTTTGGAAAGAGCTCGACTGGACGCGGGTGATGGATGTCTCGCTGATACCGAATACGGTACTCGCGTTGGTACGAGAATTGGTTCCAACAAGTAGATCGAACGGAGGAATATGGTGGCCAGGATAACCACAGAATTCTTGAACCAACAAGAGATCGATCTGATTCATGATCAAAGCATCAAATCTCTGCGGGAAATTGGCATCAAAGTCCACAGCAAACTAGTTCTCGAAATCCTCGAAAAGAACGGAGCGAGTGTGGATTTCGATGAAATGATTGCAAAAATTCCCGAACAAATGGTGAATCAGGCTCTTGAAAGCGTGCAAAAAGAGTTTTCGCTTTGTGCTCGCGACCCAGAGCGTGATCTGAAAGTTCCTACAGAATCGATACCATGGATGACGACAAGTGGACTTGCAGTTTTCGTCAATGATTACGAAGCCGGAAAGTACCGCTATTCCACTAGAGAAGATATTGCCGCGTTTACTCGACTTGGAGATGCAGTAGATTCTCTTGATTATCTCTGGACGGCATTGACTGCAAAGGATGTCACACCTCTTGCCCATGGTCCCCATGAATTATGGGTGACCATGCAAAACACCACCAAACATGTTCAGGGTGTAACAGTGCAAAGTGCTGAGGATGCCAGGGTACAGATTGAACTTGCAGCTCTCGTGGCCGGAGGAAGAGAGGAGCTGAGAAAGCGCCCTCTATTTTCTGTCATTGCGTGCCCGGTCGCACCGTTGACGTATGAGCGAGGCTCTATTGAGGCGCAAGTGGAGCTGGCAAAGGCCGGAATACCGGTTGCCTCCATGTCCATGTCAATAGGTGGCATGTCCGCTCCTGTTACGGTGGCAGGAATGTTGGTTAATGTGAACACGGAAAATCTTGGGAGTATTGTAATTTCGCAGATGGCAGCACCTGGTGCGCCTCACATTTATTGTTCCGAATCGACGCCAATGAATATGATAACTGGAGACATGGATTATGATTCAGTTGACAAGAGTTTTCTAAGCATTGGGCTCAAACAGATGGCGGAAAGATACAGCCTTCCAGCTCTTGTTGCTGATGCCGGATGGGGTGAGAGTGGAGAGATAGAAGGCGGTATTTCAGGAGTGATGACACCTCTTACTCAGCTTATAGGAATAATGGGTGGATCAGACCTCGTTACCGGTTTGGGGGCGATTGATTCTGCTAAAGGAATCTCTTTTGAGCAGTTTATTGTTGATTCCTACATGTGGGATTGTTCCAAACAATACATGAATGATGTAGGAATATCAGAAGAGAGAATAGGTCTGAAGGCCGTTGAAGAAGTCGGGCATGGGCATGACTTTCTGACACATCCTCACACCATAAAGTACCTCAGAGGCGAGCTCACAGTCTGGGAGGCAGAAAAGCTCGACCTGCTGAATATGGACAAGAAAGAAATGCCTGCCGAAGCCAATAGAATAGTGAAGAGCATTTTGGACAAGCATCAGGTCGAGCCGCTCACAGATGACCTTGTTGAGAAGGGCGACGCGATCATTGAACAGTATGAAGGCAGGCTGAGGGATTCAGATAATTGACCGGATAGGGCTTCTGATTCCATGGCTCGTGAGATCGAATGGGCCATTTGTCGTAAAGAGGAGGGCGAGCAGCCGTCGGGGTCCGTGAGGGTCTCACAGGACGGAATTCGCTTCCACAGGTTTGGATCCGAGCGAAGGAGGAATTCGATGAAGACCCGCCGTAGAGTGTTTCTCGCCTTCTCCATCATCCTGATTCCAGTATTGCTCTTCGCAGCAGAGTCGGAAGAGGTGGAAAAGGACAAAGGACCCCTGGGTGGCCTCGAATATCGCCTCATCGGCCCCGCTGTGGGCGGGCGGGTTTCTCGAGTGACGGGTGTGGTCGGCGACGACTTGACCTATTACGCCGCCACCGCCGCGGGCGGCGTGTGGAAATCGGTCAACGGCGGCAGTAAGTGGAAATCGATCTTCGACGACGAGCCCATTTCGTCGATCGGTTCGATCGCGGTGGCGCCCTCCGACCCCAACGTGGTGTGGGTTGGCTCGGGAGAGGCGAACATCCGCGGCAACGTCGCCGAGGGCAACGGCATCTACCGGTCGACCGACGCCGGCGAGACCTGGCAACACGTGTGGTCCGCCGAGGGTCAAATCGGGACCATGGCGGTTCACCCGAAGAACCCGGATGTGGCCTTTGCAGCGGTCCTCGGGAGTCCCTTCGGTCCAGGGCCGGACCGTGGGATTTTTCGAACCATCGACGGCGGGAGCACGTGGCAAAAGGTGCTCTACAAGGGCCCCGACACCGGCGCCTCTGATGTCTGCTTCAACCCGGCGAACCCGCGGATTCTCTTTGCCGGTCTGTGGCAGACCCGGCGTTATCCGTGGGGCATGACCTCGGGCGGGCCGGGAAGCGGCCTCTACGTCTCGAGAGACGGGGGCGACACCTGGAGGCAGCTCGAGGGGAAAGGCCTGCCCGGTGGAATCTGGGGACGGGTCGGTGTGCGGGTGGCGGAGAAGGAGCCGAAGCGCGTTTACGCCCTCATCGAGGCCGAGGAGGGCGGCCTCTTCCGCTCCGACAACGGCGGCAAGAAGTGGACCCGCGTCAGCGCCTCGCGAGGGATCCGTCAGCGCGCCTGGTACTACACGACGCTGACCATCGATCCGGTAAACGCCGACGTGGTGTGGTTTCCACAGGTTTCGATGCTCAAGACGACCGACGGCGGCAAGAGCATTCGTGCGGTCAAGGGCGGCGGCTGGGACTACCACGACGTCTGGATCGACCCCGAGAATACGAAACGGATCATCGTCGGCAGTGACGGCGGAGTCTCGCTGTCCTCAGACGGCGGCGAGACATGGTCTCGGGCGAGCATGCCGATCGCCCAGTTCTATCACCTGTCGGTCGACACCTCCACGCCCTACCGGGTGATGGGTAGCCTGCAGGACTTCGGGACCGCATCCGGCCCCAGCAACAGCCTGCACGGTGGCGGAATCCTGTCTTCGGACTGGCACAGGGTCGGAGGAGGTGAGGCCGGACACGTGGTTGCCGACGCTTCCGATCCCGACCTCGTCTGGGCCGGAGAGTACCTCGGCATCGTCACGCGTTATGACCGGCGCACCGGCCAGGCGCCGCACGTCGGTATCTACCCCGACAACGGGTCGGGCCACGGGGCGGTCGACCTCCGATACCGCTTTCAGTGGACGGCCCCGATCGTGATCTCGCCCCACGACCCGAAGGTCGTCTACCACGCCGCCAACGTGCTTTTCAAGAACTCGGACGGCGGCCAGAGCTGGCAGGCGATCAGCCCCGATCTGACCCGCGACGACGAGACCAAGCAGGCCTGGGCGGGGGGGCCGATCACCGGCGACAACACCGGGGTCGAGTTCTACAACACGATCTTCGCGGTCGCCGAGTCGCCGATCGAAGCCGGGCTCATCTGGGCCGGCAGCGATGACGGTCTGGTGCACCTAACCCGGGATGGCGGTCAGAATTGGAGTAACGTGACACCGGCGGGCGTCCCCGAGTGGGGGACCGTCAGCACCATCGAAGCATCGCGCTGGGATGCGGGTACGGCGTACGTGGTGGTCGACGCCCACCGCCTCGACGACGAAACGCCCTACCTCTTCAAAACCACTGATTTTGGATCGAGCTGGAAGAGCCTAACGGTGGGTCTCGACCAGGAAATCTACTTGCACGTGGTGCGCGAGGACACGCGGCGCAAGGGCATGCTCTATCTCGGCACCGAGCGCGGCGTCATGTTCTCGAAGGACGATGGCGCGAGCTGGGAGTCTCTGCGGCTCAATATGCCGACCGTATCGGTGGTCGATCTGGCGGTTGCCGGCGACGACCTGGTGGTCGGCACCCTCGGCCGATCGGCCTGGATCCTCGACGACCTGACGCCGGTGCGCGAAATGTCGACGGAGATTGCAGCAGCCAAGGAGCAACTCTTTGCTCCGCTGCCGGCGGTGCGTTGGCGATACGCCAGCGCGCCCTACGGCAGCAGGGACGGCGCCGGCGAGAACCCGCCGAGGGGCGCCATCATCACCTACCACCTCGCTCAGAAGCCGGAAGGCGAAATAACACTCGAGGTTCTCGATGCGGACGGTGGGTTGATACGGCGGCTGAGTAGCGAGCTCAGAAGGCAGTACAACTCGCCCGATCATCCCGAATGGAGCCCCGACAGCGAACCCGAGCCGGAGCTCAAGACCGAGGCGGGCCTCAACCGGGTATCCTGGGATCTCAAGTATGGGGAGCCTGAATGGATGCCGGACGCCCGATTCGATACCGGGACACCGCGGCCGGATCCGCTGGTGGTGCCAGGGGACTACACTCTTCGATTAACGGTTGAAGGCCGATCGACAATGCAGCCGCTCATCGTCGAGCTCGACTCGCGTACGTCGGTTTCCAAATCCGATCTCAAAGAGGAGCTCGCCTACGGCCTCGGTGTCCGCGCGCAGCTGGCGAGGATCGTCGCCATGGTCGAGACCATTCGTTCGGTCCGAGACCAGGTGAAGGACCGCAACGCGCGGATTTCCGGGAATCCGGACGCGTCGGAGCTCGTGGACCTCGGCGAGAAGCTCATCGCGGATCTGACCGCGGTCGAGGAGGAGATCCACAATCCGCGCGCGGAGGTGGATTACGACGTGCTCGCCGGCCGCCACGGTGGGGCAAAGCTGTATTCACAGGTGGCCTGGTTGTTGGAACTGGCGGGAGACCACGATGGGCCGCCGACCCAGGGCATGCTGGAGGTCGCCGCCGACCTCGAGCGGCAGCTGACGGCTCAGGAAACGGCGCTCGCCGGGTTGTTGTCGGAAAACCTCGCGAAGCTCAACGAGCTCGCCAAAGGAAAGGACGTGCCCTTCGTGGTGACACCTTTGGGGAAGTGAGACGATTACTACCGCCATCGAGGTACTTGCGATCCAGCGTATCGAGGTAATGTTCCCAGAGATGGGTTGTGAGCCACGCGCCACCACAACCACCTCCTATCGAACGCATCTCACGGCGCAGGAGTGCACGCGAACTGGCTACTCTGTAGACCCGGATGGAGTTTTGGCGAAGCACAATTCACAAAGGCCTCCTTTTGAAACAAATCAGAATTACAGCTGCAACGCCTTCAGTTCACAGTATTCGTGTAATCCGGCATCACCGAATTCCCTGCCGTTGCCGGATTCTTTGTATCCGCCAAAGGGAGCTTCATGATTGGGCTCGCCTCCATTAATGGCGCATTGCCCCGCCCTGATTCTCGCCGCAATGGATGTCGCCTTGTCTTTGTCACCGGCCCAAACCCCGGCCGCGAGACCATAAGGAGTGTCGTTCGCGATTCCGATCGCCTCGTCGACAGTGGTGTACTTGATCATGCAAAGGACCGGTCCGAAGATCTCCTCCTGCGCAATGACCATGTCGTTGGTGACATCGGCGAAAACCGTCGGCTTCACGTAATAACCGGTGGTCAGTCCTTCCGGCATCTCGGTTCCACCGGTGACCAGCCTTGCTCCCTCGGCAACCCCCTTGTCGATGTAGTCGATCACGGTCTGCTTCTGACCTTTTGATGACATTGGGCCAATGAAAACACATGGATCGACCGGATCACCAACGACCAGCTCCTCGGTCTTCGACTTTGCCAATTCAACGGCTTCGTCATAGATGGACTCATGAACGATCATTCTGGTCAACGCGCTACATGTCTGGCCCGTGTTCACCATGATGTCGTTGATTCCATACGCGATCGCGGGTTCGAGATCCGCTTCTTCGGTGATGATGTACGGTGATTTGCCACCGAGTTCGAGACACACTCTCTTGACGGTTGGCGCCGCTGCGATACTCACCTCGATACCGGCCGAAGTGGACCCGGTGAACGAAACCAGATCGACATCCGGATGGCTACTCAATCGAGGGCCGATCTCGCTGCCTCTCCCGTGGACGAAATTGAAGACGCCGGGCGGCAGTCCGACCGCTTCGCACATTTCGGCGAAGATGAACAAATGGCTGGGAGTCTGACTTGCCGCCTTCACGATCATTGTGCAACCAGCGGCGATCGCGGGAGCGACCTTTCCGATCATCTGCCAGATCGGATAGTTCCAGGGATTGATCATCGCGCACACTCCGATCGGCTCCTTCCTGATCACCGAGTTGCCAACCGTTTCTTCTTCTTCCATGTGCTTCGCCCTGTCGGCGAAGGATTCGCAAATGAACCCCAAAGAATCCACCTGATACTCCGCGGCATTCTGGATCGGCATCCCAAGCTCATCGATGATCGTCTGCGTCAGATCCGCGTTTCTGTTCTCAGCCTCAGCAGCCAATTTCCTCAAGAACCCTTCTCTTTCGGAGGCCGTTGTTCGAGACCAGGTTTTGAATGCCCGTTTTGCGGCAGCGACGGCAGCGTCCACATCCTCGGCGTTTCCCATCGGCACCCGTGCAGAAACCTCGCCGGTGTGCGGATTGATGACATCACTTTTCTCCCGGCCGACAGGGTTGACCCATTCTCCGTTGATATAGAACTTGTTGTAGGTCCTCATCTCGACTCCCCTCTTTTCCAATTCAGTCGTGCGCTGTTCGCCTGCGCGACATCATGACATCGCAGACGGCTCCAGGCCCCGTGTGGGTGGTTGACTTCCGGCGATCGGTGGTATTTGGAGTCCGTGGCGAGAGCTCCGTAGATGCCTGGCCGAGTCTTCGCCAACCAAATGTATACTGACCCGCGGTGAGGGAGTGATCACAATACGAGGTGGGATACATGAAGAGTGAAGCGAAGGTCGTCATTATCGGGGGCGGTGTTGGTGGTTGCAGCCTGCTGTACCACCTGGCGAAGCTTGGACTCAGCGACGCTGTCCTGTTAGAGAAGAACGAGCTGACCAGTGGGTCGACATGGCATGCCGCTGGGCTCTGCACTCAGTTCAACCCGAGCTTCAATATGATGAAGCTGCTGCAATACAGTGTCGAGCTCTACCAAACGCTCGAGGCGGAGACCGGACAAGCAGTCGACTTTCGCCGAAGCGGGAGCGTGCGGCTTGCCTGCACCGAGGAGCGGGTCAACGAGTTTCGGCACCGCAAAGGGATCGCGGACACGTTGGGGCTACCGTTCGAGATCGTCTCGCCCGAGAGAGCTTTCGAACTCTTCCCGTTCTTCAATCCCGACGGAGTCCTCGCCGCTGCCTATCTCGAATCGGATGGGTATGTCGACCCGACCGGTGTGACCATGGCCTTTGCGAAGGGCGCTCGATCTCTTGGCGCAGAGATTGTTCGCCACGTGGAGGTGAAGGGCATCGAACGTTCCGGCGGCTTCTGGCTTGTCCGGACATCGGAGGGCGATATCCGCGCGGAGATCCTCGTCAACGCCGCCGGCCAGTGGGCTCGTACCGTTGGGCGACTGGTCGGAATCGATCTTCCCATCGTTCCTCTCGAGCACCATTTTCTCGTCACGGAACCCATCGATGCGATTCGCGACGCGGATTCAGATCTTCCCGTCCTCCGGGACGCCGACCATTCGTACTACGTGCGGCGCGAGGTGGATTCCCTGATCGTGGGTCCATTTGAGCGGCACACGGCGACCTGGGGCCTCGACGGCATCCCAGAAGATTTTCACAGCCGCTTGCTGGAGCCGAATCTTGACCGCCTCGAGGTCGAACTCGAAGCCGCCACCAAGCGAGTGCCGCTTTTTGCCGATGCAGGTATTCAGTCCATTGTGAACGGGCCCGACGGGTACACGCCTGACGGCCGATGCTTGATGGGGCCGGTGCCGGGGCTGCCCAATTATCACGTGCTCGCGGGTTTCAGCATTTTCGGCATCGTCTTCGGAGGCGGTGCAGGGAAATATGCCGCCGAGTGGATCGTGGATGGGCAACCGAGCGACAATATGTGGGAGGTCGATGTCCGCCGTTTCGGCGACTACGCGCGCTCGACGCACTACGTGGCCGAGCGCGCCGTCGACGTCTACGGGCACGAATACGCAATTCACTATCCGGAGCTCGAGCGCTTCGCAGGGCGCCCGCTGAAGACCGGGCCCCTTTACGACCGTCTGGCGGAAAAAGGCGCCGTTTTTGGTGCGCGTTTCGGTTGGGAAAGACCGCAGTGGTTTGCGTCCGAACCGGGCGTGAAGGAAGCCTACTCCTTCCACCGCGGCAACTGGCACGATGCTGTCGTCGCAGAGAGCCGTGCGGTTCGCGAGCGCGTCGGCGTACTCGACCAAACGAGCTTCGCGAAGTACGAGGTTTCCGGTCCGGGCGCCACCGCGTTTCTCGACCGCATGTGTGCGAACAAGCTCCCTAAAGGGCTGGGCCGGATGGCGCTCACGCAGATGTGTACGCCGAAGGGCGGGATCGAGTGCGACCTCACGGTGACGAAGCTGGGTGACGATCACTACTACGTCGTCTCAGCCGCCGGAACCGAGAACCACGACCTCGCGTGGATCGAACGACATGTTCCGGACGACGGTTCGGTTCGGCTCGATAATGTCACGACTCGCTTCGG
>JAAESQ010000787.1 GCA_024229275.1 bacterium | reverse complement strand
TCGGAGCGAAGCGACGCTAGCAAGAACATTATACACTCAAGTGGTCGGCATGGTCAAATGGGAGTTGAGCTTGCGTCGGGACTCTCCCTTGAGATTGAGCCGATAGGCATTGTGGACCAAGCGGTCCAAGATGGCGTCCCCAATGGTTGGATCGGGGAAGCGGACGTGCCACTCTGCAACGGGCACTTGAGTGGCGACCAAAGTTGATAATCGTCCATAGCGATCATCCAGGATTTCGAGCAGGTCTTGGGATTGAGTGCGAGTCAGAGGATCACGCAGCCAATCGTCGAGGACCAAGAGTTTGATTCGAGCAAAAGTGTCGAGGAGTTTGGGATAGGAACCGTCGGCGTGAGCGAGGGAGGTCTGGTGCAGGAAACGGGAGGTGCGCAGATAACGGACGGTAAAGTTGTGACGACAGGCGGAATGAGCAAGGGCAGAGGCCAAGAAGGTCTTGCCGACGCCGGTCGGGCCCAGGACGAGGATGTTGAGATGGCGGCTGATCCATTCACCCTGGGCAAGTTGGAGGACAAGACGGCGGTCGATGCCGCGGGAGGGAGAAAGATCGAGGTCTTCGATGGTGGCTGGTAAAGGCAATCGAGCAGTCCTCAATCGTCGTTGTAGGCGGTTATTATCACGGCGGAGGCATTCCTGGTCAACGAGCAGGCCGAGGCGATCCTCGAAAGGCAGTTCAGCGTACTGGGGGTTGCAAAGTTGCTCTTCGAGGGCGGAACGAAAAGCAGGTAGGCGAAGTTGGGTCAGTTTGTCGAGCAGTGGTTGGGTAAGCATAGCATATCTCCTTAACGATAGTAGGTTTGGCCACGGATGTTTTCGTGGACAGTCGGGACAACGGTAGCAGGTTCTTCGGGTTCGACTTGGTCGAGTTTGGCATCGAGGATATTCTTGATCCCCTTGTAGGAGTGAATGCCAGCCGGAAGGGCGCGGCGACAGGCAGCTTCGAGACGTTCCTCAGTGTAGCGTTTGGCGAGACGAAGAATGCCCAGGCAGGAACGATAAGCCTGTTGAGGATGTTTACGGGAGGCCAGGAGAGTTTGTACAAGCTGGGCTGTGTGCGGGCCGATGGTCTGAGCCCAGCGTGTGAAGCGGTCAGGCGACCACTCCTGATATTTCTGATGAGAGGGCGGCATATGCTCCAAAGTTGTGGTGTGCCTCCCACGGACGTTGGTGCGACGATGGGAAGCGACCCGACGGTTCTTGAAAAATATCTCGATCGTGCGCTCGGTGGCGCGAACGTAGACTTCTTTGCGGATGAGGGTATGTGGGACGCTATAGTAGTGCTTCTCGAACTCGATGTGATAGTCGATGTTGACGCGGGCCTTCTTCCAGATCGCGAATTCGTAGGGTAGCTCAGGGAGGGGCTTGAGGACCGGTTGGTCCAACGTCTCGAAGAGTTCGCGGCGGGAGCGGCCAAGGTGTTTCATCAGTCGCACGTTGAGTTCGTCGAGCAGTTCACGGATGGCCTGGTTCAGGTCGGCGAGGCTAAAGAACGTGCGATTGCGCAAACGGGCGAGGATCCAGCGCTCGACCACCTGGACGCCAACTTCTGCCTTGGCCTTGTCTTTGGGCTTGCGAACGCGTGCCGGAACGACCGCCGTACCGTAGTGTTGGGCCAGATCTTGGTAAGTGGGATTCAGGTCGGGTTCGTAGCGGCAAGGGTGTTTGACGCCTGCTTTGAGATTGTCTGGGACGACGATCTCGGGTACACCGCCAAAGAAAGCAAACATGTGGACGTGGGCACCGGTCCAACCGGGCAGATCTTGTCTCCAGTGGGCCTCGGCATAGGTGTAGTTGCTGGCACCCAGTACGCCGACAAATATTTGGGCTTGGCAAACCTCGCCGGTGTCGGGATCGACGACGGGAACCGTCTGACCGGCGTAGTCCACAAAGACTTTCTCTCCACCTTTGTGGGAGAGTCGCATCGAGGGCTTTAACCGTTTGGCCCACCGGCGGTAGAGTTCACAGAACTGACTGTAGCCGTACCCATCCGGGTGGGCTTCACGATACTCGACCCACAGGAGGCGCAGGGTGACACTTTTCTTGCCAAGTTCGGTGTGAATCAGAGACCAGTCGGGACAGGGAATGACTCTTGAATTTGAACGCGATGGCGCGGGAAAGAGGAGCCGAAAGAGCGCATCCTCATCCAAGTCTGTGGGAATCGGCCAGTTCAGCCCCGCTTCTTTGGCGCGTCGCAGGTACTCACCGACCGTACTGTGGGAGATGGAGCAACTGCGGGCAATCGCCCGGTTCGTCAGTCCGCGCTCCCACTTCAAACGAAGAACTTCACGTATTTTGCGCATGGTTAACCTTTCTTGGGACATCTCGGCCTCCTTGGTTTTTTGGAAGCAAAGAATGCCACAAAACTCTAAGATTAGCCAGCGCCGCTTTTTAATTGATCAGATACGCTCCCAAGGATTCCGGAGTATGCCGTCCACTGAATCCAAACCAAGGTGACCACCGATTCCGGTGTTCCTGAAAAATGGACGCCATGCCGATGGAATAGGTGGTCGACATGGCCCGGAACAGGTGGACGGCATCCACTGGATTCACTGGTCTGCATGGCCCGGATTATGCAGCCAAGAAACCTACGCCAGCGGGCGAATTCTCCCACCGTCGGAAAGACGGCGTAGGGACGCACCCACGTGAACGAGCTTTTTCACCTTGTCCAGCGACACAAAGTATTTCCGATGAACAATCGTCGCACCTGTGCGACTGGGATGCATTTCACTTTGTGGGCGAGTATTCTTTTGACACGAAATCAATTATTTTTTGTTACTACTCCGCCAACGCTCTAGCCCCAGTCCCGGGGGCCGGTCAAGCGTAAAAATCGTGCGATAGAGCAAATATTCTCCGTACCAGCCGCCCCCGGAGCCTGCCGTGAGCCGGGTCGAACGGACGGTGGCTAGGAACGTTATCAAGTCAAGATGCACTTGCCCTATGGGCAGGGCAAGTGCATCTTGACTCCAC
>JAAESQ010000786.1 GCA_024229275.1 bacterium | reverse complement strand
CATGCCGGCCCAAAGCGGCCGTCAGCAATGTTTTTGCCAAGTCTGGCGCAAGCGCCAGACCATCGGCGCCGCTGAACTCAGGCGTTAGGCTTGGTCGACTTTGTGATATCCCCAGGTGGTAGAATCGCTTGTAGGAGAGAACTGATGGCTTCCTATACCGCAATCATCGAACGCTGCCCGGAAACGGGGTTGTACGTCGGTTATGTCCCTGGATTTCCAGGGGCGCATTCTCAAGGCGCGTCACTCGATGAGCTGAATCAGAACCTAGTCGAGGTTCTCGAGTTGCTCCTGGAGGACGGCCCGCCTGAGCTTGAAGGTGAGTTCATCGGCACGCAGTTGTTGATGGTTAGTTGACGTGCCGCGGCTGCCCGTACTCAAACCGCGTGAAGTTGTGCGCATTCTTGAGAACCTCGGTTTCGTCGAGGTGCGTCAGCGTGGTTCCCACAAACAGTTCAGGCATACCGATGGGCGCACCACAACCGTGCCCTTCCACAAGGGCAAAGATGTCTCTCCAATTCTTCTGCGCAAGATCGCTGCGGACATTAACATGAATCCGGAGCAACTCCTTCAATACAAATAGTCTACGGCCTAACATTTCGTTGCAGACGGACACCAACTCCTGTCAAAAGCTTTGCTTGTCGCCGGCCCTTGGCCGTCGGCAAAGCTTTCGCCAGGTCCGGCGCAAGCGCCGGAACGTTGTCGCCGCTGAACTCAGGCGTTAGGCTCTATTGTGCGAGGAGGACAACATGGACATAGACGAAGAGTTAGTGCTTAGCGAGGAAATCGAGGTCATCGCCAAGGCAATGTCGGAGGGACGTGCATCCGTTGTCCTCGCATTACCTGAGCCAGAGCACAAACCGGAAGACGACTCCATCTTCGTTACTCCAGACGAACGCGTGCTTGCCGTTTGCGATGTCATCAAGTCAGTTGCTGAGGTTATGCCATCGGTCCCCGAGTACTGCAAATCAGCTCTGGATGAACTGACGGGCGATTCTCAGGTGGCCGGTGTCTTCCGGCAGAAAGACGTTTGGTTCTGTGTCGCTCTCAGTGCTTCATCGCAGGTTGAAATTCACGCCGTGATGGTTCCACAATCGTAGGCATAAGCAGCTTGAAGTCAAACAACTACAAGGCCACGCTACCTAACAGTTCGTTGCAGGCGGACACCAACTCCTGTCAAAAGCTTTGCTCATCGCCGGCCCTTGGCCGCCGGCAATGCTTTCGCCAGGTCCGGCGCAAGCGCCGGAACGTTGGCGCCGCTGAACTCAGGCGTTAGGCATATTCGGCGCCGGGAGCAGAAGAAGTAACAATGAAGGCACTCCTATTCT
>JAAESQ010000785.1 GCA_024229275.1 bacterium | reverse complement strand
GATCTACCGCGAGCGTTGGAAGATCGAGCTGTTCTTCAAGGCCGTGAAGCAGAACCTCAAGATCAAGACCTTCATCGGCACCAGCGAGAACGCTCTGCGGATCCAGATCTGGACAGCCCTGATCGCCATGCTGCTGTTGCGATGGCTCCATTACCTCTCCAAAGCGACGTGGTCTTTCTCCAATCTTGCCTCGATGCTGAGACTCAACCTCTTCACCTACAGGGACTTGACGGACTGGCTTCACGAGCCCTTCGAGACGCCGCCCGTCGTCCCCCACCCAGAACAGATTCTTTTAGATTTCCCGGGTCTTGGATAGCCGAAATTCCGAGACATAGGGGACCTCGACCGTGATTTCCGCCAAATCCAGCCTTCTAAGCCGCTGTTCTAGGGGGCCGCCAGCTCAGCCCCGAGTTATCTTGGACAGCAGTGAGGTCAAGTAGAGGGATATGAAATCGCGGACAGCAAGTCCCAACGACGAATCGGCGGCCCGCCGCCACGGAAG
>JAAESQ010000784.1 GCA_024229275.1 bacterium | reverse complement strand
CTCCAGTTCGAACCAGTAAGGTGCTCCGCGAGAATGTAACACGAGGAATGCGCGTGGTATTCGATGGGAGGTCGGACGGAAAAACGGCTATGCGGGGCGAATCCAGCGTCGCCTTCGGCTGTGCCGTGACAAGCGGTAGGAGTGTGAATAGTCGGCAGTAGGGTCTTCGGTGGGATGCGTCACTGAGCTGGTGCGAACGAATTTTTGAACCACGAAGAGCACAAAGAGTGCAAAGGGTAACAAGGGCAGGAGGAATCGAATCGGGGGTTGTGAGAAGAATGTGGAGTAAGTAGACGGTAGAAACGGTTGCCCTGCTCCAGCGGTTCGAAGAACCGTCCATTTCTTTTTCTTGGTGTTCTTCTTAGTGAGCTTAGTGTTCTTTGCGGTTCAAAAACATCTCGCGTACCTCGGATGCAGCGCGCGTCTTGTTGATGGAACAGCTACCATGAGAATCAATGAAGTTCCCTAGATCAGCGGGCGTTCTACTCCATCCGACGTGTCTTCCATCGCCGTACGGTGTCGGCGATCTTGGTCCACAGGCGATGGCCTATGTCGATTGGCTCGCGGATGCCGGCGTGATGTGGTGGCAGGTACTGCCGTTGCATCCCCCAGGACCGGGCGACTCGCCGTACTCGGCTGTTTCTACGTTTGCCGGGTCGGATCTTCTGATCTCCCCCGATCTTCTGGTCAAGGATGGTCTCCTTTCTGGGGATGAAGTGGTCGCCTCTGCAGACTT
>JAAESQ010000783.1 GCA_024229275.1 bacterium | reverse complement strand
TCCCCGCTCCTCGTATGACTTAAGATACTCGAGTGTTCGATCCCGCGACCGGTGAGCCGTAACCATCACAAGGTCCACACCTTGGGCAAGGTGGTAGTCAATATTCGCCCGAATCGTCTCCTCTTCGTCTCGCACAACAAGGGTGAGAATGAGCTTCACGAGGAAGTCCCGCGCCAGAGTATGTCAATGAGTGTCAGCACGCCATCCTCTTCCTATCGCACCAATTCAGAGTAATTCAGACGCGTCATAATCTCGCTGCATTCATTGAGGATGTATCGAATCTTACGCCTACTGAGGTTCTTCCTGTATCTGCCGAGGCTTTCGCCGTGTACACCCTTCGATTCGTCTATCTTGCGATCCTCGAGTCCATGATCGTGAGGGTGCTCATTAAACTCCAGCATCGCCGGTTCGTAGGCCTCACCCATTTTTGACACCACACCTACCAGCACACTTTCAGGGTCGCATACCAGATCCTCGTATCGGATTCGTTGACAGGAACCTTGTCTTCGTTCCTCACCTCTGAGTCCGGCTTCGACAAATCGTCGATAGAGTGCAACTTTGTCTTTGAAAGAAGGCGGCACTGTGAGAGGAAACTTCGCCTCGACCAGCGAGGAGATTGCATCTAGAGGATGCCTGACACAATGAATGAAAAAGAACTCTCTTCGAAGCAGCTGCGACCACTCCTTGAGGTAGAGGGCATTTTCAGGATTCTTGTCTGCCCAACGTCGTTTGCCGTTTCGTGCGGCTGCATTCTCCAGAGTTTTCACGTACGCTTCACCAAAGATCCTGAGGAGTGATGTTTCGTCTGGCTCTACCGAGCGTACGGTTTGGAAGAACCGCAGACGTGCCAGTCGATCATCCCTAAAGTCGCCGTAGAAATCCCGAAAGAAGTTGACCTCTGGACCGCAGTAGATGGAGCTGTGACTGTCAAGCATACGACGAACGAGGCTTGTTCCCGATCTGTAGAAGCCACCGACTACTATCGGAAGGGCTTGGCTGGCTGACGGAGGTTTCTCAGCCACCATCGACCTTAAAACGCACTTTCCGATGAATACAGCTCTGGGTTCATCTTATGTAATCACCCCGCGGTTAATTGCGTGACATGAGCGAGGACTCGTCGCGCGTTCTCCCGCCACGACAAACACCTCTCCTCGACCGTCCGGCGCGCCGCCATGCCGAGAGACTGCCTGAACTTCGCGTCGTGCACAAGCTTGGCAATCGCTGATCCCAGTGAACATTCGTCCTCTGGATTGAACAATAGACAACTGGTGCGATGCTTCAGTAACTCACGAATATTGTCCTGGTCCGGCGCAACCACGCTGAGGCCTGCAGCCATGTACTCAATCAGCTTCAGGGGTGATGCGTAGTGTGGAATTCCAGGTAGTACACCGATGTCAAACGCTGCAAGCAACTTTGGTATCTCTTCCGCCGGCTTTGCCTCAACCATGTGCAGTCTGTTGGTAACGCCAAGTTCCTTCGCCAGAGACTCTATTTCGGTAGCCGTTTCACCACCACCAACGAGAACAACCTGCAGGTCTTCCAATCCTTCCATCGCCATCCCACGAATCAGTAGATCGAGACGATGCCATCGGCGATAGTAGCCTACGAAACCGGCTACTACGGGCATATCTATACCGGTCGCCGTGGCGAGACCGAGCGCAGTTCGCGCCTCTTGCCGTGTCGCGAGCGCCGGCTGACAATTAAAATCCTCCAGGAAAACCCCATTCGGCATGACGAGCAAGCGATCTCGGTCGACGCCACTTTCAACAAGCACTTTTGCAAGCTCTTGGGACACAACGATAATGAGATCAGCCGAACGAAAGACGAATCTCTCAATCCGTTTGGCAACAGCCGGAAGGTAGACGCCTCTGGTTTCACCCAGCTCTTGGCACAGAGGTGAATTGACCTCAAGCACGAGCGGAATACCAAGTCGTCGGGCGGCGAACACTCCTGCGGCATTGCCGAAAGCGTAGCGTTCATAGATGAAATCGGCACCGAATCCCCGATTCGCCCGCAGTAGTTTGTGCCGGCCAATCGGAATATAGAGATACTCGGCCAACTCGCGCACCGCTGGGTGAAGCTGTGTCACGCGAGCAAAGTTGGACCTATTCGAACCCACTAACGTTCGGCTTGGATCAGCGCTACCTTTCTGTACCAGGGCAACTTCACGCACCTCTGCGCCTTCGGCTGAGAACGCCCGCAGAAGTGCACGAATGTGTATCTCCTGTCCGTCAACCGCCATTGTCCGATGGTGGTAGAGGATTTTCACGACTTCTTCTCTCGCTGAAGTGCGACTGCGAGACACTCTTCCAGCGATTCACAGGCACGATCCCAACTCATTCCAGCGGCGAACCTACACAACTCTTCGGGGTCCGCCAGGTTTGTGAGGCATTCCATGATCCGAACGGCGAGGTCATCCGGATCTCGCGTGTTCGCCACCATGCCTGGAAGTGTTTCCAGTAGCTCCGCAGACCCTACGGACTCCGTGGCCAACACTGGTCGCCCGCTCGCGAGAGCTTCGAGCACAACGTTGGGCCTGCCCTCTGACGTGCTACAGAGCAAAAGCATGTCGCTGGCTGCGTACCATCCGGCCAAGTCTTCAGGAGATTGCTCTCCTACTAAAGTGATTGAATCACACAGGCCCAAGTTCTCCACTTCTTGCTCAACCGCGGATCGGAGAGGCCCGTCACCCACCATCACCAACCGTGCAGTGGGCCTCAAACGATGTACGACACTGAAGCTTCTGACCACCAAGAGCGGGTCTTTGCGCGGGATGAGGTGGCCAACGTGCAGGATGATGTCGTTGTCAGCAGCGCTAGCATGTTGATGACGAGCTTCGACTTTATCCCTGTGCCGAAACAGATCAGTATCAACGCCATTGGGGGTTAGAAATCCGCGATCTGAGGCTTCCCCTACGCGATTCAGTCCGTCGACCAAGTGCTGCGCCACAGCACACCAGGCATCGGCAGATGCCAATCCAGTAGCGAACGCGCTCCGTAGTTTAGGAGTTGACGTCGCGATCGTGAGATCGCTTCCTCGAGCACTGACGACGTTCGGTATGCCCCATTGATGCAGAGTCTCAGTGACAGCAGCAGCCGGCCACGCATAATCGCAGACGACTATATCGGGCGAAAGCGCGATCACGGTACGACTACCCACACGAGCAAAGCGGCGCGCATTGCTGAGTATGAGACCGGGCACGTGGATATACCGCGGACGTCGAATCGAGATTCCGTTCCTGAGTTCGCTATTCCCGACGCGGCGGAATCTTCCACGCCGACCCATCATCAAAGGGGGGCTATAGGGCAGAGGCTGAACGATTTCGACTTGATGTCCGCGACGCTGCATAGCTCGCCACCGGCGTTCCACAAATACTCCCTCAAATGGACTCACCGGAGTCGGGTACAGCGATGTCAGGACAACGATCCGCATTTCGGTGATCATAGCTGCATCCGCACTGCAGTTACTAGCGAATCACCGGTCCGCCATTCCCATATCGGCGGAAGGGATCTGATCACTCGCTCCTCAGTTCACAATCCGTAAGATCCCAACTCCTATCCGACCGCGTTATCGGCTTGGCCGAGGGGGACCAAGTGACTAGCCGTCATTAACAGAAGGACCGATTCTCCCGGAACGATTTGAGCGGATCTCTTCAGGTTTTCCAGAGCCGCCAGGACCGCGCCGCATTCGTACGACACCGGCAATCCGAGTCGTCCACACGTATTGAAGGCTTTGACAATCGCCTCTTCAGAGACCGCGACCGCGCTGCCCTGAGATTCCCGAATCGAACTCAGGATCGCGTGCCCCATGATCGCGCCGGGTACGTCGAGGCCATCAGCGATCGTTCCTTGAGACTGCACGGGTTCAACTTCGTCGAGATCTCGCTCGAATGCCCGAATCACAGGTGCACATTGCTCAGACTGAACGGCAACGAGCTTGGGTAGACGGTGGCGCTTCGGATCTACAAATCCAAGTTCCTGTAGCTCTCTGAGTGCCTTCCATATCCCGACCAAACCTGTCCCACCCCCGGTTGGATAGATGATCCAATCTGGCAATCCGTCCGGACCGAAGTGGTCAAAGATCTCGAGGCCCATGGTCTTCTTGCCCTCGAGCCGCCCTGGCTCAAAAAAGGTCGATACATCGACCAAATCTCCGCTCGACAACTGGTCGGCATAGTCCTCTCGCATCTGCTTGCCGGAAGCTGCAATGTTGGTCCCAGAAAACTTGATCTCAGCGCCGAAGAAAGCTGCCTCACGATGGTAGATACCATCTTGATAACCCTCCGGCATGTATACGACGCAGCCCTCGAGGCCCAGACGAGCTGAGAACAAGCTCGCCGCAACACCTGCGTTGCCCTGGGTCGGCAGACAGAATCTACGTGCTCCGCAAGCCGTGCCCAACGCCACGGCGATCGCCAATCCACGATCTTTGAAACTGCCTGACGGGTTCGTTCCTTCGTTCTTGATCAGCACATCGACGTCGTGCTCTGCACTCAGAGGTTCGCTCTTCGCTACAGAAGTTCGGCCGACATCTCCAGCAAAGCTCGGGGACAATCCGCGTACCGGAAGGAGCGGCGCGAATGCCTCGAGTCCCGGTTCGGCTCTGGCAATGCCGCCTCGAGCCTCAAGCTCAGCATTCACTTTTTCAAGCGCATACTCTACAACCACCGGCTTGCCGGGCGCCGGACAACACGAACAGAGACCGATCGGTCTCCGAAAACCATTCGCATCCACTTCTTGGCCCGAGTAGGAACAGATGAGGCGACGAATGTTGTCGTTCAACTGTGGCTTTCCGTGGTCCGGCATCGAGTCTCCCTTCCTTTGGCTGCACCTTGTTTATTGGGGCATGAGCTGCGCCGCCATAGCAACCGACCACATGTTACAGTGGATCGGTTCAGGGAGAAGACATCTAGTAAAGAACATTTCGCGCTACTACGCCTTCGGCAGAATACGCAGAGGATCGCGGGTATATGGAATCCAACCACATACGTCTCGTTCTCGTCGAAGACTCGGAAGATGATGCACTACTCATAGTGCACGAGTTGGAAACCGAGGGCTTCTCTGTCGACTCATGTCGCGTACAGACAGCGGTGGATCTTGAAAAAGTCCTCCGCCAGGACACCTGGAGCGTGGCTCTGGTGGACTATCAGATGCCGCAGTTCAGCGGCCTCGAAGCCATCAGAATCATTCGCGAGTTAGATCCCAACCTTCCGCTCATTATCGTGTCCGGAAAGATAGGCGAAGAGGTCGCTGTGGCGGCGATGCGGGCCGGCGCTCACGACTACGTCATGAAGAACAACCTGGCCCGTCTGGCGCCGGCGATTCGCCGGGAACTCGCAGACGCCTCGGTACGAGCTGCAAAACGCGCCGCAGAAGAGGCTCTTCGTGCCAGTGAGGCGCGCTACCGAGCAATCGTCGAGGACCAAACCGAGTTGGTGTGCCGCTGGCAACCGAACGGCTGCCTGACCTTTGCCAACCACGCCTTCTGCGACTACTTCGGCGCCACCCCCGGAGAACTCGAGGGCAGCGACTTCTTGGAGCGCGTTGCCGATGAGGATCGACCCGGCCTGCTACGCAAAATCCAACGACTGACTGTCAAGTATCCTGTGGCAACCGGAGAGCACCGCGTCCATATGCGCGATTCAAGCCTTGCCTGGCACGAATGGACCGATCGCGGCAGTTTCGATGCAAAAGGGAATTTGGTGGCGCTCCAGTCCGTCGGCCGCGACATCACAGAGCGACGAAAAGTGGCGGAGACCGAACGTCAGCGTCTGCTGTTGGTGGAGGTTCTACGTGATACTGCAGCAGCACTCAACAGCACGCTGGAGCTTGATGGAGTGCTGGATCGGATCCTCGCCAACGTCGGTTGGGTGATCCCTCATGATGCCTCTGTCATCTTCACCGTCGCGAGCGGAAAGGCCCGGCTCCTCCGTATGCAAGGGTGGACCGATCAAGGCGTCGAGGATCTTCCTGACAACGTCGCACTGTCTGCACTGGAACTTTCGACTCTGGCGAAGATGGCTGAGAGCGGCCGACCTATCGTCATACAGAACACAGCAGACAACCCTCTGTGGCGGACCGGGTCGCGTCGGCTCGCCTGGGTGCGGTCATTCGTCGCCGCACCACTGTTCGACGAGGAGAAGGCCATTGGAGTTATGGCTCTGTGCTGCGCTCGGGAAAACTACTTCACTGACAATCATCTCGAAATGCTCGAGGGCTTTGCCAGCCAAGCCGCTTCGGCGGCTCGCAACGCGAAACTGTTCGACACGGTTTCACGAAGCCAGGACGAGCTGCGCAGGCTGTCACATCGCATCGTTAGCGTGCTGGAAGATGAGCGAGGCCGCATATCTCGCGAACTCCATGACGAGATCGGTCAACTCCTCACGGCTTTGATCATTAACGCCGACTTTGTGGCTGGCTCCCTCGCATCGAGCGGCAACGACAAGGTACTCCACCGACTTAGGGAAATATCAAATCTTGCTCGCCAAACGATGGAGCAAGTGCGCGGTCTCTCGATGCGACTTCGTCCCGCGATGCTCGATGAACTCGGCCTCGAATCCACTCTGCGGTGGCTGACCTCATCGTTTTCCGAACGCACCGGAATCGAAGTCGACCTACAAATAGTCGGGATGGGCAGCACACGTCTTGGATCGAACACAGAGACCACACTTTATCGAGCGGTCCAGGAGGCACTGACAAACGTGACCCGGCATGCCCAAGCGGATGCCGTCGATATCACTCTCAGAACGGTCGATTTCGAGATTGAACTGCTGATTCGGGACAACGGCATCGGCTTTGATATGGAACTGCCCGGATATACGGATGGCGAGGTTCCGGGCCTCGGTCTGCTGGGGATGCGCGAACGTGTCGCGAACCTCGGCGGATCGATACACCTTGATTCGAAACCGGGAGAAGGCACGACTCTCACCGTCCACGTGCCCGCTAACGTTCCGGGCGCCGAGACCGACTCAGAGTAATTCAGATCGAAGTCGAAAGAAGGCTTGGCTGAACTCCCTTGACACAGAGAGTTCTGTGGCCCCGCAATCTCACGAGCTATTGGGGAGAGAATTGCGGGGAAACCCCTACACGATGTCTCAAGCTCTCCGGACAGAAACCACTCGGCACATGACTTACTGTAATGAGTAACCCCGCATCGGGAGTATCCGCCGACATGGAGGCGGGTGTACCACGGGAAGGGAGACGCTCATGAGCCTCGGCGAGACGAAAACCCCAGAGAACCCGACTCGACCAAGGCCTGTGACGGCGGCTGCAGCAGACTCAGGTCTGAACAGCGACCGCAACGTCCCGAAAGAGAGGAGTGTTGGCATGGCTCGTGTGCTGGTAATTGATGACAGTTTGAGCGCCGTTCAGAAGGCTCGGCACGTACTGGAGAAGGCCGGCTACACGGTGGAGACGCTGGATCTGCTGATCTATCTTCCACAGATCGTCAAGGACGATCCACCCGACGCCATTCTTCTTGATCTCAGTATGCCGGCACTGTCGGGAATCAACGTCGCGAAGTTCATTCGCAGATACGAGAAGAGTCCGATTCCAATCATTCTGTATTCATCTCGACCGGTCGAAGAGCTGATCGAGACAGCCGACCAGCTCGACGCTGCCGGCTATGTCCAGAAGGGAGACCCGGACAGTCATCTGCTCAGCACCATCAGCCACGTCCTGAGCCACGTGGCTCAAACCGGCGAGTAGGCAGAGCCGAAGGTGCGGTCGACCATGTCGGCACACAGTGAACCCGTTTCTCTGCTGGAGCGCATCAGAGACCTAGAGGCCGAGCTTGCCCAATCGTGGAAGCAGCTCACCACAGATCGGGACTCGACGCCCAAGGACAGGCTCTTTGCTCTCGAGATCACAGCAGCTGAACAACAGTTCCTCATTCCGGTGGACAGCATCCATGAAGTCGTTCCGATGGCGGCACCTGAACCTCTTGCCGACTCACCGGCTTGGGTGCTCGGCGAGCTGGTGTTCGCCGGCCATTCGCTACCGGTGGTAGACCTTGCGCTGCGCCTTGAGCAGCGAGAGACGACTCCTAGTCCTTCCGACTTCATCGTGATTGCTCACAAACCACGCTGGCTTGCTCTCGTGATCTCTGATTTCGGGGAGGTCATCTCTGTGAAACCCTCCCAGCTGGTTTCCCCGGGCCCTGAGGTTCCGTTCGCGCCATTCGTGCTGGCAGCTACCCAGCGGCGAGATGGACGCCCTATCCACCTGCTCTCCATAGGCAGGCTTGGCCGTGAACTGGACGGCTGAGATGTCGCGCTTCGAGAGCGAACTCAGCACGGCGACCGAGCTGATCGCCGACCTGACAGGGATTGTCGTGCCGGCCTATCGCCTTCCAGTGATAGAGACTGAACTTGAGAGACTAGGCCAACACAAGGGAGTACCTCACGGTCTCGACCGTTTCGTCAACGGAGACCCGGAGGCACGCCGGCGGCTGATCCGCGCCGTTGCGATTCCCGAGACCTATCTTTTTCGTCATGCGGGCCACTTCAGCCTTCTCGGCAGGCACGCCGAGAAACGGGCTAGCCTGGGCCTTCCAACTCGGGTTCTGTGCGCCGGATGCTCAACAGGAGAAGAAGCCTGGTCGGCTGCCGCCGTCCTTGCCTCCATTCCCGCCCCGGCCGGGGGAGTCCACCGAGCGGTCGGCTGGGATCTCAGTCATGATCGCCTGAAGCATGCCGAGTCCGGCATATTCAGACGCTGGGCTTGTCGCAAAGGGCTCGCTGGCTTCGAGCGTTTCTTCACACGCCATGACCACGGATACACCGCGCTTCCCATGTTGCGCGAAATTGTGGAGTTCACTCAAGTCAACCTGGTGACCGAAGACCTGCCGGCCGGGGAGTTGTTCGACGTTGTCTTCTTCCGCAACGTCGCCATCTACTGGAGCGAGGAGACGACGGCGAGGTTCATGGCGAAGCTGGTTCCGCTAGCAACGGAGGACGGTCTCTTTTTCGTGGGTCCGAGTGACCCGATCACGCTCAGGCCTGACCTCTGGGAGCACCGCATCGACCTCGGAGCGAGAAGCTTTCACCGAAACGACCCGATTCCAGACGACGCCCAAGGTCCGCTTGCTTCACGGAGTGTGCACCAAGTACAGTCTTCGACCCCAGTGACGTCCATATTTCTCGACAGACCTCAACCGATCGCCTTCTCCGAGCCCAGCGTTCGGCATCTACCGTCCGAAATACTCATTTCACCTGACACAGCGATCTCGACCCCCGTCTTCGAGGCCGGTGAGGACCCGATACCAGAGCTTGCGACGATTCGTTCCCTGGCCGACAACGGTCAGTACCAGGAGGCTCTCAAAGCCCTCGATCTGGTACCGAATGAGTACTCGATCGAGGCAAAACTATGGTGTGGAATCTTGCAGCTCGCCCTTGACCAAGCTGACGAGGCGGTGCGTCTGTTTCGACAGTGTGTCTTTCTCCGTCCGGAGGATGCCCAATATCGGCAGTGGTTGGCCGTGGCGTTCGAGACGGTTGGCTGTCCACGAGAAGCTGAGCGCGAATTCCGCAACGCTGTGGAGCTTGGTCAATGACTCGACCGCAAGACGATCATCACGCCGGCCAACCGCTCCACCTGTCGGACTCCACAGAAGGCTCACAGGCCCTACTTCGGGAGCACGCCAAGGCACTGGCAAACCGTCGTTTAGAAACGGCCGAACACGATGTTGTGGCCGACGTCGTACTCGTGCGCAGAAGCGACACCTTGCTTGCAATTCCCATCGAAGCGACGCATGAGGTCCGCGCGACCGAATTTTCGAAGGTTCCAGGTTCCACAGAATTCGTCATCGGAACCTTCCAGATTCGAGGACGAACCCACGGGCTGGTCGATCTCGCGCCATTCTTCGGAATCGCCGATCCTCTCAACCACGGGGACAGAGTCTTGATCGCACTGGTGCACGGTAGTAGTGGTGATATGGGACTGCGGATCGACGAAATCGTCGGGCCTCGTCAGGTCTTCCTCGACGAGATCGATGAAGGGCTCGGCGAACACAATCTTGGATTCGTGACACATGTGACGAAAGACCTCGCCCACGTGATTGATGTTGAACGATTGATGGCTACTTCAGAGGTACGTCTCTGACGGTCAGTGTCATTTTGGAAGGAGAACTTTATGTTGAACCGGTTGAGTTTATCCCGCAAGCTCTCAGCAATGATTGCGGTGCCGGTTGCCGCTCTGGTGCTGTTTGCTGTAATGGACCTGCAGCGTCGAGTGAGCGTGCGCCAGGAGATGGTCGTTCTTGAGGAGCTAACGCGACTCGCCATGGCGGCCAACCAGTTGGCAAGCGCCCTGCAGGACGAGCGGAGCCTGACGGCAGGCTCTCTCGCCGCAGACAGCTCAAATTCATCGGAACTCGAGATCGCCTACCGCGAGACGGACGGGCTGGTCGACAGCCTTGAGCAGCACGTCAATGATCTCGACGCCGACGCCGTGGGCAATACGCTGATGAGTGAGGCTGAAGCGGCTTTCGGTGCCATGTCAGACTTGTCCCAACTGCGCCAAGAGATTTCGTCGGGTGACCTCTACACCGCAGCAGCGGTGTCCGCCTACAACGAATTGACTCAAATCCTGCGCCCGATAGTAGCTACGGCGGCTAAAGAGAGCACCAATGTCGAGGTTAAGACCAATCTTCTGACCCTCGATGTCCTCAGCCAACTGAAAGAATCTGCCGACCTTGAGCGAGCCGCGCTGAACGTAGCATTCTCGAGTGGTCAGATCAGCAGTGGTCTCATGCAAGCGGTGGTCGAGACGATTGCACGCCAGGACACGCTGCAGGAGGTCTTCCTGGCCCACGCTCCGGAATCGATCGTCGCCGGTTACGAAGAGTCCGTCCGTGGCGACGCTCTGGAAGAGATCTTGAATCTCCGCTTGGACGCCATGGAGGGCGTCGATAGTGAATCTCTGAGCACCAATCCCCGCGAATGGTGGCGAGCAAGTTCCGGCCGAATCGGCGCGCTTTCCGACGTCGAATCTCAACTCGCTGACGCTACGATCGGACGGGTCGGTAGTCTTCGAGGTCAGGCAGCCAGAGCAGCTTGGTTCGGCGCGATCACGGTATTGATCGCCGTCGGCGGCGCGATAGCTCTGTCCACCTTCGTCGGTCGCAGTGTGAACCGACAGCTCGGCAGGGCAAGTGACACGATCGGTGAGGTGGTGAACCAGATGTCATCTTCTGTGCAGCAGCTCTCGGCCTCGACGGGAGAGACCGCTGCCGCAGTATCGCAAACCTCGACTACGGTCGACGAGCTTCGCCAAACATCGGAAGCTGCCGCCAAGAAGGCCGAGTCCACCTCCGAGGCTGCTGATCACAGCCGAGGCGCCTCAGAGCAGGCACGCGCTGCTTCGGAGCGCGGGCTCGTCGCCATGCAGGCTATCAGAACCGAAGTCGAGGGCATCGCGCAGCGGATTGTTGAGCTCAGCGAGAAGAACAGTCAAATCAGCGAGATTGTTGCCAACGTCAACGCCATAGCTGAACAATCCAACCTACTCGCGGTCAACGCCTCCATCGAAGCCGCCAAGGCCGGTGAAATGGGACGCGGGTTCGCGGTCGTGGCGAGCGAGGTCAAGACCTTGGCGGAACGATCCAAGGAGGCGACTGAGCAGATCCGCTCCATTCTCGGCGAGATCCAACGCTCTTCAAACGCGGCAGTCATGGTCACCGAGCAGGGTGTGAAACGAGTTGACGAGGGCAACGAGATGATCGATCAGCTCAGCGATGGGCTTCGCACGCTTGCGGTGACGATTCAGGACAGCTCTGATGCGTCACAGCAGATCTCGTTGATCTCAAGTCAACAGCTGGCGGGAATCGAACAAATCACCGAAGCACTGAAGAATGTCGAACAAGCCGCTGCCGACAATGCCTCTGGCGCTGAGCAACTCGAGGGGGCGACGCAGAGTCTGGAGGCGGTCAGCTCGCAGATCACCAACATCGTACGCGGTAACTCCGAAGATACCGATGGACGCTGATCAAGAACTCTTCGCGATCTTCCGCGCCGAGGTCGAGGAACAGATCGAGGATCTCTGCGATCTGCTCCAAAGAGACCCTCGGCGCTGGAGAGTTCGGCGCCTCTTTCAGATCTCCCACAACGTCAAGGGCGCCGCCCGCCTTGTAGGAGTGGACTCAGTACGCGACGTCGCCCACGCCCTGGAGGATCTCTTTTCAGGCATTCGCGACGAGACCCTTGACGTGGATCCCGCCGTTGTCGAACTCGCGCGTCAGGGTACCGACCTCTTGTCGGCGTCGTTTGCAGCCATGGACAGCGAAGGGCCGCCGCCACCGATTAGCGATTTTCGGCTGGCGGTCAATCAAGCGCTGCCGACCCAGGAAATCAATTCGAAGGGCGACGCTAAACCGGTCGCGTCGCCTGAGCGCATCGAGCAGGACGACCAGATTGAAGAGACTCCTCCGGAACAAAGCACCCGTCAACCTTCTGCCGCTTCCTCAACCCTGCGGGTCGACACTGAGAAAGTTGAAACCTTGCTCGGACTCTCCTCGGAGTTCGTGTCGCTGGTTTTTCAGGCCGAATGACAGGCGAGTCATGCGCGACACCTCTCGGAGCGCCTCCCCCTGCTCGTTCACAACCATCCCGAGCTACGCGCTGACCCTCAATTCCGGGAACTGGAGAGAATGGCTCGCGAATTGGGTCGGACTCTAGTCGATCATTCAGCGAGCG
>JAAESQ010000782.1 GCA_024229275.1 bacterium | reverse complement strand
CGATGGATATGTGTACTTCTTCAGTTCGAGGCCTGCCGGATTTGGAAAGAGTGACCTCTATCGCGTGCCTCTTCGCAAAGGAGAGTTTGGTGCGCCTGAGAACCTTGGACCGTCGATCAATACCGAGGACAACGAGAGTGACGCTTGTGTTTCGCCGGATGGTGACTATTTGGTGTTCACCTCAGGTCGAGAGGTTGGCTGTGGCAAGGGTGATCTCTACGTGAGTTTCAGGACAGCCGAAGCAGGATGGACGGAAGCCGTCAACCTGGGCGACGCGGTCAATACCGAGCACACTGAGTTTTGCCCGAGTGTGTCCCGCGATGGAAAATATCTTTTCTTCACCAGCAACCGGCCGAAGCCTGAGGTGATTGAGGATGTTATGGATGTCAGAGATGAGCTTGGTTTGACTCCGAGCAATGAACGACCTGATATTGACATCTATTGGATGGATGCAGGATTTATCGAGGGCTTCCGACCGGCGCAGGACAGTTCTGAGTGACGAAACTGCCGTTTCCCGGATGAGTAGTCGGCGGTGATCTGACCCCTGCCGCTGAGCAACCAGCGAGTCGTCAGTAGCGCGTCGATGCCAACAGGTCCGCGAGCGTGAATTCGGCCCGTACTAATGCCAACCTCGGCGCCGAGACCGTATCTGTAACCGTCGGCGAAGCGTGTCGAGGCGTTGACAAATACCGACGCAGAATCGGTACGTTGAAGAAACGCTGATGCTGCCTTCTCATCTGCGGTGACGATCGCCTCTGTATGTCCGCTGCCATATCGGTGGATGTGGTTGATCGCCTCATCCAGAGAGCCGACAGTTCGCACCGAGAGTACGAGGTCGGAGTATTCCCGTGACCAATCGGATTCCTGAGCCCTGCGATCGTTGGGTGAAGACTGGGCGATGACTGAGTCAACTCTCAACTCGACGCCTTCTGTGCGCAAGGCGTCCAGTACGGGCGGGAGAGAGGGTAGAAATTCGTGGTGGACCAGCAAGGTCTCAATCGAGTTGCAGGCCGAAGGATAGTCACATTTGGAATCGATTGCGACTCGAATGGCCATGTCGAGATCTGCCGCCGCATCCAGAAAAAGATGGCAGATTCCTTCGGCATGCCCAAGTACTGGGATACGGGTGGAGTTCTGGATCGAAGTGACAAGCTGTGAGGACCCGCGCGGGATCACAAGGTCGATCTCGGATTGACACTGCAGAAGTT
>JAAESQ010000781.1 GCA_024229275.1 bacterium | reverse complement strand
CGTTGACCAACCACCATCCTCGAGCGTCACCACTGTTGACCGTATTGAAGCTCAACCCGATGGTCGTCGCACCCATCCCAGCACCGGTAATAGTCACGTCCTGCGCGATGACAAGTTGAGCTGCATCCACGAAGCTGCCTGGCCCGACGATGATCTCACCACTCGGATCCACTAGTGTCATCGCCTGGCCGAGACTGGCAACCGCACAGTTCGGAGCACCGCTCACACCGACATTAACTGAGCCATTGCACTGCGTGTCACTACCGTCGGTCCGGACGTACACCGGTGTGATGGCCTCCGCCGGTATTGAAATAAGAACTCCAAAAACCAGAAGAAGAAACGTTGCACATCGAATCGACACCGACTTCAACTCCAACGATGAACGCTGCTTTCGAAACGACATACTTCCTCCCCAAATCCGGCATTGGAAGGGAAAACCGAAGGTTCCGCTCGAGAACTCTGGTCCTTGTGTGCCCCTTCAACGATTCAGCCGGTATAACTTCACCCAGAAAGATACCACGGCGGTCCTGAGAGAATACAATTCTTGGTTACCCTGAACAGAAGATATCCAAGGTTCTTCAGAGGTGTTCACTTTCTTCGCCCTGCAGCCTGCCAAGGACCCTCTATTCGCTATCTTCATCCGCGTTCGAGTCTTCCAAGTCTGCCGCCTCGGCCTCTTCGATCTGAGCCAGTGGCGGCAGTTCCAGAGCTAGGGTTTGGTTCTCGCGAATCACTTGCAGCGTGCTCTTGTAGAGATCGAGCCTATGCTTCTCAACTGCACCCCAAGCCCGTGACGCCAGGACGACTCCTCCACGACCTTCAAGGCGCATCACTTCAACGACCAACGCGACGCCAGGAAGATCGCCAATGAGCTGAATCCACTCCTGTTGATCAGGTTCAATTCGCCACAGGTCACGCGCGCTGGGACCAAACCCACGCATCACAACATGATTCATTTCCTCTACCAGCCACGGATCCGGCTCACCCTCCTTGAGCACGGCCGCTCTCATGTGGACCAAGTAGACAAGTTGATCGGTAGTGTTCTCGGCCTTCATCTCGAAAACCGGCCATTCCAGGAACTCACGATGTCGCTTGAAGACCTTGATTCCGCTGAGTCGGAGACCACGAAGAGTATCTGGAGCCTTTGCCGCACTTGCTCTGATCTCCTCGAGTTCCTCGATCGCGTCTCGAACCTCTCTCTTTCGCCGCAGGAATGCCTCGGCAACAACGCCATCGGCATTGCGGCCCGCCAGCGGTCGCACAATGTCCAGTGTCAGAGCTTCATGTGCTGGATCGACACCGCTTACCGTTGGCACTTCTCCGCCAACGAGATAGCGCAAGGACTCATTGAAAAGTTCGATGTCAGATTCCTCCAGGTCCTCTTTCATCGACGTCAACGACCGACCCAAGGCTTCGATGCTCGAAGTCTCTACAGTCGGCTCTCCACAACTGGTGATCAACAGAAGCAATCCGACGGAAATCAGACCACGCTTTGCCACAGGGCAGAATGCCTTGATCATCATCGCGAGTATCTCCTTCAAGCAGAGTTGCTACCACAAGTGTAGCGCCTCTGTAATTTCACTGCGCACGCGCGGTTTGGTTTCGGTGTGCCTCCCAAAGACAAACCCCTCATGATTGTCATGTTGAGCGGAGCGAAGCGGAGTCGAAACATCTCCCGCTAAAAAGAGCAATCTGCTTGAATACAGCACGATACAGTCTGCCAATTGAAGCGGGAGATCCCTCGACTGCGCTCGGGATGACAACGACTAGGACGGCTTTGTCATTCTTTGAGCTACCGCCGCGAACGCGGCGCAACTGTGCTCAGGATGAACGAGTTGCTGATTGTCCTAAATCACGACTTCAGTGTGGAGCGCTGCGCACCAAATAGTCCGCTGCCCTAGGATGCGTGGGTTCCAACTCGAGAGTTCTTCGGAATCGGGCCGCTGCTTCGTTGAAACGACCCTCCTGGTACGCGATCAGGCCAAGCTTGAAGTGGGCTGACGCAAAACTCGGATCAAGTTCAGCGGCTTGGAGGTAATGCTGTTGGGAACCGCGAAAATCTCCGATGGACGCCAGCGCATCTGCAAGATTGTAGTGCGCGAGGGTGAACTCTGGGTCAAGGGCCAGAGCGTTGCGAAAGCTCAGAATTGCTCCGTCGAAATTGCTCTGTGTGGCCAACACGCACCCAAGGTTGTTCGCTGCTTTCGCGTGAGCAGGTTGAATCTCAAGCGCTGACTCGAAGTTTCGCGCCGCATCGTCGGGCCGACCATTCGACTGGTAGTACACACCCAAGTTGACATGGGCCATCCAACAGGTTGGGTTTTTACTCAATGTATCCAGCCAGAGAGTTTCCAGACCCTCGTAGATACTGATCTGGCGCCAGGTCAATAACGCAAGGTTGAGCAGCAGGACGACCGCCAAAACAACGCCACTCGAGCGGAGACGGCGAGGTGCCTGCGAAAGTAGACGGGCCGCGCCGCCGATGACCAGAGCGATGATCCCGATACTGGCCAGATACTGAAAGTGATCCGCAACAAAGGAGTACCGCATCGGGTAGACATCGAAGAAACCCAATGCCGGGAAGAGAGTACCGATGAAGAACAGCACCGCAACCAACGGTCCTCGGCCCAGACGATTTCGAAGGCCCAAAAGTGTGAGCAGAACGGCAGTCACCCCAGCGGGAAAGGCGAGCTGCCATGCGGAGTGAAAGCTCGCGTTCCATCGCTCGTAGATAAAGGCGAGATTGGACGGCCAGAGAAGTTTCCAGATATAGAAGCAGACAATCTTTCCTGCCAAGAGCGTCCGTTCTACGAATGTCAGACTCCACTCATCGCCCAGAGCGCCGACATGATGAACTTCAAGCCAGACAGTGAGCATCCCAAACGCG
>JAAESQ010000780.1 GCA_024229275.1 bacterium | reverse complement strand
GTGAGAGTCATACCGCGGGAGGGCACGCCAAGCACGGATGAAGGCCTCTTGTGCCAGTTCGCGGGCCAGTTCTATATCCCCTACCAACTGCCCAAGGAAAGCCGTCAGTCGACGCTGATACCGGCGCACGATGCACGCAAAGGCATCCTCGTCTCCCTCAAGAGCCAAGAGCACCAGATCCTCATCAGCACGCTGTTCACGTTTCCCTATCACCGCGCCGCAATGATACCTCGGCCGAGTCGTATCGTGCTCCTGCCGCCGACGACTTCTCATCTGCTAGACTCCAGGTGAGAGGTGAGGCTGATGAAACTGACCCCCAAGAGTGTGTGGTTGGCAGCAATCCTGGTGTTCTTGACCCCGTTTGCGACAGCGCAGCAATCCGCGCCCGAAGAAGGGAGCGAGAAGAGTACGATACAGCCAATCGGGGGCCTCGAGTTCGTTGACGAAATCGACGTCACAGTCGCCAACGTCATCGTCCATGTCACCGACGATGATGGCAGCCCCATTACCACTCTCACGAAAGACGACTTCAAAGTCTTTCTTGATGGACATGAACACAAGATCACCAATTTCCAGCTCTTCACCAAAGAGATGTATCAGGACAACGTGGACGAACCGAGACTCCACGGTCTCGATATGCCGGACGAAGAAGTAACCGAGCCTGAGGAGGAGATCGAGCTCAATCGAATCAACATCGTTCTCTATGTCGACAACGAAAATCTTCATCCGATGGATCGGAATCGTGTGCTGAACAGAGTGCACGACTTCGTGCGGGACAATCTCCGTCCCCCGGTCCAGATGATGGTCGCCTCCTTTGAGAAGTATCCAGATATCATCCAGCCGTTCACATCAGATGTTGGTGAGGTCCTTTCCGCTCTTCGGAGCTTGCGCACATATTCCGGCGGTTTCGAAGAACGCGAGGACACTCGCGATGAATTATTCGATCATTTGGACCGTCTGCAGGAGGAGCAGAGGCGAGGGAGCGGCACCTTCAGACAAAGAGATCTCTATGATGCACTCGGAAGGGTCCAATCGTTCGCTCGTGAGCAATTCGTCAATCTCTCTTATTCTCTCGATGGACTGCGCACGGTCGCGACCAGCATCACAGGTGTACCGGGCAAAAAGACGATAGTCTACATCGCGAACGGCCTCCCCATGACGCCCGGACTCGACCTTTTCCAGGCCTATTCCGACATGTTCAATCAACCTTCAGTAGTCAATCAATCAACCATGTACGCTCAGACAAATTCATTTAGGGCGCTTGTTTCTGCGGCAAACGCCGCAGGAATCTCGTACTACACGATAGGCGCGGGTGGCCTTGAAGTGACACACGGAGTGGGAGCAGGTCGCAGATCACCAGCAGCCCTCACAGCCTCGATGAAGGGGCGCGACAACATGCTCAACTCGCTTCGTTACATTGCCGAAGGCACTGGTGGTCGGGCACTTGTCGACAGTAACGACTTCCTAGGTGGTCTCGAACGTGTCGGACATGACATGTTCACCTTCTACTCTCTCGGTTATCCTCTCAGCCGTAGCGGAAGCGACAAAGTCCATAAGGTCAAGATTGAGCTTCCGAACCACTCTGATCTCGAGGTACGATACCGGCGCAGATTCGTTGAAAAATCCATGGAAACACAGACCCAAGACAAGGTCATCTCAGCTCTGCTGTACGATGTCGACGAAAACCCTTTCGGGATACAGCTCACCAGCGACAAACCGACTCAAGCCTCTGAAGAGCGATGGATGCAGCCTGCAAAGGTATCTTTCCCTCTCGAAAGCATCGCCCTTCTTCCGGAGGGAGAAGAATATGTTGGGCGCGTGATCATGTTCCTCGCAGCACGTGACTCGGACGGTGGGCAATCAGACATCGTTCGTAAGGAGCATGAGATTCGGATACCGGCAGCCGACTACGAAGTAGCCAAAACACAGCTATTTTCAATCTCTTCCCGCCTCCTGCTCGAGTCCGGCAGCTACCGACTCGCAGTGGCTCTCTTCGATCCGATCACTCGACAGAGCTCACTCAAAACCATAAGAACTCGAGTTGGAAAGTACTGAGAGAAGGCGAGGAAACTCCGCGACTGATTTGACCTGCCAAAAGACTACCAAGAGAGTTTCAATCCCATCCGAATCTTCCGCGGAGGAGAGTTCACCAACGGGCTACTCCAAGCGTCGTTAGTCTGAGTGTCAATGTCACCACCGGGTGCATCCGCCTCATCTCCAGGGCCATAAACAGTCCACCGTTGATCCACCTCGACAGCCACCTGCTCATTGAAGATATTGAAAACGTCGAAAATCGCTTCGAGCTGGTAGGCGCCGAGAGAGAACGGGTAACTGACGTGCAGGTCCCAGTTCATCCATCCTTCGGTTCGACCCTCTGATCCGCGACGTGTCACAAATCGCTCGTCAAGCCCATAAATAGGGTGCGCTCCGAGCTTCGAAAGCGGGCTACCGGTCAGATAGAACATGTTGGCGCCCAGCACCATCCCGAAGTCAAACGTATACGAACCGAAAGCCCTGAATTGCCACGGGCGGTCATTTTGAAGGATACCGTCGGCGTTGATGAGAAGGTCAGGCAGGTCGAACTTGCGCGTCAGGCTGGGATTAATCTCACGGCTGTCGCGGCTGTAGAAGCCTTCCCAATTTCCCCGAAGGCTGGACCACAGCAATGACGCCTGTGCCTGCCAGCTGCCAGAGAAACGTTTCGACAAGGTGAATTCCACGGCAGAGTAGTCACGCTTTGCTGCTGGATAGTGAACGGGCTCTTCGAGAGGTTTTTCCGCGCCGTAGTTGTAGTCGTAGTAGGCACCCGGATTGGCGATGAAGAACGTCCTGCCATCGTCAAGCGAAATGTCCTCGATCATCCGGCCCAAACTTCGCGAAATGTACTTCACTCCAAATGCAAGGTCAGTCATCACTTCGTACTCAAAGCCCACAACCGACTGATCGAGGTATTGGGGCCGAAGGTCCGGATCGACGGCAACGTGTTCAGACCGCCGGTTCGAAGCGAAGAACAATTCTCCTGGATTGGACGGACTGGGAAGCGAGCCATCATCACGATAGAGATACACTGTCGAATCTCGCTGCTCGTTACCAAATGCACGAACGTTGATGTTCAGGGGCAGAGTTTGAAAGAACCTCCCGTGCTGGGCGAACACCTTCATACGACCGGTTCGCGTCGGATCCCACAAAAGACCCATCCTTGGAGCCAACTGATCAGCAAAGCTGAAGTTAATCTTGTGACCAGGGAGTACGTCCGAGAGGTCTCCAGTCACCTCCGAAGCCTCAGTGCGAATTCCAAGCGACACGGTGAAGCCGTCAGTCGGGGTCCACTCATCCTGTAGAAAAATATGGTAGAGCGAAGACCTTCCTGTCGAACGACTTGAGAAACTGCGGTTCACGTAGTAGCCGTCCTGCAGGCTTAGACTGTTCCCTGAACGCGCGCCGATCACTACCCCGTCATTGATCGAGTCTCCATTGCTGTCGCAATCGAGAGGAATCTCAAAGTACTCCCCAGTGCCGGGATCCATGCCGACCGGCCCTTCCATGTCGAACCACGGATTCGGGCCCTTGATCGCGGGAGCACAGAGCTCGTCGGATTTCCCGTTGTTGCTGCTGTCAACCTCGTATTCGAGAGCGCTGTAACCTGCGCCGAGTTTGATTGCGTGGTCCGCCCCAAGAAACCAGGTCAGCGATCCTCGTATTTGGTCGTGCACTCGTCGATCCAAAGCTCGTCTCAGACCGGCGGCACCAAAATAAGTCCCTTGACCCACACCGTCAGTCCAGACGCCACCGAAGGTCTCATCCTTATAGTTCAATCCCTCAAGTTGAGGAGTGTAGAGCTGCGATTTGCGATGGCGCCCCACGGTCAGTCCGACCAGAGATGTATCCGACAGGACCGTGTTCCAACTCGCGGCTAGATTCCAACTACTCATTGAGACATCTGCAAGAATGTTCGTTTGGTCGACAAGATTCGAGTCGTAGAATCGACCAGTGTCGAAATGCTGATTTTCAACCTCAGTCGGGTCACCAAACACCGTCACGGAAGCGGTATTCCGTTTATCCACCCTCCACGTGAGTTTGCCGCCAAAGAACCTTGTTTTTGTGGTTCGCGTCCAGGTTTCGCGCTCAGCGTCCAGCTGGTCCGCACGACTGATGCGACTGTTGTAGACGTGACCGATTGTGCTGGGATCAAAACCAACGAAATACCACAGTTTGTCTCGGAGCAGGCTCCCAGCTAGCGTGAATCCGACATCAAACTCACTCTCCACTCGCTTTGTCGGATGATCTCCAGATACTGCCTGCGGTGTTCCTGTCAGGCCATCGGGAACATAGTAGCCAAAGAGTTCTCCGCGAAACTCGCTCCTCCCCGATTTTGTGATCACGTTGAGGGTGCCACCCCAGGCGCTACCGAACTCGACCTCATTGCTACCAGCTCGAACCTGGAGCTCCTCGACAAAGGACGTCGGCACACGTACCCCAAATCGTCCATCTGCAACGTCGGTTGCATCTAGCTGGTCGACAAAGTGGCTATTCGAGAGCATAGACCCACCCATGATCGACAAGTTACCGGTGAGGACGTCGTTGGCAAGACCACCACCTTCCACTACTCCGGGAACCAAGAGAGCAATCGAAGACACATCTCTCGCCACCGGAATCTCATTCAGGACCGGTTGCCCGAAACTGCTCACAATTCCCGCCGAAGCCCGATCCAATGTTGGCGATCCTCCGGCCACAACGAATTCTTCGGTATCGGTCGCAGCGAGTTGCAGAGTCAGTAAGACTGTGCCTCCAAGCCGCACACGAATCTGCTCATGCTCCAGCCACTGATAGCCCTGCTTGGAACAGACGGCTTTGTAGAGCCCAGGTGGAAGCAATTCCAGCCGAAACTTCCCTTCCGGGTTAGTCGTTACCGTGCGCTCGCCCTGCAAGTGGTCCGAGGTCACGACTATAGTCACGCCGTCCAACGCCAACCCGAGGTCATCAAAGACCGTGCCACGAATCGCGCCATGGGTTGATTGAGCATCTACGCTACCAATCGCGAGCAACCATAAAGCGGCCCAGGTTGCCAGGGCCTTCACATATCGGTCGGCGCCAGGGCTCACTCGAGTTCGACCAGGACGGTTCCTGTGTCGACAGTCTCGCCCGCCGCCACGAGGACGCGAGCCACACGTCCAGCCCGCTCAGCGATCAACTCGTTTTCCATCTTCATTGCTTCAAGCACGACCATGGAGTGGCCGGCTTCGACTTCGTCTCCTTCGGCAACGTTGACCGAGACCACTTTGCCTGGGATCGGCGCTTCCAAACAGCTCGCACCAGTACCCAGATCCACAGCATCCGAGCTGCTTGCCTCAATTGGAGAAAGCACTGCGAAATCAAACTCCCGTTCGCCGACCGCAACTCTCCAACTCCCACTCCCCTTTCGCTCGTAGCTCACGTGGTGAGAACGGTTGTCATCGGTGTAGCGAAGAGACGCGAGGCGTCCATTCAGACACACGAGATCGACCTTTCGTCGCTTGCCGTCTACAACGACGTCGAATCCGCCAGCTATACGCTCGACTTCGACCTCTCGTTCAGTGGTCGTTCCACGCACAATCCATTTCATCGCGGAAACCTCCCATGCTGAATCCGAAGGCCCTCGGCCCACCAGCTGCTCTCCTCACCGTGAGCATAGGGATCGGTTGGCAATGAGTCTGCGCTGAGCGAGGCGAGGCATGCTGCAGCCAACACAGCAGCCTCCTCTGCCTCTGGATCCTGTTCTCCATGCAATTCCTCAAGCTGCTTCGATGCCAGCAGTTCATCCAAAAAGGAGGTATGAAAATCGGCAGTCTGAAACGCCTCCATCTCAACGAGCACCCGAAAGAGCGAGAGTGTTGTTGAGATTCCCTGAATCTGATACTCCTGCAACGCACGACGCAGACGGTCGATGGCAAGTGGCCGGTTGTCAGCGGAAACAACCAACTTGGCCAGCATCGGGTCGTAGTCGAGCGGAACTGTGCTTCCTTCGAAAACTCCGGAATCGATCCGAATCCCAGGTCCATCCGGTCTGTTGATGTGAGAAATCGTGCCAGGCGAAGGTGCAAAATCGCGCAACGGGTCTTCTGCATAGACGCGACATTCAATCGCATGGCCTCGCGGAATCAAGCAATCCTGCACCAGCGACAACGGCTTACCCAGCGAAAGGTTGATCTGCTCACACACTAGGTCGACACCGTAGACCTCCTCGGTCACAGGGTGTTCCACTTGGAGTCGCGTGTTCATCTCGAGAAAGTAGAAGCTGCCATCACGATCGAGCAGAAACTCGACGGTACCAACCGATTGATAGTTGGAGGCTCGCACCACGGCAAGTGCAGCTTCGCCAAGGCGGCTCCTGAGGTCGGCATCTACGACCGGCGAAGGGCACTCCTCCACAACCTTCTGGTGTCGTCGCTGGATCGAACACTCTCGCTCGCCCACGTAGACTGCCGCACCGAACTTGTCAGCAGCAACTTGGACTTCAATATGGCGTGGCTTAGCGATCAGATGCTCAACGTAGACCCGATCGTCGCCAAAGTACGCCTTCCCTTCGGAACGCGCGCGATCGAGCGACGGACCAAGTTCCTCTCGAGAGTGCACTTCACGCATCCCTTTTCCGCCACCACCAGCGACAGCCTTGAGCAGAACCGGCAATCCATGTTCGTCGACAAAATCCTCGAGCTCTTGATGCTCTTCGATCGGTTCCATCATGCCCGGAATCACAGGCGCACCGGCTTTGATTGCCAGTTTGCGAGACTCTGTCTTGGATCCCATAACCCGGATCGCGGCAGGAGGAGGTCCGACCCAGATCAGCCCTTCCGATTCGACTCGTTCGGCAAAATCGGCGTTTTCGGAGAAAAAACCATACCCAGGATGGATCATTTGACTACCGCTAGCCTTGGCGGCATGTATCAAGCTCTCGACGTTGAGGTAGCTCTCCGCCGCCGCTGCCGCACCGATCGGGAAGGCCTCATCCGCCATTAAAACGTGGGGAGAAAGCCGGTCTACATCTGAGTAGACTGCCACGCTCTCAATCCCCATCTCCCGACACGCTCGAATAATCCGCACTGCAATCTCGCCCCTGTTTGCGACTAATAACTTCAATCCGCTCTCCCCTCACTCCGTTGCAGAGCTAACTCACCAACCATCGTCCTGCCGTCTAGAGTGGGATACTCGTCACCCTTTCGCATCTCTGATCTCACATCCCCCACTGTTCACTTTTCATCTTTCATTCATCATTCATCATTCATCATTCATCATTCATCATTCATCATTCATCAGAGCGGAATATTTCCATGTTTTTTAGCTGGTGAGTTGTCTCGTTTGGTCTGCAGAACCGCGAACGCCGCAATCAGTTTTCGGCGCAGCCGTCGCGGCAAAATCACCTCGTCGACGTATCCCTTTTCAGCAGCCACAAATGGGTTAGCGAACTTCTCCTGGTACTCCTTGACCAGGCGAGCACGCTCTGCCTCAGGATCGTCAGCCGATCTTATCTCATTGCGATACAGGATATTGACCGCCCCTTGCGGACCCATGACGGCGATCTCCGCCGAAGGAAAGGCGAGGTTGACGTCAGTGCGAATGTGCTTGGACCCCATAACGCAGTAGGCGCCTCCGTAGGCTTTGCGAGTGATCACAGTGACCTTTGGAACCGTGGCTTCGGCGAGGGCGTAGAGCAACTTTGCGCCGTGGCGAATGATGCCTCCCCACTCTTGCTCTGTGCCAGGCAGAAAACCGGGCACGTCCTCCACGATCCACAGAGGTATGTTGAACGCATCGCAGAACCGCACAAACCGTGCGCCCTTCACAGAAGCACTTATGTCCAGCACTCCGGCAAGATGATTCGGTTGATTCGCGATGACTCCAACGGTTCGGCCACCCAACCGAATGAACCCAACGACGATGTTCTTGGCAAAGTGCTCATGAACTTCAAAGAGATTCTCGTCATCAGCGACCAATCGTATGAGCTGCTTAATATCGTAGGGTTTATTGGGATCCTCAGGAACAAACGCATCGAGCTCGGGAATCTCTCGATCTATCGAGTCGTCAGTCTTACGGACTGGAGGATGCTCAGCGTTGTTAGAAGGGAGGAATCCTAAGAGTCGACGGATATGAGCGAGACACTCGGTGTCGGACCGGGAGGCGAAATGAGCTACTCCTGAGGTGGAGTTGTGGGTCATCGCGCCACCCAGTTTCTCTTTCGTGACCTCTTCATGGGTTACCGTTTTGATCACATCTGGCCCGGTAACAAACATGTACGAAGTTTCCTCAACCATAAACACGAAATCAGTAATCGCAGGCGAGTAAACTGCGCCACCAGCACACGGCCCCATGATCGCAGAAACCTGAGGCACCACGCCCGATGCCAGCGTGTTTCTCAAGAAGATGTCGGCATAGCCGGCCAGCGATGCCACTCCCTCCTGGATTCGAGCTCCGCCTGAGTCGTTCAGCCCAACGACCGGTGCGCCCACCTTCATGGCCAAGTCCATGATCTTACAGATCTTCTGCGCGTTGGCATGCGACAAGGATCCACCGAAGACGGTGAAGTCTTGGGCGAAGACGAACACTGGCCTACCCTCGACACGCCCATGCCCACAGACAACACCATCTCCAGGGATTCTCCGATCCTGCATCCCGAAATCAGTGCAATCGTGCTCGACAAGCGCGTCCATTTCCTCGAACGTTCCCTCATCGAGGAAGAGTTCAACTCGTTCTCGAGCAGTCAGTTTCGACTGAGCATGCTGTCGCTCGATCTTGTCTTCGCCTCCACCACGACGATTCGAAGCAAGCCGATCTTCCAGCCTCTCAACAACTCCGCGTCCCATCCACAGCCTCCCTCGTTACTGGCACTTCCCGGCAACTGGATTCAGTTCGTCTCGACGTGCCAGCCTCGACACCACAGGGTATTCTAGCCTGCCTTCTTCACTCAGTGTTGAGTCAACAAGTCACCATGAGTATCCAAAGTCGGCGCGCACGTCTACCATTGGTCCGTGAACACGACGCATGATACGGCTCCTTTTGATTCGACCTGGGTCTCGGCGTTGGCAGATCTGTGTAACACACGTCAGTCTGCGGGCGCTACGTTCATAGATCTCTACCTCGGACGCAGGCTCGAGACTACCGTCAGCAACGCATCCGGAACGCTTCAGGTTGAAGAATGCAGGGCCGAAGGATCCGCCGTGCGCTGGAGTCACCCATCACGCCTTGTACTGCGCGCCTGCTCTGGGATCGCACCAGAAGCGATTCATAGCATCCTGTCTCCAATTTGCGCCAACGGAGGCCTCACGAACACACCTCCGCTGGTGTCGCATGATCAGGAAGTACCAGAGGGCTGGCGCGACTGGGCTCAAAAGCTGTGTGACCAGCTTCTCCCCAGACGCACTACAGTGCGTTTCATTTCAACTGATGCTATCGTCGTTCGCCCCGGAAAGTGGATCCCAGTTCGGACTCCTCCTCTGCTGCGAGTGGAACTCTCGGATCGCCCCGAAGCTGCCCTTTTGGCAGTGTGGGGAAATCCCAAGATCGGTTCATGGCTCACTGCCCTCGTCGAACCCTCACCTTCCAAGACTTGGGATCCACCCAGCGGCGCAGAACTCCCCATCGTTTTCACAGACGGAACCTTCGGAGTCCTTATGCACGAACTCGTCGGCCACATGCTGGAGATGGATGTTGAGAGCGACCAGGACTCGCCGTTCCGCTCCCTTCGTGGGGCCACGGTTTCATCACCAACCCTGAGCATCGTTGACGATCCGACGCGATTCGACTTGGCTGGAGCATTCTCGGCCGACGACGAAGGAATCCCAGCTGAACCTCAGGATCTTCTTCGCGAGGGAAGAGTTGTCGGAGCTCTCAGTGATCGCGTTGCGGCCACTCGTCACGGCTTGCCTCCGGGAAGGGGGCGCCGATCCAATTGGACAAGGCACCCGCAGCCGCGCATGTCAAACCTGGTTGTGACACCCGGCACCACAACAGACGAGTCACTTGAAGCCGATCAACGCCATGGCCTCGTCGTGACGCAACTCGCCGGTGCAATCGCGGATCCGGTATCGGGACGAGTAGTGCTTCGCGTCGCCCGAGGATGGGAACTGCACAACGGACGCCGGCGCCGTTCGCTGGCAAGCTGCGAGTTGACAGGTTCGGTGCTGCAGATTCTCGCCGCAATTGACCCCTCACTTGGTAACGATCCGTCCGCGGACTGGCGCCTCGGCTGGTGTGTCAAGGATGGCGCTCCCGTGCCGACGGGATCGGTCGCTCCTTCGGCTCTTATTCATTGTCTCGCGGTCCTGTAGAATTCAGAGGCTGAATCGACCACGATGACACCAGGAACTCACCACGACTTCGAGCTCTCCCCAGACCGCTACAGAGAACAGCTGCAGCGTGCAGCGATCTCTACGCGGGACTTGCTTCACCACCGAGCCTCCGGTCGTTGGGAGGTATTTGCGAAGGCCTCCTGCGCGAGACAGCAAATCTTTGCGCCGGACGATGCAGACTTGGTCAGCCAAACAGAGGAGACCGGTGTCGCCGTCCGCTCGTTTTCAAACGATCGTCACGGCTTCGCCGCCGCATCCGATCTCGGATCAAACGCGTCGCGCCGCGCCGCCGATGGAGTTCGTTCGAGCGAAGTGGCAATTGATTTCGATCCTCTTCCTCCCCAGCATCTCCTGGGGGACTCACCTCTCAGCCAACGCTCGGAACTCGCACCCGCTGGATGGGCTGCCCACTTCTGTCAAACACTGCGGTCAGAGATTCACACCTGTTCTGGGGGGCGAGTCATTCCTCACCGCATTGCTTTTCAAGAAGGAGCATTTGGGTGGATTCTGACAACATCGGATGATCATACTACCCATCACGAAACAGTCAGCACCTCACTCCTCGTGGAAGTCAGGCTCCGTGACAGAGATGCTGGTATCTGGCGAGAGTCTGTTCATCTCCCGCGACCTTCAGATTCAGATCCGCGCAAGATCGCTCTCAAAGTCGTAGATCGTGTCATGCTCAGCAACGCAAACAACTTTGAGATGGCCGGTATAAAGGATGTCATCTGCCACGGTGAGGTCGTAGCCCACATCATCGCAGAGCTGATCCCGTTGCTCACCGCCACACCTGGTGACTTCGACGACCTGTCCACGTTGGTCGATCAGCACGGACTTCTCATGAGCTGCGATCTCTCTCTAGTCGATGATCGCACTGTGGAGGACGGCCCATTGTCCTCCCCGAGTGACGGTGAAGGACTCAGCGCACGTCGGGTTCTGCTTGTTGAAGAGGGTGTACCAAGACATCGAATCGCTTCCTACCGCGACGCAATGGTGTGTCACGAGCAGCCACGGGGAGGCGCGCTCCGACTCTCGTATCGCGACTACCCAGCATCTGGAGCTTCGAATGTCGTCGTGAGTTCCCCAGAGGCCATCAGTCCAAGTGAGCTGTTAGGCAACATCGACTGCGCAGCGTACCTCCTGCGTCCGATTGCCCCTGTCAAACTCGATCCCAAGCGTGACTCGTTCCGTCTCCTCGCTTCAGGGATCTGGATAGAGGGCGGCAAGGTCGCTGGCTGGCAGCCTGCTATAGAGGTGTCCGGCGGTATCGGCCAGCTTCTTCGACGCATAGACGGCGTCGGCACCGACCATGGTTGGCACCAAACTCGCGCCGGCTTCATCGATTCACCCTCCCTGCTTCTCCGCCGCCAAACGATAGGGGCCTAGCACTTAACTCGCAGCTGTGCGAGCAATTTGGAGCAGCCTGTGGTATCGTGCGCGGCGCCTGCTGCGGACGCTCACTGAGAGGTCTCAGGGGTGAATTAACTCTCTTTCAATGGAGTCTTTCGATGGAAGTAGGAATCACCGGCCTCGCCGGAAGTGGCAAATCAACTCTCTTTCGACTGATGACTGGTGTGGATTCTTCCTCCGACAGCGATCGACGCAGCGAGCCAAAGGTTGGTGTTGCACGTGTTCCTGACGATCGCCTCGACCGGCTCTCATCTCTGTACCAGCCCAAAAAGCACACACCTGCGGCCATTCACTACACAGACATTCCCGGGGTATTCAGCGACGGATGCGAACCAGGGAAGCTCGGCACCGCAAAACTGCGGAACAACGACCTTCTCATGATCGTCCTGCGCGACTTCGACTCACCTGTTGTCGCCCATCCACTCGGTTCGAACGACCCAATGCGCGACCTTCAGAGAATCGAAGAGGAGTTCCTACTCGAGGATCAGGTCATTGTTGAGAAACGTCTAGATCGTATTACTCGCGAACTCAAGCGAGAAAGTCTGCCGGAACTCCTGGCTGAAAAAGCCCTGCTCGAGCGCTGTCTCGTCGCGTTCGACGAATCAAAGCCCCTCCGCGAGGTGAGTTTCTCATCACCTGAGATGCAAAAGCTGCGAGGGTTCAGCCTTCTTTCTCTCAAACCAGTCCTCATCGTGTTCAACGCTGACGAGGGTCGATTTGGCGAAGATTCAGTGGACGACGCCAGGTGCCAGACTCTCCGGGAACGGGCCGAAACTGGATGCTGCGAGGTTTGCGTGACTCTCGAATCCGAGCTTGCCGAATTGAATGAAGACGAGGCGAATGAATTCCTCCAGGAACTGAACCTCACTGAGCCGGCACTGAATCGAGTCATCCGCGAATCCTACCGTCTGATCGGACTCATCAGCTTCTTCACCGTCGGGGAGGATGAGTGCCGCGCATGGTCCATCCGCGAGGGAAGTCTCGCCGTTGAAGCTGCTGCGGCGATTCATAGCGACATCAGCCGCGGGTTCATCCGAGCTGAGGTCATTCACTATCAAGATTTGCTCGATGCAGGCTCGCTCGCAGCCACAAAAAGCAACGGCACGCTCCGACTCGAAGGGAAGATCTACCCCGTCCGCGACGGTGACGTCGTCCATTTTCGGTTCAACGTCTAACGCCCTATTCGGAGTGAATTTCGGATTGTGGCGACGGCGTTGGACGCGCCGCAGGACGCCTCGATCTTCTGTTCTGCCGCGCGTTGGGTTGCCCTTTCTTATTCTGCCCGGCCTGTCCAGCGGTGGCACCCTGTCTGCTCTGAGTCGGTTTCCCACCACCCTCTGTGGTCGTACCGTCAATCACTACCGCAGGAGGATTCGCACTGACCGGGACGTCTCCCTCCGCAGTCGGATCTGGAAGAGGTGTTTCCTGCGGCACTGGTTCAGGCTCATACTGGGCTCGAGCGGCCTCTACCTTACCTGGCTCTAGAAACGGCATCGGGAAATACCCCGTAAAACGATCACGATCCCGAATTCTCAGGAGCGCCGCTAGGTGAAGCTCGGAGTAGAGAACCTCCGGGTTGACCCGCGGATTGGAGAGTTCCGGTGCGAATTTGAATGCTCTTCGGTAGTAGTGAAGGGCCTTGGACGGACGCCCCGCTCTTTCCTGAAGCAATCCCATGTAGAAGTTGCACCAGCCATGTCCCGTGAGAATATCGAGGCATTTGTGATATGCATTCTCCGCATCTCGAGTTTCGCCCTCTCGATGCTTGACCAGTCCGATTCGGAACCAGGCTTCGCTCATCTTCGGATCGAGTTTCAAAGCCCTTTTGTACAAGCGAACGGCATCCTTCGGGTAGCCGCGAAAAAAGAGCATCGTTCCCAAATCAAGAAGCTCCTCAGCAGTCGCCTCCTCAGCTTCAGCCATTTTCCAATAGTCCCGAATCACTTGGTCGCTCGGGGATTCCGGCATCAACCATTGAAGGAATACCGGACCATTGTCTCCTGCAGCAGCTCCGGAAGCCACGGCCAATGCTGCACACACACAAAGTGCCAGCGAGGTCTTCATCTTAGCTCTCCCGCCCTTTCCCGTTTTTTGCCCGGGCAGCAAGCTTAACTCGCTTGCCCTCAACCACCACCTCGAACTGTACCTTGCGACCTAGTTTCGATTCAATCTCCTGACGCTGGCGCTCAATCTGGCGATCGAACGATGCTTGATCAAGTTTCACTTGATCGCCCGCCTGCTGCCTCGCGGACACATACCGTTCGAACAACGATTCGCCTCCATTATCACCTACGGATCTCGACAATGCTTCGTTTGGTGACGGCATCGGAGCTGGCGCACCACGTCGCATCCGACCACTCGCTAATCGACCTTCCTCGCGTTCCTTGAGCTGTCGTTCCCAGAGCTGGTAGTAAGTCATGAAGCGATTCTGTAGTTGCTCAAGCCGAAACTGCTCGGCGCGTCGAGTCGAAGGGTGTTCACCGAGATGCCTTAATCGCTGCTGCAGTCGATCACGATCCGCATGAGGTGGAACTCGAATGTCACCCGAGAAGAACCGCTCCCAATCTAGAATCAGCCTCTGCAATGCAGTTTCGAGCACTTGCACCTGTTTTATCAAGTCCATTCGAACCCCCTGATACAATCCTCGCCATGGGTTCGCACTTTCGTACCATCCCTGCTGTTCACCGTCTTCTCGAGGAGGGCAGCCTGCGGGAAGCCGTTGCAGATTTCGGTCGCGATCAAGTTGTCGCTGCGTGTCGCGCGGAAACCGAACTCCTCAGACAGGCCATTGCCGACGAGAAGCTGACAGATGCTTCGGTAGCCGATGAGTGCAACGATCTTCCTCGCCGGATTCTCGCACAGCTGCGCGAGACCAGCCGTGAAGCCTACGTCCGGATTATTAATGCCACTGGTATTCTGATTCATACCAACCTCGGCCGCGCGCCACTGCCATACCCGTTTCCTGCATCGTTGGAATCATACCTCGCCCTTGAGTATGACGTCATGGCTGGTTCTCGCGGGCAACGCCTAGCTCCGCTACGCGAACGATTGTGCACTTTGGTTGGATCAGAGTCCGCAGTGATGGTCAACAACAACGCCGCAGCTCTGGTCCTTCTACTCACAACCCACGCAGCTGGCCGACAAGTCATCGTTTCGCGATCAGAACTCATCGAGATCGGCGGTTCCTTTCGGTTACCTATGGTCATGGAAGCATCCGGAGCCCAGCTTGTGGAGGTTGGGTGTACGAATCGAACTCATTTGAAGGACTACGAAGACGCAATCACTCAAGATACTGCTGCCCTTCTTGTCGCACACCAGTCGAACTTCAAAATTGTTGGTTTCACGGCGTCTCCGCCGATCAGCGAATTGGCAAGTCTCGCACATCGCTACAATCTTCCACTGTTTGTAGATCAGGGATCGGGGTGCATCCACGATCTCTCCCGTTGGGGTCTGCCCCACGAAGACACTGTTTCGGAGCTCTTAGGAGCTGGAAGCGACGTTGTCTGTTTTTCCGGCGACAAACTCTTGGGAGGCCCGCAAGCCGGTATCCTTGTCGGCACAGGAAACTGGATAGAACCTCTCGGCAAACACCCTCTCTACAGGGCTTTGCGGCCTGACAAGACTGCGTTGGTGACGATGGACCGCACGATCGCCGCACATCATTCCGGGCAACTGGAGAGCATCCCCCTCTACGCGATGCTTGAGACCTCGCTCGAAACGTTGAAGCGACGTGCTCAATCAGTGGGTCGCCGCCTTCGCCAACAGGGAGTCCCGGCTCGAGGTTGCTCGACTCGGGCGGCTCTTGGAGGTGGAACTACTCCAACCGAAACGATCTCTAGCTACGGTCTCGCTATCGCCGGCAACCAGGAACTCGCCGACAACCTTCGCCGCAGCGACCCGAGCGTTGTGGGGAGGTTCGAAAACGAGGAACTCGTGTTGGATCTCCGTACCGTGCTCCCCGGGCAGGACAAAGAACTCGTCAGCGCTACCTGCCGTGCCTACGGGGCACCCCAAAGCCGCCAGGCCGGTGGCAAGTAGAGCCATAGAATTACCGCCACGGCGAGATAAGTTCCGAAAGGGAGAGCCGTCTTCGACGACCCACGCCCCACAGCCATCAGCCAGATTCCCACCACCGCTCCAATGACGGAACCAACGATGAGAACCCAAAGGCAACCATAGACCCCAGTGACCGCTCCGATGGCTGCCAAGTACTTGACGTCACCCCACCCCATGCCCTCCTCGCCGCGGATGAGCTTGTACAACAGAATGACCGCGGTCGGCAGGGCCGCGCCGAGAGCACATCCAATCAGCGCTTCCCAAAGGGCGACCAAGCTCCCCGCCCAGGACATAGCAAGTCCGAACACAATTGCAGGGATAGTGATCACATCAGGGAGAATCTGGTGCTCAAAATCGATGAGGGCGAGTGCAATCGAAGCCCATGCGAAGATTACAACCTCGAATGTGACCAGGCCGATGCCAAATTCAAAAACTCCCAATCCAGCGGCTATTGCAGCAAGAGCCTCAACGAATGGATAACGCATCGAAATGGGTGCGCTACAGCGCCGACAACGAGCTCCTAGGATAATCCACGAAACCAGTGGAATGTTGTCGAACCAACGAATTGAGTTCTTGCACTGCGGACACGTCGAGCCCGGGAAAACGATCGACTTGCCGCGCGGTATTCGATAGACCACTACATTGAGAAAGCTACCGACAACCGCGCCAATGAGGCAGGCGTAAGCGATCATCACAGGTTGCGGGACAAAAGCCATCCGTACAGCTCCTCCTGTCGACGTACCATCAAGTTGATGTCAAATTCATCGAGACCTGTGCTGGAACCGCTGGCGAAGCGTTTCCGTTTGTCTTCGTGCTGCAACAAATCCAACACTCCCGCTGCAAGCTCATCGATGTCTCCAACTTCAGCTAGCACCCCGGTTACTCCATCCTCAACGATCTCGGCCGTGCCGTCCACTCGAGTCGCAACGACCGGCACACCGCAAGCCAATGACTCTAGAACTGACCTGGGCAAACCTTCGTGACGCGAAGTTAGCACCGTCAACCGACTCGCCGCCAGAATTGTCCTGACATCATCGCGCCATCCACAGAAGCGCATTCGCCTGGCGATCCCCAGTCTCCGAGCAAGCTCCTCGGCCTCGGTTCGGAGTGGTCCGTCACCGGCCATGACGTACCAGACATCAGGTAGATTCTCATGAATCTGAGCTGCGACACGGACGAAGTCCAAAGGCGCCTTCTGCGGCTTGAAGTTGCCGACCTGTGTCACGACAACCGCTTCCGGCGGCAGACCGATCTCCCTGAGAAAGAGATCTCGCTCTTTGTCCGTTGCTCGTTGATGGAGATCTATGCCGGAACGAATCAACGAGACTTCATCTGCCTCGAACAAACCGAGCTTCAAACCCAGTTCTTTATTCGGACGGGAAACAACTATGAAGTGGCTTGTCAGCCTCGCGATTGCTTTCTCGACCGCGAGAAACAGAGCTCGTACCAACAGTGGCTGAACAGGTGTGAAACCGTATCCGTGGATAGAGTGCACAGTTATCTTGACACCTTCGAGCCGTGCCGCAAGTCGACCCAAAACACCCGCTTTTGACGAATGTGTGTGAACGATGTTCGGCTTGAACTCACGCATACAACGCCGCAGCGCTCGAAGGGCGCACACATCTTGCACCGGCTGAACAGCTCGAACGAGCTCATCGATGGGATACAGCGTCACGCGCTTGATATCCAGAGCTTCGCTGTCGAGACGATCTCCAGGTCCCCACGCCAGCGCCGCTTCGAAGAGCCCGGAATCCAGATTGGCCACCGTGTACAGGGTGTTTCGCTGTGCCCCACCAAGCTCGAGCCGAGTGATGACGTGAAGAACTCGAGCTGGCGTAGGAATCCTCTCCAAATGGACCATCCTGTGGTTAGACGGTGTCACGGGACTCGGCCCGCCCACAGAGGCGTCGCGCTACCGTCATGCCGTCCAGAATTGCATCTTCCATCGCTGAGTACTTCCACTCCGCCCAACGACCGGAAATAATCACTCCATAGCTCGACAGAAACTTCCGAAGCTTGGCGACTGCCTCTCTCCGCCTATGGTCGAAGACAACGTACGCCGGATCGAGCACGGCGAGTTGCCGTACCTGTACTTGGTCTTCCTCCACCATGCCGATGCCAACCAGTGCTTGCATCGCCTGGTCAGCCAACACGTCGACGTCGCCACCCTCCGGATCGAGGCTGACTTCCACTGAGATCGTATGCGCACCTTCCGGCGCCAGCGATCCGTGATTCGAAGGGAATCCAACTCGATAGAATGGCAAAGCTGGATCTGGAAAGTAGAGCCAATGCTGATCTGTCGGAGCGTCACCACAAACACCAAGCGCCAGATTGAGAACTCGGACCCAGCGCAGCACACGCCGTGCGGCTGCGATATCCCCTGGCAACTCGTCAACGATCATGTCCATCAACGATGGCAATGAAAGGGTTGATACCAGATCATCGAAACATTCTCGCTTACCATCAGCAAAATCGACCCAGCTCTCATCAAGACTGATCGCTGTCACACACCGGTTGAGTTCGAGATTTTCGACGCGTTTCGCTACTGCGCGCGGAAGACAATCGATTCCCCCTGTGCATGGATAGCGAAATACTGCGTTATAGCCAGTCTCACCCTGATGTAGCCCCAGTGCACCGTTGATGACCTCTTCGAGATCAGGTTTAGGGACATACCGTCCAACCCAATCGAGACTGAGTTCACTCGGTTCAGCCCTATAGAGCTTGCTGTTGTAAGGAAAGAAGAAGTGTTTCGCCAACCCGTCGCCAAACTGTTCGAGAACCCACTCTTCGAAAGATCGCGGCTCACTCTTAGCCTCAGCAGCCCAGGCTCGAACAAAGCCGAGCAGGCAATCTCTGCGTGTCTTCGGATCTAGGCCATGCGTATGGATCTGAATCGGGTACGGCGTTACGCTGTTTCCGACTCGGATGGCGGCCCGTCTCTCATGTGTCTTCAGCTCCTTCCACACGCCAACGTCCTCAAGATAGCTCTGGGTTACCTCGTGTCCAATGTGGAGTAGATGTCCGGTCAAATCGAAGAGGTAGCCGTCCTTACCCAGAGTCCGACACGCCCCTCCCGGCTCGCTCTCTTTCTCGACTACACGACTCGATACTCGTGACGCAGCGAGCCTCTCAGCTGCAACCAATCCCGTAAGCCCACCTCCCAGAATCAAAACCGGTTTCAATGGGACTCCATCGGCACTCGAGCTAGCCAAATCAATCCGACACTGATAATTACCACTGTCAATGCTGTGATGATGAGCGTTGTCTGCGGATCGAGAAATAGAATCAACACTCCGAGGCTACCCAACAAAATGGCAACTGCATAAACAACTACAACTGTCCGAGTAATGTTTCCGCCGAGCTTTTTTCTCAAGCGCAGCGGAAAATGGTCAGGACTCCCGTGGTAGATCCTTCGCCCAGCACGGAGGCGTAACAACGTAACGAATCCAGTATCGACGATGGGTACTGCAAGGATGAATACCGGAGCGAGAAAACCAAAAGGATTGTGTTCCGTGTAACTCATGACCATCGCCAAGGCGCCGAGAGTGAACCCAAGAAAGAGACTTCCGCAATCCCCAAGATAGATCGAGGCTGGTGAGAAATTGAATCGAAGAAAGCCGAGTAATGCTCCGATGATTGCCACGGTGAACGCAGCTACCATCCAACGACCGTTCAGAATCGCGACCACCAGTAGAAATGTTGCTGCTATCACGCCGAGACCACTGGCAAGCCCGTCCATGATGTCCATGAGATTAAGTGCGTTCGACAAACCAACCAGCCAAAGGACGGTGATGCCGAGACGAGCCCACCACGGAAGAACAACCAGGTTGACCGTAACGCTAGCCTTGAAAAGCACGAACACTGCCACCATCTGTCCGAGAACCTTCGCACGTGGTGTCAGCACGCCGAAATCATCAATCAGCCCGAGCGTAGCAACGATGGTTGATGCCAGAAGAAGTGCCAGAAGCTCATGGTCGAACTCAAACGTCATACCGATTGACAGTAGGAAACTGATGAAGACCGCAAGACCGCCGAGGTATGCGACAGGCTGTTCATGCTGTTTGAGCATTCCATCCGGGTTGTCGACAACACCAAAGCGAAGTGCCGCCTCCCGCGCCATCGGCGTTCCGACGAGCGCGAACAGAAACGCCAGAAAGAATCCCAGTACCAGTCTAATCAGCACAGCAAATCTCCCAGCCTACGGCGAGGGTGTTCTTGCCTCGTCCGCACAGCAGACAGAACCAAAGGCAATCGTCCGACAAGGTATCGAGCTAGGACTGGTCGGCGAACCAAACCCAGTACCACCGCCAGCGTGTCCCAAATCAAGAGTATGGGGAGCCGACACATCAGATCAAGCATATGGAGGTGTCGAGCCATTGTGATCCAACGATTCGTTAAGACGCAAGCCTCGAGTGCAGGTGGGCGACGCCAGCGAAGGCGTCCCCTTCCCGGCTCGGCCCCTCCACCGCGAAGGTGATAGGCCACTGCTTCGGGTTCAACGACAATCCTCCAGCCCCGGTTCGACAATCGCCACCCGATTTCCAGGTCTTCCCAGAAACAGAAGAACTCCTGAGACCATGGCTCATCATCGACCGCGATTGCCTGCAGGGCCGAACATCGAAAAACCGCCGCCGCCCCGCATGCGGCGAGAACGGTCTGTCTTAGAGCGATGGACTCCTGCATCCGCTGTCCGTAACCGCGGTCATGGACTTCGAGAGTCCATCGATTTAGCAACTGCCCGGCACTGTCGACCGTCTCTCCATCGGTGCGCATTAAAAGAGGGGCGACACAACCGATCTCAAAATTCGATTCGAGCAATTCCCGACACCTGAGCAGACAGTTCGTCTCCAATGTCACGTCGGGATTTAAGAAAGCTAACCACTCGTAGGCGCCCGCGGCTTCACGGTACCCCCGGTTGCACCCCCCCGCAAAGCCGGTGTTGCGATCCGCCACGATGATCTGAACATCTTCGAATGCGCCTTCTCGCACCGTGTCTACGGTGCTGTCCGTTGAAGCATTGTCGACAACGATGACGTGAGGTCTCGGAACCTGTGCCAACAGCGACCGGAGGCAGTCTCCGATCAGATCTTGACTGTTGTAGGTCACGACGACAGCGCACAACGAGTTCCTGGACCGTTCCTCCTCCATACCTCCCTAGAGTACCCGACTCGGTCAGCTCCAGTCTTCAGATCGGATAATTCGGCTGCCTTCGAGCGAATGACGACCGCACCTGCGACGACACAGGACAGCAGGCGACTTCATTTGAAAAGGCTCATGGACCGCACGGGTATACTGAGCCCGACAGGAGGCGCCTGTGCGTGTGAATACCGCTAGGGTTCTGATGATTTTGATTGTTTCCCATCTCGGACTGTGCGCCAGCGGCTGGGCGCAAGACGAGAAATCCGCGACAGGCCTGCTCAGGGATTTCTACGACAAAGGCTTCAAATTCACCAGTACCGACCAACGGTTTTCGTTGCGAATCAACGGGGCAGTCCAGCTTCGCTACACATTCATGGACTACGACGAAACTATCGTCGGCAACGAGTCGAATTACTCCAATTTCTACATGCGTCGTGCACGCCTCTACTTCAGAGGACACACTCTCGATCCGCGACTGACGTATTTCATCCATCTCCAACTCGAACCCTCCCGTTCGGTCAACTCACACGATCTTTGGGTGGAATACACCTTTACAGACTGGCTTCGCCTCGGTGCTGGGAGGATGAAAATCGCCTATGGGCTCGAATTCCTCAACTCTGGACTGGGCTTAAGCTTCGTCGACCGATCGGTGTTTTCCGGCGAGACCGACATCGACCGAAATACTGGAGACGGCCCGGTCTATCCGGGAGGGGGCACCGAACGCTTCGCTCTGACATGGGTTGCCGACACCGGATACGCAACCGGTGGTATGAACCTCTACCGATCACAAGGCATCCAGTTACGCGGTCATCGAGGTTCTCCCACTTCTCCGACCTTCGAGTACCAGCTCGGACTCTGGAACGGCCGCAGTACGTTGGGCTTTTCAAACACATCAGACGACCATCTTTTGGCGGCGCGCGTTGGCTATCACCCATGGGGCTGGATCGATTGGATTTTACAAGGTGACGGGGACCCATCACCGTCATTCCAACTCAGTTTCATCGCCTCGGCCTATACGAGCTCCAGTAACGAGAAAGGTCTTTCCGAAGGTGGCTACAATCTAGCGTTCATGAGCTGCTACAGAGGATTCTCGGCCGACTTCGAGTGGGGCATCGAGTCATTTAACTTCGACAAATATGAGAAAGATTTCGACCGCACCGGTTGGCGACTTCAACTCGGATACTTCGTCGTACCCCAAACACTCGAGGTCGTGGCTCGCCACGCAGAAATTGAACGTATCAACAATCCGACATACGAACGGTCGATCGATTCCGGCCTCGGCGTCGTGCAACTCAGCGCCGATTCAATGCCGGCCATCGGTCTCGAGAAGCGAATCAGCGAAATATCGATTGGAGCTGCTTGGTACGTCCACACCTGGCACCGCAATAAGCTTCAGATCGATTTTTCGCGTCTCGTGCGCGAATTTGCCGCCGATCCGAACGCCGTCATCGACGGAGTTCCGACTCCCATAAGCAAAGCCCCGAACCAGGAAGATTATCGAATCCGCCTCCTTGCCCAAGTCGTCTTCTAGTTCCCCTTTCTCCGTTCGCGCCGGCGATCTCACGAATCTCTTAGCCGCCATATTAAAGGCCTCGTGAGTACCCCGCAGGGTTCTACAGGACATGCGTTCCTTTGGTTCGTCTAAACCAAAGCACCTTGGGGGGATGAATAGGTGCGAGCAATTCATCAGGTTTTGTCATGAGGATGGTGAGGTAGGGACCCGATCTGGGACAATTCATCCCCAGATTGGGCTTGTGCGTGCCGGCGATCTCGCAAGGTAGGGACACGCAGCCAGTCCCTCGGACTGACGAGCTGAAAGCTCGTATCCGCGTAGCGGTTGCTGTGGGCGGCGAGTCGAAGGCGTACTTGTGGTACGTCGAGCGAGTGAACCGAGAAAGCGCCGGCACGCACGGTGCATCGCCAGCCGCAATAGAAACCTGGTGAATTGCTCGCACCAAAGAAAATCGCCGCGCAGTTGCGCGGCGAATCCCAGTCAAGTACTGGGAGAGGAGTGGGACGAAGCAGAACTGGAAATCGGGGGGCTCCGAGTTCTGCTCTTGAGGGGCTAATTTTCAACACACCTCGGGGCACTACACCGTTTCGAATCAACCTAGCACGTTTCTCTATTTGGATCGTGTCCCGAACGAACAAGATAATACCAGCTCTGGAGAAGATGTTCTAGTTTTTCGAACGAAACTGCAGAGAATTCGGCATTCTTCGAAGAATAGTCATCCGCGAGGCGACAATCCGAAAATGTGGAGGGCTAAATCTCAATGCTATGGTGCTTCATCTTCTCCCACAGCGTTTTTCGACTCACACCAAGCAACTTGGCAGCCTCAGCCTTTCGACCCTCTGTGGCCTCAAGGGCCACCCTGATCGCCACGATCTCCGACTGCTCAACAGCCTGCTGCAGTGTTCTCACTTGCTGCGATCCAGTAGTGTTCCCCGGGCCTGAGGGTTCTCCACGCAGCGAAGCGGGCAATTCTTCGGGAGTCACCTGCGGTCCCTTACAGAAAAGCACAGCACGTTCGACAACATTTCTCAGCTCACGCACATTTCCGGGCCATGAGTACGCATCGAAGAGTTCAAGAACTTCGTCTGAGAATCCTTCAACTCGACTTCCTCGATCTTCAGTGAGTTCCTTCAGGAAGGAGTGAGCAAGCAGGGTCATGTCCTCCCGCCGATCTCGCAGCGGTGGCAGGTTAACTGTCACGGTGTTTACCCGAAAGAACAGATCCTCTCGAAACGTCCCGCCTTCGATCTCTCCCTCGAGCGGTCGCAGCGATGCCGAGACGATTCGCGCATCCACGTTGACCGGCCGATTCGACCCCAAACGTTCAATTTGCCTCTCCTGGAGCACTCTAAGCAGCTTCACCTGAAAAGATAGTGGGAGCTCTCCAATTTCGTCCAAGAATAGCGTTCCACCACTCGCCGCTTCGAATCTGCCGATCCGACGTTCGCTGGCACCAGTAAACGCCCCTTTTTCATAACCGAAGAGTTCCGATTCAATCAATGACTCCGGCAGCGATGCGCAGCTGACACGGATGTATGGTTTGGCTCGGCGCGCCGAGTTGAAGTGGACCGCCGAAGCGACCATCTCCTTGCCCGTACCACTCTCACCTTGAATGAGCACAGAGGCATCCGAATCGGAAACCAGGCGGATGAGCTCGAAAACATCCTGCATCGCCTTGCTCTTGCCAATGATGTTGCCGAACGAGTGGCGCTGTTCCAGCTGTTCTTGCAGGCGAACGTTCTGTTCGCGCAACTGCCTCACCGAGCACACGTTGCTGAGGCGTACCATAAGCTGAGCCATTGAGAACGGCTTGGCAATGAAATCTGATGCACCTTCGCGCATAGCCTCAACAGCACGATCCACCGAACCGTGCGCCGTTATGATGACAACTGTCGTGTCCGGTTGAAGTGCCTTGATCCTCTTAAGAAGATCCATCCCACCCATGCCCGGCATAACAAGGTCGCTCAGCACGACATCTTGGAAGTGCTGCTCGAACAGTGCAGCGCCCTTGACGCCGTCTTCAGCAACATCAACGGTCCAGCCTTCTTTTCGCAGAGCGTCCGCCATTGTGATGCGAAGTAGCGGCTCATCCTCGACGATAAGCAGACGGTGCCCTTGCTGCGTCATGTCAAGCCTCCCCCCTTCTCAGGAGGACTGGGTATCGCGTCAAAAATCAACCGGAAGGTGGAACCTTCCCCAACGGTGCTTTGCACCTCCATCGAGCCTCCATGCACGGCGAGTATGCTATCGCTCACTGTCAAACCGAGTCCTGTCCCCTCTCCGACCTCTCGCGTCGTGAAGAAGGGATCAAAAATCCTCTCTCGATCTTCGGAGGAAATTCCAACCCCTGTATCCGTCACTTCGACAATCACCTTGTCGCGCCGACGTCGAGTGCTGAGGCTGAGCGTACCACCGTCAGGCATTGCTTGCATGGCGTTGAGCACGAGATTGAGGAGTAGCTGTTCTGCTTGAAAGTGATCGGCCATGATCAGGGCCCTCCCCGGATCGAGGTCGAAGTCGACAGTGACCTGTGCGGATCGCAACTGATAACCAACCAGTTCGACAACGTGGCGAATGCTGTGGTTCAGCGAGGAAGGTTCGAGCCGTACCTCTCGCGGACGAGAGAAATCAAGCAGATTCGCTACCGTACGCTCAATCCGCTTGAGTCCATCTCGTATGAGTTCGATGTATTGATCACGCATCGCCTCATCTTCCGGATTCGCTCTAATGTTCTCAATACAGGCGAGCACGCCCGCCAGTGGATTGTTGACCTCGTGAGCTACGCCTGCAGCAAGCGTTCCGACGGCTGCCATCTTTTCGGTGTGAGCCAGTTGCGCCCTCTGGACCTTCTCTCTTTCACGGGCGTCTTCCAGTTCATCCATCATCAGATTGAACGCATCCGAGAGTTCACCAACCTCGTCCCCTCTCCTGACCGGAGCTCGCACTGAGAGATCTCCTCCGCTGGCACGCTTCATGGTCTGATTCAGTTTGAGAATCGGTCGGATCAACGTCTCAACGTAGGTGGCCGTCAGAAGTGAATTAAAGAACATCAACGCCAGTCCGGCGATGACGATCCAGCGCGCAACGCCTCGGACCTTGTCCTCAATTGCATCGAGGGAGAATCCGAGAACAAGGGCCGCCGCACCAGGAGAGTCAAGCATCGTAAGCATCTCGAGGAATCCACGCCCTTGGACGCTAAAACTTCGAACCAAATCCCGCGATTCCGGGTTCAGTTCAAAGCGACGAAGTCGAACGTCTGGGTCGGAGCCGATGATGACACTGCCATCGGCGGTAACCACTGCTAAATAACGCAACAAATCACCGTTGCTTTCGAGAACCTCGACGAAGTGCGCTTCGATGAGATCTCTTCTTCCGTTTTCATCCACCTCTCGATCGCCCAGCTTCTCACGGACAGGTATTGCCAGTACTTCGATCAGGCTTTGCCCCCTAGCGATGATGGCTTCGTTCTGTACTCTCCTCTCGTGAATCACCGCGATCACAGCCACCATCGACATGGTTACGACGATCAGACTGTTTGAGAAGAGAAAGAACTTGGTACGGAGACCGAGCTTGATCATCGCTGCTCAGCGCCTCCTGACGCCTCATCCTCCAAGGAGGAAGCGATCCAAGCGACGACCTCCTCACACGATGCCTCTGCCGGAAGCTCAACAGCCTCCCAGCCATTGCCTCGCGCCCGCACGGCAGCTTCGCTGGTCAAGCACCACATCATGACCTTGTCATACCACTGAACCGTGTCACGCTCTTCGTCAAGCCAATCCACATCCGCACGGTCCCGTACGAGGCAGCCATGTGCTGGAAGTGCGGCCATTACGATCCGTGCCGCAGGGGTTACGGGCATCGGTACCGGCAACACATCGGCGCCGGCTTCCTCCGCGGCTGCAATAAGCTGCGATGCGGCAGCGGGCACGAGCAGACGCAAACCGGACAAAGGACGATGACGTACCCAATCCAGCTTCTCAACATGTCCCACAGTTGGTCCGATGACGAAGAGAGCCGGTGGTCTCAGGCCTGCATCCGTCACTGCTTGAGGGAGTGATTCCAAAGTCGCTACAACCGATCGCTGAGCAGATGTCGTCCCCTGCTCGACCATGGCCGCCGGCATCGATGGATCCATTCCACCTTCCACGAGTTTTTTAACCACTGACGGCAGAGCAGTCACGCCCATATATCCCACAAGGGTTGCGTGCGGATCCTGTGCGTGAAGATCCCACCGTACTTGAGGACCATCACTTTTCAGCGCTTCATGGGCGGTGACTAACGTGACTCGAACTGCTTCGCGCCGGTGAGTCACCGGAATTCCGGCCCACGCCGCCGCAGCGATGCCAGAGGTGACTCCTGGAACAACCTCGAACGGAACTCCCTCCGCCTGCAAAACTTCAGCCTCTTCTCCTCCGCGACCGAAGACATAGGGATCGCCACCTTTCAAGCGAGCCACGCGCATGCCTTCGCGCGCCAACCGCACGAGGAGCGAGTTGATCTCGCCTTGCGGAACGGGATGATTGCCGGCATTCTTACCCACGCAATGGAGTTCGACGCGAGGATCCAGGTCTGGAGGCAAGGCCGCCGCCGCCAACCGATCGTAGACGACCGCATTTGCACGCAGCATTCGTTCGCGTCCTCGCACGGTCAAAAGACCCGCACAACCGGGTCCAGCGCCTATTAGCGACACGAACCCACGGTCGTGCCCCGTAACGCAATCGTCTTGCCGAGCCATCGCGAGATCTCGCGATGGCATTCGATGGTCAACGGCTTCCGAACCGATCCAGTCCGATTCTTCAGTTCGCGAAGGAACTCGAGCAGTCAACTTATTCCGGTCAACGGTATTGGAAAAGAACAGATCATAGCTTCGTTCTCTGGAGGGTCTTTCTTTACCAGAGCCGAGGACCGCCTTACGATAACGTGCAGCGGCCTCAAACCACTCTCCCCATTCGGTTCCCAAGCGGCGCTCAAGCAACTGGCGCAGTCGACGTACAGCAAACGGCGCTCGTCCTGCGGACCCGATCGCAATCTGCAAGGGTCCCCTGCGAACACGACCCGGTAACTGGAAGCTACACAGTTTGGGATCGTCGGCAACGTTGACCCAGATTCCCCTTGAGGTCGCGTCCTCGAAGACCTGCCTGTTGACGCGTTCCTGATCGGTCGCGGCGAACACCAGCGCATAGCCCTCTGCATCTCCAAGCTCATAGGCCCGATTCTTCACTTCGATCGCGCCTCGCTGAGACATCTCTCGCAGTGGTACGACGACATCGGGGGCAACGACGGTTACTCTGGCACCCTCTTCGACCAAACCCTGTACTTTGCGAAGTGCGACACCACCCCCGCCCACCACAAGACAGGCGCGACCATCGACTTCTAACATGACTGGATACATTTCCTACGCCTTATCCCCCGGACCCGGACAATCCCACTGCGGTCCGGAACTATATGCAGTCAAACAACATCCTGGAGAGCTTGCGCTCACCGCAGCATCAGTGAGGATGCGTTAAATCCTCAGAGGCAGCGCGCAGTGTAGCATCAGCGTCAAGGAAGCCTGAGCAGGGAACCATCGAATAGGAAGTAACTATTCGTTCTTCGGCAACGCCCGGACTCGCCACGACATGCCACCCGCGAGGTACCGCGCCTCCCGTCCTGCAGCGCACAACCTGCGGACTATCTCGGCTGAGCGCGTTCCATGAGCGCACACGACCGTAATCGGTTGCTCAGGCAATTCGTCGATTCGAACTGAGACCTCTTCGAACTCAATCTCCACAACCTGAAGAGCAGCGATCGGCCGCTCCTCACGCTCTTCGTCGATGCGTACATCCAGCACAACGGCGTCGTCGAGATCAGCCATCGGTCCAATGCCAATGACGCCATCCTCCTGGTTCTCTGCAGCACAGGCTAAAACCATGAGCGAATCGACTGCCGGCGCGTAGGGAGGGGCATAGGCGTTCTCAACCCGAGTAAATGCATCGAGGCGAGCTTGAGCGCCTATCAGTAGTGAAGCTGCGTCAATCCGCTTGGCGACTTCACCCTCACCGGCGCCTTGAACTCCCAACACCTTGCGCGTCGAGGGATCGTAGACCATAGCCAACAGGATGAGCTTCGCCTCTGGCCAGTAATGGGCGCAATCTTCGCCCGTCACAAACGCAGTCTTTACGTCGTATCCCGCCTCACGAGCCGCCCAGGCCGAACAGCCAACGCTTGCAACGTTCCAGTCGAAAACCTTGACCGCCATCGCGCCCGTGACCGCCGGAAAACGGTCCCCACGCCCTGCCAAAACATTCGCAAGAACTCGCCCCTGTCGATTGGCCAACGACCCTAAAGGCAAATGAACGCCGTTTCCAGTCACCGCGCTTGGCGTTTCGACACAATCGCCGGCCGCCCAGATGTGCGGTTTGCTGGTTGCCATGGTTTCATCTACTACGATGGCGCCGGTTGTGCCCAGATCAATGCCCGCTGCCTTGGCGAGACCAACCTTCGGTCGCACGCCGATCGCAACGACCACCATGTCCGCTGCGACCTGTTCGCCAGTTACACTGATCCGAACTCCATAGTCGTCAGCCTCAATGGCCTCAACCTTACTGTTCACCAAAACGCGAACGTCGTTCTCCTCTAGGTGCCGCTGAATCGCCGCCCCCAACTCGGGTTCGAGCAGGTCCGGCAGCGGCGTCGGCCCGGCTTCAATGAGAGTGACGTCTGCGCCCCACAGGCTCGCGAAGGCTTCGGCCAGCTCACAACCAACAAGTCCGGCACCGACAATCGCGACCTCTCCGATCTCTCCTCGCATCAGCCCCTGTTTGAGAGGCTTGACGTCATCGAGCGAATGAAAGACCCGAACCCGTGAATGTTCCTCGACTTTGGGTAACTGACGGGGCGATGCGCCGGTCGCCAAGACCAACTCGTCCCAGTCCAACTCCTCGCGACCGTCGGGCCCCTCAACGATCAGAGTCCGACGCTCAACGTCGACGTCGACGGCTCGAGTTGCGGACCGCACATCCACGGACTTGGCGCCAGAGAAGAAATCTTCGTCTCGCACTCGCCCATAGGCCGTACGGCGCAGGACCGCAAGCTCTTCGATGTCGCCTGACAGGACATAAGGCATTCCACACGCGCCGTAGGAGAAGACGTTTTCGGCCTCGACCACAGTAATCTTCCAGCCTGGTTGGATTCGAGCCAACCGACAGGCACAACGCAGACCGGCTGCAGAGGCCCCTACTATCACGATCCGCTTCTCTACATCACCCATGTCACCACTCCGTTTTACTGCAGTCGCTGTGCACTCACGATTGACCAATCGAGGAAAGAATAAGAAAACGGGGCACCGCGAATGATCGCAGTGCCCCGGGGGAAAAGACTAATAGAACCATCAGGCCTTGACGTGCCCCCGGATTTCGAGAGCAATCTTGTAGAGACCCGTGAGGATCAGGAGACCCATCGCGTAGATGGCTGCGCTGATGAGTAGTTCCGGCGCAGTCGGTGCGTAGTGCGCGACGTGGCCGAGCGGTGTCGGGACGAAACCTGCGATGACCATGCCGAGTCCCTTGTCGATCCACAGCGAGCCAAAGACCGCGATGCAGCCGATGATGAGCGTTACTTCTTTGTGCCGAGTTGCCGGATTGATCAGAATGACCAACGACACCAAGGCCAGGAACGCGGACACCCACATGAACGGCGCAAGCATCGATTCACCTTCCAGGCCCAGGAAGAGGAACTGGAAGTGATGGATATGCTCAGGAATGCCACTGTAGACAGCGGTGAAGACTTCCATCAGAACGAAGAAGACGTTCACACACATGGCGTAGGTGACGATCTCCGCGAGTTTCTGGATCGCCTGTTTGCCGGGATCGAAGGTCGTGAGTTTGCGCACGACGAACGCCAGCAAGATTAACAAGGCCGGCCCCGCGGCAAACGCAGAAGCCAGGAATCGCGGCGCCAGAATCGCGGTCATCCAGAACGGCCGTGCGGCAAGTCCTGAGTACAGGAACGCCGTCACGGTGTGGATACTGACGGCCCACGGAATCGAGAGAATGATGATCGGCTTGATCCATTTTGGCGGCGGATCGCCCTTGCGCTCGGCGATCAGCGACACTTGGCTGATCAGGATGTTGAGCACCAGGTAGCCCCCCAGCGCGATGGTGTCCCAGAACATCATCGAATGGGGCGTCGGGTGCAGGAAGACGTTGAATATGCGAATCGGAGAGCCCATGTCGACAAAGATGAACGACATGCACATGATGACCGCGGAGATGGCGAGAAACTCACCAAGAATGGTGATCTTTCCGAAAGCTTTGTAGTTGTGTAAGTAATACGGCAGGACGACCATCACCGCCGAAGCGGCGACGCCGACCAGGAACGTAAACTGGGCGATGTAGAACCCCCAGACGACGTCCCGGCTCAGACCTGTGATGCCCAATCCTTCGGTGAACTGCCAGTACCAACAGGCGCCACCGACCCCCATCACCGCGAGGAGGAAGCCAATCCAGGTCCAGTATGTCCGGTTTCCAGAGAGTGCTTTTTCCAGCATTGCTACCTCACACGATGTAGTAGATCTCGGGCTGAGTGCCGAGGTTCACCTTGCGCCGAATCGCGAAATGCTCTTTCAACAGTTGACGGACCTCTGAGGTTGGATCTTCGAGATCGCCGAACACGATCTCACCGTTCTCGCAGGCCTCGACGCAAGCTGGGAGCTGCCCCTTGGCGAGACGTTCCTCGCAGAAGGTGCACTTTTCGACCACCCCACGCATGCGCGTCGGGAAATCAGCGTGAAGATTGGGAATGTGCGGTCGGGGATCTCGCCAATTGAAAGACCGAGATCCGTACGGGCACGCGACGATGCAGTAGCGACAGCCGATGCACCGATGCCAGTCCATCATCACGATGCCATCACTGTCTCGTTTCCACGTTGCCTGCGTCGGGCACACCCGCGTGCAGGGGGGATTGTCGCAGTGGTTGCACAGCACCAACACCGGCTGGTGTTCGTGTTGCTCTGTAACGTGGCCGTGCTCAAAGGCCGGAAATGCTTTTTCAAACTCTTCCGTCCATGTCCACTTGATCTCGTCCTTCGGATTCTCGAAGTCCGGCACGTTGTGAGAACTGTGACACGCTTCGACACAGCGGTCCCAGCTCTTGTGCTCTTCGAATTTCTTCAGGTCGATGACCATCGCCCACCGCTTCGCGGTCAGCGGAGCTGCGTTCTCGGTCACACTGTCGGTCGCGACCTCGGCCACGGTTTCGACGGCCTCTTGCTCTTGTGCACTGAGCGACACCGTTCCGGCGGCGCCGAGGGCGGTGAGGCCTGCAAGCTTGAGGAATCCTCTACGGCTGCCGTCCATCACTGCACCTCCTGTGGCGCGACGTGGCAGTCCCAACAGTAGGGATTCACCGCCATGTAGTTGTGGCACGCGTCGCAGAACTCGGCCTTGTTCGAATGACAGTCCATACATGTTCGCGACAGACTCATTTCATAAGTAGCGCCAGCCGCGTTCGTGTAGTAGCGCTCACCCGTGCGAACGACATCGTCACGCCACGTGTTGAGCAGGTCCATGTGCGAAGGCCGCATATAGTCTTTGGCCTCGACACACTCCGTAGCACCGTTCGGCGGCGCCTGAAATTCCGGGATATCGACAGACGAAGTGCTGAGGGCATTGATCCAGAATGGAGATGTCGCCAACACCAGAAAAACGATGAGACCACCGAGGATTTTGCCAGTGTCATACATCGGTGGTTTCCTCCTCTACCTTGAGTGGCTCACCACGCAGATTCGTCGTCCGCTCAGGCTCCCCTTCCATCACCAATGCGTTGCCCACCAGCTCGTGTACGCCAGAGACCTCAACACCAGGGGCCCAGTATTCGGCCAAAGGCGGTAGCGTCGCTCTGTCGATGGCGCAGATGCACGACAGCAGGTTCACATCGTGAGCATCGCGTACGTGCTTGAGCGCATTACCTCGCGGCAATCCTCCGCGCAAACGCATTTCCATGTTCTCGTCGTTTCCGAGTCCGGCTCCACCAGCACAGCAGAAGGTGTGCTCGCGAATGGTGTTCTCCGGCATCTCGTAGAAGTTGTTGACGACGTTCTTCAGAACGTAGCGCGGCTCCTCAAGGAGTCCCATCGCTCGCGACGGATTGCAGGAGTCATGGAAGGTCACCCGGTACTTGTCGTTGCGACTCGGATCCAGTTTGAGTTTGCCGTGCTTGATGAGATCCGAGGTGAACTCGGTAATATGCACGGTTCGCGTTGCACGAGCGTTCTCGAAGACCGTTCCCGTGATCGGCGACTTCGGAACTTCGAGGAAGTCCGCAGCCGGCCCGTTCATGGTGTCCATGTATTGATGGAGTACTCGCCACATGTGACCGCACTCACCACCAATGATCCACTTCACGCCAAGGCGTTTGGCCTCGTGAAAGACCTTGAAGTTCAACCTCTTGATCGTCTCGTGCGAGGTGAAAAGTCCAAAGTTCCCAGCCTCTGACGCATAGGCTGAGAAGGTGTAGTCGAGCCCGATCTGCTCGAACAACATCAGGTAACCCATGAAAGTGAAGATGCCGGGATCGGCGAAGTAGTCGGCCGAGGGCAGGACAAACAGAATCTCGGCGCCCTTGCGGTTGATGGAGGGCTCGATCGTGAGACCGACTGTCTCCTCCAGCTCTTCGCACAGGAACTCGATGTTGTCCTTGAATGTGTGCGGCTGAATTCCGAGGTGGTTTCCAGTCCGATGGCAGTTCGCCACAGGCTCGACGATCCAGTTGATGTTTAAACCGACGAGCATCATCAGCTCACGTGCCATCATCGTGATGTCAGCGGTGTCGATGCCGTACGGGCAGTAAACCGAGCAGCGCCGGCACTCTGTGCATTGGAAGAAGTAGTAGTACCACTCCTTGAGAATTTCGACAGACATCTTACGGCCGCCGGCGATGCTCCCCAGAACCTTGCCGAACATGGTGAAGTCGTTGCGGTAGACCGAGCGCAGAAGCTCAGAACGCAGGACCGGCATGTTCTTCGGATCGCCGGAGCCGATGAAGAAGTGGCACTTATCAGCGCAGGCACCACACCGTACGCAAATATCCATGAAGACCTGGAACGAACGGTACTTCTGCAACCTCTCGCGCATGCCTTCGAAGATGATCCTCTGCCAGTCATCCGGCAGCTGCCAATCGTCGTCCATCGGTGACCACTCACGCGGATTGGCAAAACCCATGTACTTGAGGTTCTTGCCCGCACCCGGGTAAGACCAACTCCCACGCCGTGCCTTAAAGTCGATGGTCGGGTCGAACCAGTCCTTCTTCGGCGGTTTGAGATCAATCTGAATGAGTTCTTGAGGTGTTTTTTCCGCCATGGCTCACTCCTTATCCAACGGGAAGCCGGCGGCAACCAGTTTGTCGTGGAACTCTTCTTCCCACTCGGCGTAGGTGTGGGGCTTGACCTCGGGGTTCCACGGATTGACGTGGTGGCGGGTCCGGTTCGAGTTGGCCAGGTTGCGAGTCGGGCTCATGAAGACACCCGGCATGTGGAGCAGCTTGCTGAACGGGAAATAGAAGAGCAGCGCGCTGACCAGAAAGACATGAATGAAGTACAGCGTTCCAACACCCTCGGGAGTGACGCCCTGAAACGATGCCCAGCCCGCGATCGCCGCCTTCACCTGCACGATGTCGACCTTCTCGATGTGGCGCATCAGGCCACCCGAGATCGCGATTCCGAGCAGCAGGAAGAGGGCAAAGAAGTCACTCGGCAGCGAGATGTAGCGTACTTGAGCGTCAAACGCTCTCCGCAGTAAGAGAAATCCAAGCCCAACAACCATCATGACCGTCGTGGCATAGATGACCGGAACTCCAACTTGGAAGAATCCGTCGAAGAACTGCAGGAACTCGACCCAGCGCGGCACAGGCTCGACGAAGAACCGGAAGTGCCGCAGCACGACGATCAGCATCGACCAGTGAAATACCATGCCGGCCGCCCACAGGTACTTCTCAGCGACGTAGGTGACTTTTTCCTTTTCTGGGTTGACCTCGGCGGTAGTGTTGCGAAACAAAGAACGAAAGAAGAACACCTCGAGGAACATCCGCCCCAGCACGCCCAGCGTGCCGCTCGGGTTGTCAAGTTCCTCGTTCTTCAGCCACGGCAAGGTCTTCTGCTGACCGCACGTGGTGGGGATCCGAAACGGCACCGGCGCGCGCGCCCACTTCACGACTCGGTACATCAGACCGAACACGAAGACGGCAAACGCAATCCCGGGCACGACGACCCCGACAAGGAATCGCAGATCGCCAGCAGCCACAGCCACGAATGGGACCAGGGCCAGTACGACGACCGCGATGAGGGAAAGCAAGGCTCCCATTGAGTCGTCTCCTCCTTCCTCAGCAGATCATGTTGATGTGACGGTTTCTTCAGACGAGTACGAGGAAGGCGAATCATTCGCGGCCTCGTCCTCTCCGCCAGCGCGTCCCGCACGCCATTCGTTGAGACGCTCGATAACCGTAATTGACTGTCTCCGGATGGCATCCACCCGGATCTCAAACATCTGTTCACGACAGCGACTGTAAACGTCGAAGGCCGCCAGAAGCACCCTGTCGACCGCGCAGTCGAACTCCTCGAGAACAGCGCGATGCTCCTCCTCACCCACAACCTCCCTCGCGAGAGGTTTGAGTTCGAGGATGAAGGCAACAGCTCCCGCAGGAGAGAAGTCTTGCACCGCGCGCACTCTGATGACGCGGTCCAGCGACTCGAGGAGCACTTCGGGATCGTCCTGGTTGACGATGCCGTCGAAGATCTGACCAACCTCTGAGCGCAAGCCCGAGCCCACAGGGTTAGCGAACTGGTCCTTCTGCTTCGAGAGGAACTTCGCGGTCTCGTCCGGATATCCGTCCAAGATACGCTGCGTCCACCGCTCGAGCAGGGTATCGCGATGTTGCGAAAAGACCGATTTCAGCATTCGCCAGCTCCCTAGTTGAGCGTCCGCACGTCCAGTCGATCGATCGAGTTCCGTCCATTTTGCCCTGCCACGCTGGCACGCAGCGTTGACCCAGGCATGAGTATGATGCGTCCGGGACCAACCCCTTGATCTACCCGGAAGCTTGCTCACAATCCGAAACCGACCGTCGATGCTTCGCTCCCACCGACTTCGACTCACTCGTCTTACCGGTGGGAACAAAACTGCGGCTGCCCTCACCGAAAGCGTGGGCAGCCGCTGAAAAGTCGATCAGACGCAGCCGGTTGGTTTCGGAAGACCCGCCACTTTGCAGGCGCCCTTCGCGGGACCAGACGGGAACAGCTCATAGATTTCCTTGAGCTGGAAGCCGGTCTGCTTGCAAAGCTTGCGGATCATCGGTGCAACACCAAACTGCAGGAAGTACTCGCGCAGATAGTTGACAACCTTCCAGTGATCTTCAGTGAGGTCATCCACACCCTCAGTCGAACCGAGCGCTGCGGCGACTTCTTCGTTCCACTTGTCCGGCTCCTGCATGAAGCCATCTTCGTCCACGGAAATGGAAACATTTCCAAGCTCAAACAATGCCATATTAGTCCTCCCTTGGTTTCTTGGGGCTCTCCGCCCCGGTAATCTCGACTAAAGTTACGTTGCTTTCACGGGCCTTTTTCATTTGCGCCCGTTCCATCGCTTTGACAAAATCCTGCGTCGGCGCATGACCGAGTTCGATCGCGCGAGCAAGATGTCGCTCGGCTGCTCCATGATCGTCGAGTGCCATATAAGCGACCGCCGTGTAGTAGTGCCCAGCCGGATGGTCTCGCTCGAGTTCGATTACTCGCTTGTTGCACTGCAGCAGGTTCTCCGGGTCGTTCAAATACAGATATGCTTGACCCATGTTGAAGTGAATCTGGACCGAATCAGGTTTGAGTGCGGCCGCTTTCTGGGTGGCCTTGAGACAGCCCTCAAAATCCCAGTGCATCATGCGCACGCCGCCCAAATTGATCCACGCCTGGACCATTGCCGGGTCAAGTTCCGCGGCCTTAACGTAGGCCTCTTCAGCCAGTTTGACTTTTGCCGATACTGTATAGGCCAGACCTATGTTGTAGTACGCCGTGGCACGGTCCGGATGCTCTTCGATCTCTTTCTGGCACCGTGCCAACCGCTCTTTCTGAGTTTCACGCGCCATTAGATCCCCCGTCCCTCTCTGCGAAGATCTCAGTCAACACCTCGCGTTCACGAGGATTCTCGAGATCAACGTTGGCTCGAATTTCATTCTCGAACTCGGCAACCGCCTTCGGTTTGGCCTTCGCAATACGTGCAAGGGCTCTCAGAATTTCCAGGCGAAGGCCGTCATCCCACAGGTATGAAGTCATCGGTCCGACGAACGGCGCCATCACCTTTGGTGCGGAGTATCCGATTTCACCGAGCGCCACCAGGCCGAAGACACCGTTCATCGCAGATTCGTCGTTCAGAGCCCAGATCAGTCGACGGACGACTTCCACACCAAGCTCCGGATGGGCCTTGGCACTGGCTCCGAGAGCGCGAGCTGAAAGACATCGAACCTGTTCATCCACGTCCCACAACCGGCCGAGAAGATGGCGCACGGCTCGCGGCTCGGCCGCTGCCAAGCTCTCCAACCCGGTGCTGTCTCCCCGACGAATCAGCTCCACAATCTTCTCCCTCAGGCCCATGCTGCTCTCGCAGCGGCGCGTTCAGCTGCAAAGTGCATTGCGGTATTCAGCAATCCCTCGGCCCAAGTTGGCGAGCCCAGAGCATGAAGGTGGAGATAGGAAGCCCAGACTCGGCCTTT
>JAAESQ010000779.1 GCA_024229275.1 bacterium | reverse complement strand
GAAAGCGGCGAAATTGATCTCGGTGTAGCCGTGCGCGTCCGTGTAATGCTCCTCGGGCGCCAAATCGCTCTCGTTGTAGAGGAGTCCATCGAGCACATAGGCGGCATCCCGATCGGTACATTCGATCGGTGTGCTGTAGAAGGGGGCGTAGTTGTCGGCAACGAAGGAATAGAACTCCAACGCGAAGTCGTTGAATTTCTGGCTGTAGGTCTGCTGCAGGAGTTTGCGCCGCATCGCGAACCGTTGTCCGTCGCTACTCGAGGTCTTCCCCGTCCCCCAAGCTTGAGTGATATCGAGACGACCGATGGCGTTGACAACTTGAGCGAGAGCGGAGCGTTGTGACTCTTCGGTCAGCATCCAATCGGTAAGATGCTTGATGTGGTTGTAGCTCACCCCGTTGGTTAGACGGGCCATGGTGTACGGGCCGATATTGCAGCCGTGCGCCATGACGGTGGCAATGATGGCACGAACATCCTGCACTTCCGGAGCGTCCTGTTGGGCCGCCGTCATGAAATGACGTGTGAACCGCAGCTCATTGTCCACCTCGACGAGGAGCCGGGGCAGTTTCACCACGCGCATCTTCTGCTTGAGATGGGCTTCGAGCTGAACGAGACGGGCTTCCGCGTCTTTTTCGAGCGTCTCGGCCGGATCTCTTGAGACTTGCCAGCCTTTGTCGTTCAGGCTGGCATAGCTGTTCTCGGGCAGATACTCCAGAAAATCGTCGAAGGCTCGGTTCAGGCGGGTCGTCAGATACTCGGAAACGTCCTCTGCGTCTTTCGGCAGGCCCGCCCGTTCGAAGAAGCCGGCGCGTATGGACGCCCATTGGTCGTCCGGCATCAAGAAATCATCGACATGGACAAAGCGTTTGCTCTGACGGACTGCAAGATTTCCGGCCTTGATCTCATTGCGTACGGCAGTCATTACAGCACATTCCCAGGCTGCTCTGCCGACCTCGCCATCCTTCTGAACAAGTGCCTGCATCGTTTTGGACAGGAAGTCGATCGGTGCGTCGTCGGGCAACTTCCGCTTACCGGTGCGGTTCAGCTCACGAAGCAGGTCGACGGCTTCCAAGACGGTCGATGAGCTGTTCGTTTGTTTCTCCAGCTTGAGCTGTTCGAGCAGTTGTGGCGCGAACTGCCGCAAGTACGAGAAACGTTCGACGACCAGATTGAAGGTATGGCTGTGTTTGCCGCTGAGCCAGGTTTCGATCTCGGCGATCTGCTCTTTGAGCTTTTCCTGGCTCACGGCCTTGAAAATAGCCGGTCGCAGTTCGTCATCCGCCACGCTTTCGTCGAGTAAGACCGAAGACATGGCATGGAAGGAGGCGAGCGCACCGCGAAGTTGCTTTCTACGTCTCTTCGCGTGCTTGTCGATCTCCGCCTCGGCTTTGTTCTCAATCTTGGTCATGAGCTTGTCGTACATGGCGACCAGATCGTCGACCGTAGAACGATAGAGTTGGTGCAGGAAGCAAACCAACACGGCATAGCGTCGTTCTCCTGCCAACTCGCGCAACCGGGATGCCGTGCAGCGACGGGCATAGCGGGCAAGCGAACGCTGATAATTGTTGTTGAGCCAGGAGAGATCCAGGTCGAGAACTGACATGGCTTCGACATACTTCAGCTTATCGATGAGTTTCAGCGCGGCCGGCGGCGATGGCGACCGGGGAGCCTGCTTGAGACGATGCAGGTCCGAATAGGGAGCATCTTGTACCGCCAAGAGCGCATCGAGTTTTTCGCGAAGCGGTCCTCCCGATAAAGACGTGATTTTCTCAAAAATGTACTGCCGAGCCTTGGTGCGCTCGCGCTGAATGAGGCGTTGAAGCGTATCGTCGGCCGGTTCCAGAATCCCGTGCTGCTTGAGATAGGCTTTGAGTAATCCCAAGAGCGAGTGAGTCTGTTCAAGGCGGCAGGCTTTGTCGAAGATGAACACTTCCAGAACCGTCCGATCCGCCTCGCCGAAGCGCTTCAGGCCGAGCAAGATGCGGATTTGCTCTTGGTGCTCTACGATCGTCTCACGGCGAGTGCTGTAGGCGCCGATCACCTCCGGCGGAATATCCAGTTGCAGCCCGACGAACAGCACTACGTCGTCAATGACCTCGAAAGGCTGTTGCGTCGGGAACCGATTGAAAAGTCGCACATGGGCAAGCTGATAGGCAAAGCCCAGACGATTATGATCGCGTCGACGTTGTTGGATCAGCTCAAGATCCGCGGGCGTCAGGCGCGCCTGCTGTATCAGCTGACTACGGGTATCGGCGGACACGGACTGTCCTACGAAAACGGACGTCATACTAGATCCTATTTAACGTCGGAACCGTATGACTAAAATAGACAATATACGTAAAATAAAAATCGAAATATACATTTTTTTAGACACCCCATGAAAACGCTTGCCTACCTCCGGATCTCCACCGACAGCCAGGACCTCAACGCTCAGAAGCTCGCCATACTCGATTTCGCGCAGCGCGAAGGCATCGTTATTGATGCTTTCATCGAAGCCACGGCTTCTGCCGGCAAGACCCGTAAAGCCTGTCGACTTGACGAGCTGATGGATCGGTTCGAAAGGG
>JAAESQ010000778.1 GCA_024229275.1 bacterium | reverse complement strand
AGGAGGCTGGACTCGAATCCATCCCGGGCGGAGGCGCAGAGATCTTGGAAGATGACACTCGGCGCAGGATCCGCTCACAAGCAAAAGCATCAACCGAGCAATGGCTCGCAGTCCATAAGGCGGCTCACCGGCTCGAGTTGCGCACTACGGCGACAATGATGTTCGGCGTAGGTGAGCCACTCAATGCGCGAGTTCAACATCTTCTCGCAGTACGGCAGTTGCAGGATAGTACTGGCGGATTCACGGCGTTCATACCCTGGACTTTTCAGGAATCGAACACCGAACTCGAGTCAGAGGTCCAGCCAGCAGGTTCGTTCGACTACCTGAGGACACTCGCAATCTCCCGCCTGGCGCTCGACAACATCACCCACATTCAAGGCTCTTGGGTCACCCAGGGATCCAAAGTCGGCCAACTTTCGCTGTTCTTTGGTGCTGATGACCTGGGCTCCATCATGCTTGAGGAGAACGTCGTTGCCGCGGCCGGTGCGCAACACCGTATGACGCAGCGCGACATGGAGCGAGTGATTTTTGAGGCCGGATTCACGCCCAGGCAGAGAAGAACACTCTACGAACCGCTGTAGGTCAGATCTTCACCTCGTATTGATCCATGTGGATCTGAGCGTTCTCTTCGAGAATCACTCGTATGCCATGGATTTCTTCGAGTTCACGAAGAAGTTCCCGGAAGGGTCCCTGCAGATAGTGGGACACCTCGGGATGGACTTTGACGAAAATCTGTTGGTCGTGGAGTCCCCCCGCGGCAGCCAGAAGCTCGCGTCGAATCTCGAGGCAAACCGTTGTTAGGGCCTTGATTCGACCCGACCCACGGCAGTAGGGACAGACACGACTCAGGGTGTGGTCGAGGCTAGGACGAGTTCGCTTTCGGGTCAGCTGGACAAGACCGATATCGCTCATCGGGAGTAGCTGCGTGCGCGCCGGGTCATTGCCAAGTTCCTCGGCCATTGTTTCGTAGACTGATTTTCGATGCTGAGCATCTTCCATGTCGATGAAGTCAATGACGATGATCCCTCCGAGATCACGTAACCGCAACTGGCGGACGATCTCTCGAGCGGCCTCCAGATTCAGCCGATAGACGGTGTCCTCGAGAGAGGTCGAACCGACGAACTTGCCCGTGTTTACGTCGATCGCAACCAGCGCTTCTGTCTGGTTGACCATGATGTGACCGCCGGATTTGAGCCACACCTTTGGCTGAAGGGCCTTCTCCAGTTCGCGATCGAGACCGAATGCGGACATGAGATCAGTCGATCTGCGGTAGAGCTTCAACCGAGGCATGAGAGCCTGATCGGTTTGCTCGAGAAACTCGAGAATCTCCTGGTAAGCGGCTTCATCGTCGACCCAGGCCTCTCTGACCGATTCCGTGAAAAGATCACGAATCGCGCGCAGCAGGGGACTCAGGTCATGATGAAGCAGCGAAGGAGAGTGCACACCCTCTGCGGCGGACTGAAGTCTCTGCCAAAGACTCTCCAGATCATTCCGGTCACTCTCGAGGTCTAGCTGCTCAAGACCCTCGCCGGCGGTTCGTGCGATCCATCCGCCGGGTGGTCCAAATCCGTCGAGAATACATTTCAGACGCTCTCGCTCTGTGTCCTCGGTGATCCGGCGTGAAACACCGATTTGCGTGACCGTCGGAAGGTAGACAAGGAAGCGCCCTGGAAGAGTGACGTGTGTCGTCAATCGCGCGCCTTTGCTTCCGATCGGATCCTTCACCACCTGAACCAGGACTTCCTGCCCCTGCCGGAGGAGGTCGTCAATATTCGTTGTGTCCGGATTGGGTGTTATCGATTCTCCAACCTCGTCGACGAACAGGTCGCCAAAATCCTCATAAATTCCGCCCGCCTCTCGAACGTAGAGGAAGCCGTCACGCGCTAAACCGATGTCGACAAAAGCGGCCTGCATGCCGGGCAACACTCGGGTCACACGACCTCGGTACAGATTGCCGACGAGTGAAGACGCACGGTGGCGCTCGGCACGATAGCTGACGAGGCGAGAGTTTTCGCGCAGAGCAACGCGAGTCTCAAACGGGTTCAGCGAAAGGTAGAGAACTGAATCACTCACAGATTCACCAACCGATGTCGCCAGACAGATTGAACCACCCCGAGTGCTAGGCACGTGGTGAGAAGGGAGGAGCCTCCGTAGCTGAACAGGGGAAGGGTAATCCCTGTCGTCGGCATCCACCCTACGGCCATTCCGACACTGACTATCACCTGAAACGCCAACCACAACCCTACCAGTACAGCTAGAACCAATCCATGACGGCCGGGTGTTTTTGCAGCGACAAGACCGATTCGACCGAGAAGGAGGGCGTATGCGGTGAGCAGGGCGGCGGTTCCTAAGAATCCTGTGCTCTCAGCCCAAGCAGCAAATATGAAATCGGTGTGTTGGGCCGGTAAAAAGCGGAGAACGCTTTGACTTCCCTGACCAAGGCCTTGGCCCCAGGCTCCACCTGAGCCAACGGCAATCTTCGATTGACGGACCTGGTACCCTGCACCATATGGGTCGCGCTCCGGGTCGAGTATTGTCAAGACTCTATCCTTTTGATACGGCTGCAGCACGGTGTGCCATGCCCCGACGACAAGGGCTATTCCGAGCATTGCTACTGCCAACCAAGCCTTGGCCCGAAGTCCCCCCAACCAAAGGGCTCCTGCGAGAACGGGGAGGTAGGTAAGCGCGACCCCGAGATCTGGCTGGAAGAGCACCAATGCAACCGGTGCAGCAACCAGAGCCAAAATGGCAACGACCTCTCGAGCCGTCAAGTAGAGATTCTCTCTGCGAGCCACCCAGACTGCTGCGACGAGTAGGGTCGTCAATCGTGCAAATTCACTTGGTTGAATCGTCAACGGACCGATAGCAAACCAACCTCGCGTACCGGATCGAACCTCACCGAAAAACAAAACGCTCAAAAGGATAGCGAGTCCGGCAACATAAAGTACGGGGGCCCAGCGCTCGTAGACCGTGATGTGAACACGGGAGAGGATCCAAAAACCAGTCAGTCCAAGGGCTCCCCAGACGGTTTGGCGCAGCAGAAGCTGGCCGCCTACAACTTCTTCTGCGGCGTGAAGAGTGAGAAGGGACATCCCGATGATCGAGAGAATGGCTACCAGAATCCAGGGGTCGATCCGATGCTCCATGCTGAGATTGTATCGTCTCATTGGCGGCCGAGATGCGCTGCGATGACTTTGCCAGCAACGGGTGCTGCGATAGCAGCTCCTCCTCCTCCATGCTCGACGAGAACAGCGACTACCAGTGAGGGTTTGTCCAGTGGCGCCCAACCGACGAACCAGGCGTGATGCCGTAATCGACGGTCAAGCTTTTCGACGGGAACGTCGTCTTGTAAGCGGGCGACCTGAGCAGTGCCGGTCTTTCCGGCGATCGGAAGGTAGGCCAGCGATCGAGCGGTTCCCTCGCGTCCCTGTGTAACGGCCGTCAATCCACTGATGACACGATTGAAGTGGTTGGCGTCGAATGTGAGCTGTGGTTGTGGCTCAGAAGACTCGCGTTCCACGAGGAACGGTCGTATGAGCCGGCCGTGGTTTGCCAGGGCAGCAAATCCACGGGCCATCTGCAGTACTGTGACGAGGACGGGACCCTGGCCGATAGACATCGAGATAACTTCGCCTGGATACCAAGGTGTACCGCGAACCCGGCGGCTCCATTCAGGTGTTCCGATGAGCCCTGAGTGCTCGTTTGCGAGTCCTAAACCGGTGGTCTTGCCGAACTCAAAGACCGAGAGCCATCGCGCAAGTGCCTCGATGCCCATCTGCTGGCCGAGTTGGTAGAAGTAAACGTCGCACGATACCTCGAGGGCCTTTTCAAGACCGACGGTGCCGTGCCCACCACGACGCCAACATCGAAATGGGTGATTGAACAGAGTGATCGCTCCCCGGCAGTATGTTCGCCAATTGGGAGAGATCGTACCTTCGGTGAGACCGGCAAGCGCGAGCATGGGCTTGATCGTCGAGCCTGGTGGGTAGACACCTTGAATAGCCCGATTCTGGAGAGGGTGTTCTGGATCATCGCGTAGCAGGCGCCAATCATCGAGAGATAGCCCCTCCACGAAAACGTTTGGATCAAACGACGGCGATGAGTAGAGCACCCGAACAGCCCCGGAAATCGGGTCGAGGGCCACGACAGCGCCAGACTCATCCCCAAGTGCCTGGGCCGCAGCACTTTGGAGGCCGATGTCCAGCGTAACCGAAATATCTGTGCCGGCCGATGGCTGACGTGAGTGCACCATTCCAAGCTGGCGCCCGATGGCGTTGGTAACGATCCATCGTTCACCTTGCTCTCCACCCAAGGATTCGTCAAAGAGAGCCTCGACACCGATTGCACCCACATGAGTGTCAGGCATCCACTCGGGATGAGCTAAGAGTTCTTCTTGCCGAGCCAGCCTGAGATAGCCGACGGCGTGGGCGGTCAGACCGCCGAATGGATAGTGCCTCCGCCACCCGCTGACTACTGAAAGCTCTGGATAGTCTCCCTGGTGAGCACGCACTGAGGCAACTTGCTCCCACGTGAGGTCCTCGCCCATCAGAATCGGCGCCATGGGGTTGCCGCGGCGACCTCGAACGCGTTCGTGGAGTGAGGCTGCACTGCCGAGATCGAGGCGCGAGAGGAAGAGGATCGACTGGTCGAGAGCTTGGGCTTCGTCGGGGAACAAGAGGAGCTGCCATGCAGGCTGATTCTCAGCGACGATAGACCCACGTCGATCAAAAATCCTGCCTCGCTCAGATCCTACCGGGATCCGTCTCACGCGGTTGTTCTCTGCAGCTTCCTGCCATTGTGCGCCGTTAATGATCTGGAGGTAGGCGAGTCTCAGGAGGAGGAGAAACAGCATTAACGAGACGCCGACGATGGCGGCCGCCGTACGGCGTCGAAGAGGCTCTGGGTCTTCGCGTATTCTGCTCATCGCAGTCGTCGTGCTCTGTAGTCCTGCCAACGTGCGCCGAGGTCGAGTTGGAGCGACCACCCGACGAGGCCGCACCAAATAGCTGTCAGCACACAAATCCTGAGGGTGGCAGGACTCCAGAAAGTGAGCGGGAGGCCAAGAGGTAAATACGCAAGCTGACGAACGGCTAGCGCGACGAAAGCTGCGAGGGCTCCTAAACCGGCCCATGCTCGTGGGGAGCGATCCACAAGCACCAGAGCTGTTCCCTGCACCGCGAGAGCGGCTGCGCTCCACGCTATTCCACCAGGTCCGATGACCTGTTGCTCGAAGAAAAGATCCCAACAGATGCCGATGCCGACTCCCATCAGGAACACTCCACGATCGCGTTGTCGTAGCGGTCGGCTGACGAGCCAAACCATGGGCACCCAGATCTCACCTAGCCATCCGGGCAGCCAAGGTGAACCCAGTATCCACTGCAGGAAAAAGGCTGCGAGAACGAGAATCAAGGAGAGGATGGGGATCCTCCTTGCTGGGACTTCTCATGGCTTGGAACGAGAACCGCCACTCGCAGGACGCTGAAATCTGCCTCCGGCTGAGCACGAACCGCAAGGAAGGCTGAACCGGTGGCTCGAATCGAAGTGACTCGACCTACCGGTATGCCCCGAGGGTAGGTTCGATCAGCACCACTGGAAACGATCAACGCCCCGCGTACAAGTGGGGCGTCGTGGGGAACGAATTCGACGACGAGCATCCCGCGACCGTCACCTGAGGCCAGGCCCTCAACGGTACTGTCTTCAGTCATCACCGCTACAGCCGAAGCCGGGTGAGTCACCATCTCGACCCAACAGCCACTGTAGTCTGCGGATGTCACCCTGCCGACTAAGCCTTTGGCTGCAACTGCAATGGTATCGCGGTGAATACCCTGGTTCATACCTGCGTTGAAGCGTAAGCGTCCTTCGCCGAGTTGGCGATAAATACACCGGGCGACAGTTGACTGTCGAAACCCGGGTACGACCGCGAGGGAGAGTTCCTGCGCATCTGAGAGGATTCTGACCTGCTCACTGAGTAAGATGTTCTTGGCGTGGCTCTGGTCGAGCTGTTCGCGCAGAGAGTGGACCTCCCCACTGAGTTTCGTCACGTCTCCAATTCCGGTCGCCAGGTGTGCAGTTGTGTCTGCTACATAGCTGGCAGAACTCGTGATCGGTAGGGTGATGACACGCAGCCAGGCGACCAGGAGAGGTCCTTCTGGAGACTGAATCTGCGCGGCTGCTAGTAGCTCGAGAAGAATCCAACAGATCGCAGTTCGGGTAACGGAAACCGAGAGTCGGCGCACCTCAATCTATCGCGATCTTTCGCAGAAGATCGATATTCGTCAGCATCATTCCAGTCCCCCGCACCACAGCAGAGCCGGGTTCCTCACAATGAGCTACGGGCAAACCCGTCTCCTCTCGCAACCGCTTGTCGAGGTTCTTGAGAAGCGAGCCACCTCCAGCCAAGATGATTCCTTTGTCCATAATATCGGCCGAAAGTTCGGGTGGTGTGCGCTCGAGGGCATTTCGAACTGCATCGACGATCGTCGCAACCGTCTCCATGAGAGCTTCCCGAACTTCTTCATCTGTGATCGTAAGGTTCTTCGGGACGCCTTCAACCAGATCGCGGCCCTTGACTTCCATGTTCAGGGGTTCGTCGAGCGGGTAGGCTGACCCAACCTCCATTTTGATCAATTCAGCAGTCCGCTCACCAAGCAGGAGATTGTATTTCTTTTTGAGGTACTGAATGATCGCCTCATCCATTTCGTTGCCCGCTACGCGAACCGACCGTGAGTAGACAACGCCGGCTAACGAGATCACTGCGACATCGGTGGTTCCTCCGCCAACGTCGATGATCATGTTCCCGGATGGTTCAGTAATTGGTAAGCCCGCTCCGATTGCAGCAGCCATGGCTTGCTCGATGAGATACACCTCGCTCGCACCAGCCTTGAGGGCAGTGTCTTTCACCGCTCGTTTCTCAACCTGTGTGATCTCGGAAGGAACCGAAATGACAATCCGAGGCCGTACGAGAAATGATCTGCCGTGCGCCTTCTTGATGAAGTGTTCCAGCATCTTCTCGGTGACTTCGAAATCGGCGATCACGCCATCCTTCATCGGACGAATAGCCTGGATATTACTTGGGGTCTTTCCAAGCATGTCCTTCGCTTTGGCGCCGACCGCTTCGACACGGTTGGTGATTCGGTTGACTGCGACGATCGAGGGTTCCACGACAGAAATCCCGCGACCACGAACATAGACAAGAGTGTTCGCTGTCCCAAGATCGATTGCCAGGTCCGATGAGAAGAGACCTAGCAGACTCGACATGTGCATTAATAGACCTCCACGTAGACGCGCTCTATGTATTCCGTTCGATTTCCAGAGGGATCAACGGCTGCTATCACGAGTTCGTTCCAACCTTCTTTGGTGACTTCCACCGTCTTTCGGAAACGACCCTCCCCGTCCTGTTCGACCGCCTCGCCGTTGATTGTGACGGCGGCACCTACTTCGCTTTGACCTTCGATAATGAACATCTGACCTAGTTGTTGAGGGGGAGAATACACAAGCTCCGGAGGAGTGGTGTCTTCGAGTAGGCGTTGCCGTGATCCAGAGAAAATCTGGAACTTCCTGACAGCGCTCCAATCTGATTGAACAGCTTCATCGCCGATTGTAGCCACTCGCCAATAGTAGACACCGGGTGCAGCCGGCCGCAGCCGTGCCCACCCTTTGCGTAAGGAGGCGACATCGACGTCAATGAGATCCTCAATAAAACGCTGTGACCGGCTCACCTGCAGGCGAATAATACCCATTTCGCTTGAGTATCCCCAACGAAGCAGTATGGATGTGTCCTTGCCTAACTCGTAGCCTTCGTTGTTCTGCGGATCGAGGGGGCGGGGAGGATCCGGAATCTGCTGTTTCGCCCCGAGTGCACCATCAGCTGTGGCAACGACTTGCTCTCGGCTTGACATCGTGATCTCTTGGCCGGCAGGATTGCGAACACTAGCACGTCCCTTGTAGGTCGCAATCACAGTCCGATCACTCTCTTCACCCACTCCAACGTTGAGGGCTACCTGGCTGTCTTCTTCGACCCGGGTCTGGGTCGAGTCGGTGGTCACCGTGGATGGCGACCCCGAGGTGTAGACGTTGATTCGTCCAACCTTCATTCTGACACTGCCGGATCCTTCATCAGCGCGCCGAGGTTGGTGAATCTCAAGTAAGGAATTTGGCGCAACTCGATACAATGT
>JAAESQ010000777.1 GCA_024229275.1 bacterium | reverse complement strand
TGGCCCGCATACAACAGCCAGAAGATACTCCTCAAAACGTCTGGTGACTGTGGTGTTTCCTTCGGTTCGACCATTGAAGTCGGGACAACACAGGCCTCGTTCGACTTCCCGATTCCGTCGATCGATACCCGTAATGCCTTCGTCTACGTCTCGGCCGATGTCGACCTGACCGGCGGCACCTACGGCGGAAGCATCTACGCCGCATGGACCGATTCCACGGCTGCGACCACAGGCACAGCCGCCAACAACCACGCTCGCATTCAGGTCGCTTACTCGCGTGACGCCGGCGATACCTGGAACGTCTCGACCCCGCACGAGACCGGCGATATGGATACAGTCGATCGTTGGCACCAATGGCTCGCAGTCGGGGACGACGGCACCGTTCACGTTGTCTACTACGACACTCGCAACGATCCGTCGAGGACCTCAGTCGACATGTACTGGTCTTTCTCGACGGACGGCGCAGTGACCTGGAGCACGCCAGCCAAACTGACAACTGAGATCTCGCCACCTATGGAGGATGGCTTTCAGTTTGGCGACTACAACGGGCTTGACGTAGTGATGAGTGAGTTCATTACAGTGTTCACTGACAACCGCAACGAGAGTGGAGGCGGCGCCGATTCTGAGGACATCTATGCCGTGGGGCAGGCTGTTCCTGGTGGCAGCGCGATCTTCGCAGATGGCTTTGAATCGGGTGATACGTCGGGGTGGTCTGCTACGAAGCCCTGAACTGGGAACCTCTAGAGAACATAGCCTGGCGAGGCGGATCAAGATTTGGAGATGTACAAGGCCTCTGCCCTACGGCCTCCTAAAGAGGAAGGGAAGATTCTGAAACCTCGAGAAAGGCACCCTATCGCCCTGCGCGGTAGGGTGTTTTCTTCCTCAATCCACGCTCGTGAGTGAGAGGTTCTTGATCAGTGATAGCGAGAGCTAGGGAGAACTCCGACGTGCTGCCCTCCGGATCGGCAGCCGTTGCTGTGACGTATTGAGCAGACTC
>JAAESQ010000776.1 GCA_024229275.1 bacterium | reverse complement strand
GGTTCCGGCCGCCGGGCGGTCGAGGTCCTTTACGTCTTTGACCCATCGCCTAGTCGGGTCGTCCGGTGCCGAGTCGTGACTCTTTATCCACGCGCCGGGGTGAGCGGTCCCGTTGTTCCCCATGATGTCCCAGCTTCCGACCTCGGCCCCAACCTGGCGGCCCCCCTCCTCGTACAGGTCGGGGAACCCTTGGTTGTGCCCGAACTCGTGGGCGAACACGTCCTCGGGATAGTGGGGTGTGATGTAGATCGCGGCCAAGCTCGTGTTCGGTTTGCCGAAGATGTTGAACTCGACGGGACCGCCCTCGGCCCGGGCTCGGAGTAGGTACCAGCCGTAGTTGGTGCAGAAGTTGATGACGATGCCGTAGAAGTTGTTGATGTGGCTGCGGGCCGCAGATTCGGTCATGCCCGCGGTGATTAACTTCACCGTGTCCACGACCGCCTGATTCAGGTTGCCGCCGTAATTCAGGCTTCCATCGAGGATCTGCCGGTTGGCTGCATCGAGTCCGAGCAACGCGGCTGCCGTCCCACCGGTCACATCGAACGTGGTTCCGGGGGCGACGAACCCGCGCGTCTGAATCCGAAGCTGACCGATGTCGGACCTGCCAGCGACGATCGGTGGATCGTCCGTTCCGGTCCATGTGGCTGTGATGGCGTCGTTGATCTCCCGCGCAACGCTTGCTTGGGTGCCAGGCGCGTTGAGCGGGAGTGTGGCCGCAGGAAACGCGGCGTTGACCTGAAAGCCGGCGGGACCTGTGATCTGGAGGGTTTCGGTGCCCGTGAACGTGACGGTGCCGGTGACACCGGCGCCCTCGACGATACGTGGTCGGGGACGGACCCGATAGGCCGCCATGTCCTTCGGCAGCGTCAACACCGTCGGGTGAATCTGGGGTGTAATCGTGAGTTCGCCTAGCGATGTCTCTTCCCAGTAACTCTTGACGTGATTGAGGCGGTTGGTGAGCGTCTGGCGCAGCGTTGCCGCCGTTTGCCCGTGTTGCATCGTAAGGTCTTGCGGTAGCACGTTCACTGCGAGTAGCCGATAGGTGGTTGTCATGATCGATCTCTCCTCTTGTCCTCGGTTCGCCCCCTACGGCAATGACGGGTCGTACCGAACTGTGTCGCCATGGAAGACGAACTCGCTCTGAAGGTCGGGGCGAGTCCGCGTTGGCTGCGTCATTGTGATCGCCCCTGGTTCTTCCACCGACGTCCATGCGATGAAGAGATTGCGTTCGTTCGAAGCGAGCGCGGGACCGCTCGAGGCAACACAAGGTACCCCCGGTTCGACTGCACGTGTAAAGTCGTTTGCCGACTCGACGACCTGAAGTACCTCATCCTCGATCCAAGCTGCGGCCGGTGCGTTTCGGTGCATCGCGAGTGCGGGGGGACCGGTCGGATGCGCGTCGTGCCTGACGCGGCTCTCGAACGATCGACCGTCTCGGCTCGATGCGACCACGAGCGATCTATCACGTCCGGTCCAAGCGACCCACACCTGATCTGCGTTAGCTGCGAGGGCGGGAGGACCAACGGCAACCGCCTCATCGATCAGGGTCGGCTCCGCCCACTGGTAACCAGACGTCGACGCCAACCAGACCCGCCCGCGCTTGTCGGTCCAACCTACCAGCAGCTTCCGGCCACTGTGGCACAAAGCAGGTGAATGAGCCGACTCGGCATTCACGAGCGCCTGAGCTCGGATCTCGGTCGAGCGAGCAACCGAGAGAACCGGGATCGTTACCGATCGCGGTTCGGCCCACGCAACTACGACCACACCGTCATCTTGAGTTGCCACCGCGGGATCGGTCGGCGATTCCTGATAGTTGAGCGGGATCTCGATGGCCTCGGCAGTGCTCAGTTGGTCATTCGTGTCGTGGACCATACGGAGGCGGCCGTCATCGCCATCGCGCCATACCAGTGCCAAAGTTCGTCGATGAGCGGCAAGGGCAGGTCGGCCGCTGCTCGACCATGGAAACTGTCGCCTTAGAGAGGCGATATCGATCGACATAAGGATCCTCCTTACAGAGAGAAAGGCATTCTCAGATGCGCCGTTACTTTTCCGGGTGCTAACGCACCCCCTAACGATTTCGTCATGCTCGCTAACTATTAATGAACACCACATGTGTCCGATAATCCTGCCGTTTTCGTGTCGTGTATCCAGGTTTATATTCGCATAAGCCTTTGTTTAATAGCGCTGCACACAAGAATAAGGGGACGTATATTACACAGGGAGAAGCGGACATTTGGTCGTGGCAAGACAACATGTTCTGCTGAATGTCGCCCTACAGCGAATTAGTCTGTAGCAGCGTAGCCCTGGAAGTTCCCCTATGAAGTGATGCAGTTTTTCGGCTTCTTTAGCCGATGATATGCCGCCACAGAAATAGATTTACATAAAGTTATGATGAAAGTATTGACCTTGATCAAGTATATGGTCGATTGCTGCCCACAAGTGTCGCATTTGAAAAATCTCGCATGTTTAGCTCATCGGCTTCGGGTAACACTAAACTGAACGAGCCACCTACCTGTTCTTGCGGGCACCGATCCGACGACGGCTCCGCTTCGGTCTCGACGAACTCGACCTTGACCCGCAACGCAATGTTCTTGGCCATGGCTTCCCCCCGTTCAATGCCACTGACACACGCTTCGGTTCGTTATACTCGATTGCCATGATAAAGGCGAGCTAATTGCGCGATTATGTTCGCGAGCCACTACAGTTATCGGTCTGGTCATTATGATCCAGACATTGCCTCTGCCTTCATTCTTTCGATAGCGGGTCTGGGATTGTCCGATGTCCGGATCACCTTGGCCGGGACGATAGTGGTTGTTAATATCGATCTGTGCAACGGCGTCCCTTAGAGCCTTCATTTGTAGTAATTTGATTCCATTCGCATTTAATCTGAGCCCGGAATGTCGGATGTTTGCGAGTCAGTTCTAAATTCAATATTCCCGCATTCCCCATCTCCGCAAGCGTCTGCGATACACGTGGCTGGGCCTCTATCTATATCTGGAATAGCGTATCTACCTACGTATCTATCTATATTTTGCTGGCCGCCTGTAAGGGGTTTTTGCATTGGTGTGCAACCAAAAAGCAAAACTGTAATCAATGAAATACCTAAAATTAAGGGCATCCTTCATTCGGCACCAGAAGTAGTTTACACTTTTTCCTTTTGTTCACACGTTCCTGCGGAGCGTGTCGCACAAGCGCCCTCTCCCCCCAGGGAGAGGGCTGGGGTGAGGGGTTGAATAAAGATAAGCCATTGATTGTAATCACCTTCATCCTGACTCTCTCCCGCGAGGGAGATGGGGACTGCACCTTTTTGTCACCTTCCAGCTCAGCCCTTCCGGACGTTGGAGTGAGAGATCCAGCATGGTGGAAAGTGTAAACCGGGAAATGAAGGATGCCAAAATTTCTTTTAATTACAACATATTGTAGTTATCACAAACTGTCTGCTTTTCAT
>JAAESQ010000775.1 GCA_024229275.1 bacterium | reverse complement strand
GGACAGCCCCCTACTTGTCGTCCGCGCTGAAGTTTCTTGGGTGCCTGCAGCAGACGGTAGTCTGACTCCTTCGGATGCCAGTGGCTTTGTGGTTTCGCGCGAAATGCATGTGGTTCGCGGTGCTGACCAACCACTCGAGCTACACCCTCTCTCTCAGCCGGGTGAAACACTCACTCTGACCGTAGGCGACATCCTCGAAGATCACGTTGAGGTGGTGAATCCGACTGATCGCTACTACGTCGCTGTCGTGGTCCCACTTGCGGCCGGGATGGAGCCTCTCAACCCACGTCTCGCAACTGCTCCCCCGGAGGCGACACCATCAGCCGGTCTCACTGCCGAACCAACGTACTCGGCCTATCTCGACGATCATGTCGCCTTCTACTACAACAGCCTGCCCAAGGGAACCTACAACTTCTACTTCCGGACTCGAGCGACCATTCCGGGGCGTTTCATCCAGCCCGCTGCATCGACCGAGCTGATGTACGACAGTACCGTACGCGGAAACAGCAATGGAGCATCGATCGAGATTGCAAAGGCAAACAACTGACGTGAGTTTGGTGAACTCAGACTTCACGGCCACCGTAGCCGAAACACGTCGCCGTCTGGTGAAGAGATTGAGCTCTTGGCTGCAGCAGATCCGCCAGTGGCCTTGGCGACCGGTGGTCGTATGCATGAGTCTGGTCGTGTTCACCTGTCTGTTCGTCACCGTGTGGTCACGCGCCCATCTCAACTCTCCAGTTTGCTCGGTTCTGCTCCGCGACCGCCACCATCGATTCCTCGGCGAAGTCGGCGGCGATCCGGAGCTGGGTTTCGGCTATTGGAAGCTCCAGGAACTTCCCGACAGAGTTGTCGCTGCGACTCTGATCGTGGAGGACCGCAGATTTTGGAGGCACCCAGGAGTCGACTCGCGGGCCCTGATTCGTGCCGCGTGGCAGAACCTCTCCCATCACGAACGCATCTCGGGGGCCTCCACTCTCGCCATGCAGGTCGCACGGATGCAGAATCCAGGGAGACGCACCTATCTGCGCAAAGGTGTCGAAGCCCTGACGGCGCTTGTCCTCACAACTCGCGAGGGTCGCGAAGCGGTGCTGCGACACTACCTCGAAATCGTGCCATACGGAAATCGCATCCATGGCATCTCCTACGCAGCACGGCGCTACCTCGACAAACCGGTTGCAGATCTCTCGTGGGCCGAAGTTGCCTTTCTGACCGCCATTCCTCAGGCACCGACACACATGAACCCGTTTGAGCCGCGTGGTCGTGACCGCGCAATCGTTCGCGGCAAGAGAATTCTGTCGCTGCTTCGTCAAGAGGGATCACTTTCCCTGACTGAATACGAACTCGCCACAACTGAGATCTCAGGACTCAGAGTTCCACTCCGCGGCCAACGCCCACGTCATGCCATGCACGCGGTGCTTGCCTATCAGAGGCTACTTGCGCAACCGGAACATCGTGCAACGATTGCTGCCAACCCCGTCGTGACCACCACCATTGACCTCCAGCTTCAACGCGAAGTGGCATGGAAGACTCTCGAAGCTGTAGACTCCTGGGACCACCGGGGCGCCGGAAATGGCGCTGTGATCGTGCTCGATCGGAAGACGCGGGAGGTTCTCGCCTGGATTGGTTCAACCGACTATTTCGATGACAACCACGCGGGAGCAATCGACTACGCCCGGGTTTCACGGTCTCCTGGCAGTACGCTCAAACCCTTTCTCTATGCCCTCGCCCTGGAGCGTGGCGTCAT
>JAAESQ010000774.1 GCA_024229275.1 bacterium | reverse complement strand
CCGGATAAACACCTGCTCTCGGATGTTCCAGACATTCACGAGAGAAGCATGCGACGACTGCAATCCACTTCTTCATGGCCTCGCGAATTGCATGCTTCCAATCACTTCCCGGCTGGATGTCGAGGTATTGTCAGAAGTTGTGTGCTGTTGAGGGGAGAAAAGGCGGCGTATCCTGCTGGTGAATTTACTATTTCGTTTCATCAGCGGCCCCACGAGGGCACGGAGGATACGCCATGGTTAAGGCTACTACAGCGCGAGAGTTGAATCCAGAGGCCGACCAAGTGGATCCGGAGGTCATCGCGTTTCGAGCTCAGTTTGACGAACAGAGCCCGTTGGATGAACTGGTCCGCTTGGGAGCTCAGAGAATGCTCCAGTCGGCGATCGAGGCAGAGGTCCAAGAGTTCCTTGAACAGCATCGGGAGCGAACCGACGAGAAGGGGAGGCGGTTGGTGGTCCGTAACGGACAGCTGCCGACTCGCGAGATTCTGACGGGTGCTGGGCCCCTGGAGATCGGTCAGCCTCGCGTTCGCGATAACTCGCCGAACCAAGAGCAGCGGGTCTGTTTTTCGTCGAAGATTCTTCCCCCGTATTTGCGGCGGAGCAAGTCGATCAACGACCTGATTCCCTGGCTCTACTTGAAGGGCATTTCGACGGGAGATTTTGCGGAGGCCCTGCAGTGCCTGCTTGGAGAAGACGCCAAGGGCCTGAGTCCCAACGTGATCGTTCGCCTGAAGGAGAAATGGTCGAAAGAATACGACGCATGGAACCATCGCGACCTGAAGGATAAGCAGTATGCTTACGTCTGGGCGGACGGCATCCACGTCAACGTACGGCTGGAAAGCGAGGGAAATCAGCGGCAATGCATGCTCGTCTTGATGGGGGCCACATCCGACGGCCGCAAGGAGTTGGTCGCGGTGGTCGACGGTTACCGAGAAAGCGAGCAGAGTTGGTACGAACTGCTGATTGATCTGAAGAATCGCGGCCTGACGATCACGCCCCAGTTGGCGATCGGTGACGGCGCCCTGGGGTTCTGGGCCGCGTTACGGAAGGTGTATGGGGAAGCTCGGGAGCAACGCTGTTGGGTCCACAAAACGGCGAACGTGCTTAACAAGATGCCCAAGAGCGTCCAGCCAAAGGCCAAGGCAGATCTCCATGAAATCTGGATGGCCGAGTCACGGGAAAAGGCGAACAAGGCTTTCGATACCTTCCTGGAAAAATACGAGGCCAAATACCCAGCTGCCTGCGAGTGCCTCAGGAAGGACCGAGACGTGCTGCTTGCGTTCTACGACTTTCCTGCGGAGCACTGGAAGCATCTGCGGACGACCAATCCCATCGAGTCCACGTTCGCCACGATTCGCTTGCGTCACCGAAAAACCAAAGGCAGCGGCTCCAGGAGGACGAGCCTGGCGATGATGTTCAAACTAGCTCAGTCTGCCGAGAAACGATGGAGACGCTTGAACGGACACAAACACATTCTTCATCTCTTGGAGGGAAAGAAATTCGTCGATGGAATCATGCAGGACGCCGCCTAATCCCGGAAACTCAGAACACAAGACTTGACAATATCTCAGCACATCCGCCAGTTCATGCAAGAATGCTGTGAATAGGTTGAACGGACCAACCTTATCACTCCAGTTCCCGGCGGTAAGGCTCAATGAGCCTTCTTCGGCCACGAATTCCGCGTCGTCCCAGGGTGTGTTAAGAATCCAGCCGTAGTCAGCCGCATGGGTGTTGAACTGGATTACTTGGCCGTCAATACGACGCAAGACTTCCCATGACAGGTCGACAATATCGATCATGACATCGGGTGGCGCCACCGAGTGCTCACGAGCAACGTACTGCATGGGAGGCGGAGTCGTTTGGACGACGGACGTGCGTTTCGGTCGCTCGATTGGTAGTTCGTTGAGCCGCAAGGGCTGAGAGAGCGG
>JAAESQ010000773.1 GCA_024229275.1 bacterium | reverse complement strand
GTGAGAGTGGTAATGGGGCTGCCATCATCGTCGGTGACATGGACGATGACGTTGGCGACTGTGACGTCGATTTCGTCAACGAACTCGAGGCCCCCGATTTGGCGCCGAGTAGCCTTCTGGGCCTCTTCGTCGATACTGGATTCCTGCGCTGTCGCAACGAGAGCCGATATCGCTAGAACTGCGATGAGCGATGCAATCTGGGGAGTCCGTTTCATTCGTCTCACCTCTCGCACGGAGTCTAGCAGACGACATGCAAGAAAAGACCCGGGCGCAACGTCGCCTGGCCGAGGTATCATTGCGGCGCGATGAAGATGAAACGCGATCAGCGTGCCGATGAGGCACTTGTTCTTCTTGCCCTCGACGGGGACGAGGAGGCGTTTGCCTGTATCGTGCGTCGATATCAGCGCCGGTTGACAGCATTCCTTGGGCAGTTGGTAGGGGATATAGAACTGGCCCGCGAACTGGCACAAGAGGCCTTCATCCGTGCTTGGCGTGCCCTCCCGCGGTATGACTCTCACTACCGTTTCTCTACCTGGTTGTTTCGCATAGCACACAATCTCGGGATTGATCAGCTCAGACGAAGAAAGCTGCAGGTCGTTTCGCTCTATCGCCAGGATCAGAGCGGTGATGAGATGGAGTTAGAGCTGCAGGATCCAGCGAAAGACCCGTTTGGGCATCTCGAAAACAGGGTCTTGGCGCGTGAACTCAAGACAGTGATCAACGATCTCAAGCCGGAATACCGTGAACTCGTTCTTCTGCGTCACTTTGGTGGATTCAGCTATCAGGAGATCGCTGATTTCAAGGAAATGCCATTAGGCACTGTCAAGAACAAACTTTTTAGGGCCCATTCCGTATTACGAAACGCGTTGAAGGCCTTTTTATGAGGGCCATGAGAAAAGTAGAGGAGGCACTGACGTGGACTCAGTTTGCCAGGATATTCAGATTGAACTGACCGAACGATGTGGTGATGCTTCGGGATTGAACGCTCGAGAGCAGGATCATCTCGCAGGTTGCAGTGAGTGTCGGAGCATGGCCCATGCTGAGCTTTCGTTGCACGCTGTTTTTGCAGAAGTTTCACCCAATGTAGATCTTGAAGGACCAGTGATGCAGGCGATCGCCGGCTACAGGCCTAAGCGTCGGCTTTTTGCTGCAATTCCCGTTGCTGCTTCGGCTATGATCACAGCTCTGGGTGTTCTCTTGATTGGTGGAGTGCCTGGAGGTAGCCTCTTGGGTCTTTTACCATTGCAGGCATCCCAAGGTTGGATGGTTCTAGCCGAGATTATTGGAAATTGGGGCGTTGTACTCAGCACATCTTCAGGCGCAGTAAGCACTTCGCTTTCCAGCAACGGACTGCTCGGCACAGAGTTCATAGCCGTTTTGGGAATGGCATCAACGGTCCTGCTGGCTCGCCGCTGGCGGAGTTGCGTGGCATGGCTTCGCGGCGACTGATTCTTCCAATTCTGTTCGCGGGCGCCTTGCTGATCGGCGTGCCGGCTGAGGGTTCAGGGCGTATCGCGACACTCTCAAGCATCGTCGTGGACGATTCTGTTGAGGGAGACGTCATAGCGATCGGTGGAGATATCGAGCTTCGTCCTGGTGCCAAGGTTGACGGTCACGTGGTTGCTGTTTTTGGTTCTGTGACTCGAAGTCCTGGCGCGTACGTCGGTGGTAGAACTCTGGCGGTGAGTTCATTGGCGAGTTTGAACCTCGAACCCGAGAATGGGCGTCAAAACTCTTCGCTCACACTTGCAGTACGCTTGCTAACAGTCGGTGGATGGCTTCTTGCCACTACAGTTTTGGCAATGGTTCTTCCCTATCGCATGAGACACGGTGCAATGATGATGCGGGCGCTTGGATTTCGGGTGCTTGTTCTTGGAGCTGCCGCGTTTGTGACGCTGATCGCGGCGCTGGTTGCCATGCTGGGACTCGGGCCAAAGCTTGGTGTACCGCTTGCGGTGGCGGTGATGCTTGTGTTCGTCGCCGCAAAGGCCGTTGGGCTGACTGTCATTGGAGCTCATTTCGGTTCCGCAATTCTGGTAAGAGTGTCGAAGCGTCATTTCCCACTTACGATCGCTGTATTCTTGGGCGTATTGGTAATGGCAGCCGTCAGATTCATTCCTGTTGTTGGCGGATTGATGTGGACCGGATTGTCTGTTGCGGCGCTTGGTGCAGGAGTGTTCGCGGTTGCCTTTGTGCCCGGTCGCGAGGAGGCTCGTGTCCTCGTGCGATCTTCAGGTTCTTCCTCGCGTTGACGCACCAAAACCAGGTGCTATACTAACGCGTCCTTGCGGGGGAGGGTGTGTGAAGATCGATCTGGCGGCACTCGAAAACGACCCCGCTGAGTTCCAGGAAATGCTGGAGCTTTCGGCGGAGCGGCTAGACGCCGACCTTGTCAGGGGCGCCGTTGCGACGGTGATCACCGGACAGGTACGGCGACTGGAAGACGCGTTTGCGATCGAAGGGTCGCTTGCTGCTGAAGGTGATGTCACCTGCGGTCGCTGCCTTGAACCTCTGCCGTGGAGTGCGAACGAGAAGTTTTCAGTTGAGCTTCGACCGGCGGCGAACGCGCCCTCGGCCGAAGAGGTAGATCTCGGGGGAGAAGACCTCGAGGTTGCTTTCATTGAAGATAGTGTATTGGATCTCGAGGAGTTCGCTGCCGAACAGGTGGTCCTTGCGCTCCCGATGCGAGCTCTGTGTGATGAGAAATGCGCTGGCCTCTGTTTGAAGTGCGGCGAGAACCTCAACACTGAGGGAAAGTGTCAATGTGAGCCAGACATCGATCCGCGGTGGGAGGCGCTTCGCGGGCTCGGTGGTCAACCCTCGTAGGATGGAGTGAGTTATGGCAAACCCAAAACGTAAAATCTCGAGGACTCGTCGCGACAAGCGCCGAGCCCATGATGCTCTGGTTCCGCCGGGCTGGAGTCTGTGTACTTCTTGCTTTGAACCCAAAGCCCCGCATCAGGTCTGTCCCCATTGCGGAAGCTACAAGGGGCGCCAAGTGGTCGAGGTCGAGGAGCTGGAGTAACGCCTTCTCCGCGTTTCTCATGTCGATCAACCGAGAACACTGCGGACTTCTGGTGAGTGATGCAGAATAGATCAGGTATCATTGCCCTCGACGCCGTGGGCGGAGATCTCGCGCCCAGAGTGACAATCGAGGCCGCCCTTGAAGCGGTTGAAGAGCACGGGACGCCGATCGGGCTGGTTGGTCCGATACGTGAACTGAAGCGTGAACTGGGCCATTTCCGAAGCCTTCCTGGGGATCTCGAGCTGATCGATGCGCCTGATGTAGTCTCCAGCAACGACCCTCCCGTGTCCGTTCTCCGAAGCAAGCGAAGATCCTCGCTGAACGTATGTGCGGAGTTGGTTCGAGACGGCCGAGCCCAGGCTATGGTCACAGCGGGGAATACTGGCGCTGCATGGGTTGCGGCCAAATCTACTTTAGGAATGATCGATGGCGTTGACCGACCTGCTCTGGCCGCGATCCTTCCGCGTCGAGACGGTCATACGTTGGTGCTGGACGTCGGCGCCAACGTCGAATGCAAGCCTCATCAGTTGCTGCAATTCGCGGTGATGGGATCATTCTACGCCGAATCGGTGCTGGGCATCGATCGTCCCCAGGTGGGCCTGATGTCGGTCGGGGAAGAAGAGACAAAGGGTGGTCGCCGGGTTCGTGAGCAGTATCGCGTATTGTCCAAAACGGGTGTGAACTTCATCGGTAACGTTGAAGGTCGTGATGTTTTCTGTGGTGATGCGGATGTCATCGTCTGTGACGGTTTTACGGGAAACGTCATCCTGAAGGTGGCCGAAGGTTTGGGCGAGATGGTGATTGGAGTACTGCGCGAAGAGGCACAGCGGTCGCCGATGTATGGCGCCGGACTCCTGATGGCGAGAGGCGCCTTTCGTGGTCTCAGGCGCAAGATGGACTACTCGGAATATGGTGGTGCGCCTCTCCTCGGTGTTGATGGCGCATGCTTGATTTGTCATGGTCGCTCAAGTGCACGAGCACTGCGCAATGCGATTCGATTTGCTTCATTTTATGCGCGTAGTGGCGTGATTCGGAGAATTGGAGAGAATATCCGAGAGGATCTAGAGCGGCCGGATGTTGGGGAGGGGTCCTGATATGCACGATTCCCTGGCACGAACCGCGCGCATCGCGGGCCTGGGTAGTTGCCTTCCAGATCGTATTGTGACGAACAGTGATCTGGAGAAGGTCGTTGATACGACCGACGAGTGGATCACCACGCGAACTGGAATCAAGGAACGACGAATTGTCGCTGATGACGAAGCGTTAGTCGATTTGGTCGAGCGCGCAGGCAAGGCTGCCATGGCCGATGCCGATGTCGAACCGGAATCGATCGATCTGTTCATCCTGGCGACTGCGACTGTAGAACAACCGATTCCAGCTTCTGCTGCTATCGCCCAGCCTCGCCTTGGCGTGAAGAACGCAGCGTGTTTTGATCTCTCCGCAGCGTGTTCGGGATTTGTCTACGCACTCAACGTCGCGCGACAGTTCATTGCTACGGGAGAGGCTGACAGAGTGCTCGTGGTTGGGGCAGAGTGCCTTTCTCGTTATGTTGATTGGACAGATCGAACTACGTGTGTGCTTTTTGGCGACGGAGCAGGAGCCGTGGTTCTCGAGGCCTCTGCGCAGGGAGACGGTATCCTTCAGCTTGACTGGCGGACGGATGGTACTCTGGCGGATCTGATCGCCATGCCAGGAGGCGGCTGCCGCTTCCCGCCGAATAGCGCCCAGGCGATCGAGGAACGACTCCCGTTCATTAAGATGAAGGGCAACGAGACTTTCAAGGTTGCAGTGAGAGCCATTACTGATCTGAGCTTGCAGGTGGTGGCTAAGGCCGGAATCGAGATCGATGAAGTTGATCTCTTCATTCCCCACCAGGCCAACAACCGAATCATCCAAGCGGTTGGTTCGCGACTCGGTCTTTCGAGCGAGAAAGTGTTCGTCAACGTCGATCGCGTTGGCAATACCTCCGCGGCCTCGATTCCACTGGCGATGGCAGACGCCGTTGCCGAAGACAGACTCCATCGCGGCGATCTCGTCTTGGCGACTGCTTTTGGTGGTGGTCTCACCTGGGCATCTGCGCTTTTCCGATACTAAACCAACGATACACGGAGGTAGCGATGCCAAAGGTCGCAGCCCTTTTCCCCGGGCAGGGGAGTCAAAAGATTGGGATGGGTCAGGATCTGGCTCACAATTGGCCCAAGGCCATGGGCGTATTCGACACAGTCGATAAAGCCCTTGAGAAGAATCTTTCAGGTCTGTGTTGGAACGGTCCAGAGGAAGATCTGCGTCTCACCGAGAACACACAGCCTGCGCTGCTCGCACACTCGATTGCTGCGTGGGAAGTGCTTCGCGAGGCAGGGTTGAAAGTGGATGCCGTTGCCGGCCATAGTCTTGGGGAGTATTCAGCTGTCGTTTGCGCTGGAGGATTGGATCTCGCTTCCGCCGCACAAACGGTAAGGCTGCGCGGTCGTCTGATGCAGGAGGCCGTGCCGGTTGGACGTGGAGCAATGTCGGCGGTAATCGGTCTTGACGATGACGCAGTACGTAACCTCTGTGCCGAGGCAAGTAAAGAAACTTCAGAGGCTGTTGTAGCCGCGAATTTCAACGCGCCGGGGCAAGTCGTCATTGCGGGCACGACCGGGGCAGTTGAAGCTGCCGGTGAGAAGTGCCGTGAGGCTGGTGCTCGTAGAGTTCTTCCTCTGCCGGTGTCGGCGCCTTTCCACTCACCGTTGATGGCTCCGGCGCGCGAGGGACTCAACCCCGAACTCGAAGAACTGCCGTTTGCGGACCTGTCGACGCCACTTTATCGAAACGTGGATGCTCAAGCTGTCACAGCGGGTGACGCGATTCGGGACGGCCTCGTGCGCCAAGTGGATATGCCGGTTTTGTGGACTCAGACCATCAAACAGATGCGTGAGGATGGATTTGAGGTCTTCATCGAAATCGGCACAGGGGCTGTATTGAGCGGGCTCGTGAGGCGCATAGACCGTGCAGCTCAATGCCACTCAGTGGGTACGGTCGCTGATGTCGAGAAGTTACTTGAGCACGGTGATCTGTTGACGAAGTAGAGTTTCGTGCGAAGCTGTAGGCTCAGATCGAGAGGAGGCAGGCAATGAAGGAGCTGCAAGGGCAGGTTGCATTGGTGACTGGAGGCGGACGTGGAATAGGTGAGTCGATCGCTCGCCATCTCGCGCAGTCAGGAGCGCACGTTGTGTGCTCTGACGTCGCGGATCCCGCCAGTGTAGTGGAAGCAATCCGAGCTGAGGGCGGTAGCGCCGAGGCGATGGTCTTCGACGTGACCGACCATAAGGCGACTGCCGCGGCCGTGCAGGACATTGTCGGTAGTAACAAGCGACTCGACATTGTCGTCAACAATGCCGGCATTACTCGAGATGGCCTGATCGTGCGCATGAAGCCTGAGGACTGGAGCTTGGTCCTGAAGATCAATCTTGAAGGCGCGTTCAATGTGTCTCAAGCCGCAGCCAAAATCATGATGCGCCAGAGGTCTGGGCGAATCATCAACATCTCATCAGTCGTCGGTTTGATGGGCAACGTCGGTCAGGCCAACTATTCATCATCGAAGGCAGGATTAGTTGGCCTCACAAAAAGTTTGGCCAAGGAGTTGGGGAGCCGCAACATCACCGTCAACGCGATCGCGCCTGGGTACATTGAGACGGCGATGACCGATCAACTCGACGAGCGTCAACGTGAAGCATTGTTGAAGAGTCTCGCGATTCAACGGCTGGGTCAGCCGCAGGATGTCGCCGATGCCGTATCGTTCTTGGCAGGTCCTCATGCCTCGTACATCACGGGGACGGTGATCAACGTTTCGGGTGGACTGTACATCTGATTTCGTCGGTGTTAGTTGTTTGCTGAGATACACTGATCTACATGCCGCGATTGGTCAAAGTGGACGAACTCATGTCACGGGAGCTAGTGACGCTCACCGAAGATGAGACGTTGGCGCATGCGCAGCAGTGCATGGCCCGTGGCAGGATCCGCCACCTCCCGGTGGTTCGTGACGGCCAGCTCGTCGGGTTGGTAACTCATCGTGATCTCCTCGCGTCCTCGTTCTCCATCTTTGCTGATGTTCACCGGAGTGAGCAACGGCGAGTCTTCGCACAAATTGCTGTCACCGAGTTGATGCACCGTGATGTAATTACCGTACGACCTCATACCCCAGTCTCCGAGGCTGCAAGAACCCTGCTCAAGAACAAGTATGGATGTCTTCCCGTAGTTGACGATGAAGGAGTGTTGGTTGGGATGATAACCGAAGCAGATTTCCTGCGGTTGACTGTGCGCCTGCTTCCATGACACTGATCGACTGGATTCTGGTAGTCCTTTGGGCTGGCATTGCTCTGAGTGGATTCTGGAAGGGTGCCGTGCGGATTGTGTTCGGCGTAGGCGGACTGATCGCTGGGATCTGGCTCGCATCGGTTGCTGGAAGCGACGTCGCCGCCAGACTGGAACCTTCAGTCGGTGTCGAATGGATCGCTGTCGGCCTTGGTTGGTTTCTGCCGGTTCTGTTGTGCGTGGGAGTGTGTCTGCTTGCCGGTTGGGGTGTTGAACGAACATTGGAAGCGCTCCATCTAAAGTGGCTCAATCGGCTGCTGGGTGCTGTGATCGCAGGAGCTGCCGGACTGATTCTGCTTTTGTGCTTGATCATTGCCGGGATGCAGCTTTCACCCGACCTGGCGGAACTATGCGCCGAGTCCTACCTGATCCCACGGCTTCTCGATATGCTGTCCGCCTTCTGAACTCAACTCCAACGGTCGGTACAGAGTGTCTCGGAGGATTGGACGACGGCCAGCCTCTACGATCAACGCCTCAAGCCGTTCTCGTGAGAGACCGTTTCCGGCCGCACCGCCCGCTGCAAGCGTAATACGTTCATCGACAACGGTGCCATCCAAGTCATCGGCACCGAAGTGTAGAGCGATCTGAGCTACTTTCTGGCCGAGCATGATCCAGTAGGCCTTGATGTGGGGAATGTTGTCCAGCATCAGGCGCGATACAGCAATCGTTTGAAGGTCGAGCCGACCCCCAGTTGGTGGGAGGTGGCTGAATTCTGTGTTTTCGGGGTGAAAACTCAGCGGTATGAAACACTGGAATCCACCTGTGTCATCCTGCAGCTGCCTCAGCTTTACCAAGTGGTCAATACGGTGTTCTGCGCTTTCAACATGGCCGTAAAGCATAGTGCAGTTAGAGCGCAATCCCGCGTCGTGCACGGATCGAGCGACCTCGAGCCAGCGCTCACCGGTCATCTTGTGATCACAGATCTGTTGCCGGATTTCTTCAGCGAAGATCTCGGCACCGCCTCCGGGACATGAGTCGAGGCCTGCGGCCTTGAGACGCTCGAGGACCTGTTTCAGAGTGAGTCTGGAACTCGATGCGAGGAAGTCCAGTTCAACCATTGTCAGGGCTTTGAGGTGGATCCATGGGAAGCGTTGTTTGAGGTCCTGGAACAGGCTTTCGTAGTATTCAATTCTGAGTTTGGGGTGAAGGCCGCCGACAATGTGGAGCTCGCTCACAGATGGGTCAACATCGCGCCCCGCAACCTCAATCGCTTGGTCTACGGAGTAGGTCCAGCCATTCTCTTTTTCCCGAAACGGCACGGAGAAAGCACACAGCTTGCACGATGCTATACACACATTAGTTGGATTGAGATGCCGGTTGATGTTGAAGAACGCCGCGTCACCATGAAGCCGTTCACGTACTGAGTTGGCGAGGTTTCCTACTGACAGTAGATCCTTGCTGCGAGCGAGGACCAGACCATCTTCATATGTCAGTCTCTCTCCACTCGATACCTTGTCGGCGATCGGCAACAGATTGGTGTCCTGAATTTTCACCGGTTGGACGCTCCTCGATAAGCTTCCAATGCAGTTTAAATGCGACTGCGTCTCGTTTCAAGTCCGGCGAATGCCGCTCACTTCAGTTGCAGTGTCTCCAGGAACTCCTGGTTCGTTGGAAACTCGCGAACCTTCTGAAGCAGAAGTTCCATCGCCGACTCAGGCGAGAGTGAGGACAGAGCACGTCGCATGAGATAGAGCTTCTCGACCTGCTCGGCAGGGTACAGTTTCTCTTCCTTACGAGTCCCGGATTGCGGGATGTTGATGGTTGGGAAGATTCTCTTTTCGAACAACTTGCGATCGAGAACGATCTCCATGTTGCCCGTCCCTTTGAACTCTTGGAAGATGACCTCGTCCATTCGCGATCCAGTGTCAACCAGACATGTAGCTACGAGGGTGAGACTTCCGCCATGCTCGACTTTGCGAGCCGAGCCAAAGAATCGACGCGGTTTCTCCATCGTACGAGCATCGATTCCACCGGAAAGAATGCGGCCAGATCCTCGCTGCGCGTTGTTATAGGCCCGGGACATTCTCGTCAGGGAATCGACGAAAATGATGACATCTTTTTCCATCTCCACCAACCGTCGCGCACGTTCCAACACCATCTCAGAGACCTGAATGTGGCTGGCTATAGATTGGTCGGATGATGAGGCATATACATCGCCTCGGACGACGCTGCGTTTCCAGTCGGTCACTTCCTCTGGTCGTTCATCAACGAGTAGAACGAAGATTTCGGTCTCCGGGTGATTAATCGCGATGGCGTGAGCCATTTGCTGGAGCAGGGTCGTCTTTCCGGCTTTGGGTGGGGATACTATCAAGCAACGCTGGCCCATGCCGAGCGGGGCGATCAGTTCGCATACCCTTGGTTCGAGGATGTTGCTCTCGGTTTCCAGTTGGAAACGCTCCTCAGGGTCGATGCTGATGAGTTCAGCGAAATGCATCGCTTTGCTGCGGTATTCCTCAGGTTCAAGACCTTCGATTGCCGTCAGTTCGACGAGGCGTGGACGATCACCGGGAGCGGCCATTCCAGAGATGTGGAGACCACTTTCAAGATGCATCGGTGCGATCTTCTCATTCGGCACCAGAGGCGATTTCGGTGTCGACACGAAACTGTTTTCTGCTTGGACGAGGAGCGGCTGCCCCTGTTCTCGGCGCCATAAATATCCCTCGATCGGGCTCGGTGGTGCCTTGGGACCCGATGATCGGCGGCGCGGCCGGCGGCGACGGCGGCGACGGCGTGGTCGATCTTGAGAGTTCTTCTGCTCGTTGCTTTCGCTCATTCCACATCCTTAGTTGACAGATGGACGTTCTCTTGTTGGTCTTGATCAGATCTCAATATCAATCCCTGTGACGGCGCGTTGCCGTCTCCTCGAAGGTCGGTTTGCTGGTGCGGATGGCAGATGACTCACTGCACACCACGCACCGCCTCGATCTACTCCATGGGGCTGAATCCGAGTCCGGCCGACCTGACGTACACACTCGTCGATCAACTGGTCTCGAGTTCACCTTACGCGGTTTGGATCGGTTGTGCAAGCTTGTGGTGGTCGATAGACATGAGATTCAACTCCACGCGGGTCTTTGCAGGGCGTAGAAAACTCTAAGCACGCTTTCTTTGCTGGAGAGTTTGAGTCATCAAGAGGTTAGTAACCGGCGATGAGTACTCGTATGATCAACTGATGAATGTCGATCTCGAGGCGACTTTTGTACCGTCGCCCATACCAGCGTTGCTGCTGTGGCTCAGGCCTGGTGCGGGTGACGAGATTGGTGATGCGATCGCGCCACTATTTAACCCTGAGCAGGTTAACGACGCGAGTCTTCCTTTGGCATGGCCGGCCGCATGGGTCACGTCCGAACCCTCAATAAGCAAAGGTCTCGTCACGCAGCGCGTCGATGGTCTGCTCATCCCAGTGCGATCTGGATTAGATACCCTGGCTCGTCTACCAGCTGAGTTAGGGGCAGAAGATTGTTCGCGGTCTTTCGCAGCGTGGAGTGTCGCGGCCAAACTTGCGCTTGAGTTGGTTGCGCGACATAGAGTCTCGCCGTGGGCGGAATCGACGCCACATGGTGCGACAGTTCGTTGGCGGGTAGCTCCGGACACAGAGGATCTTGGGAAGCTAGATCGCTTGGCGAACTCCCTTCCGCCAGCGGCTCGGGCATACAAGGGGGAGGATCATCAGGTTGGGTCAAGCCTTCTCTTGAGGCCCAACGTCGCGCTGAACGGATTCCTAGATGCAGCGGCTGATGCGCTTTTGCGGAGGTCTGTGCCTGCGGGAACTTGGTCGCAAAGTGGGTGGGCAAAGAGAGTAGCTGACGCGCTGCACTGCGACGAGGGATCCCTTGCGCTGAGGTCAGTTATCGATGATCCCCTGGTAGAAGACCTGAGACGCTGGGCACTTCCCGTGGGCGATGCAGAGAGAGGTCAGCTCCGGCTCCTTCTGCGTCTTGAATTGCCTTCAAGTGTTGGCGATCCCTGGCGGCTTTGCATAGCCGCTTCTTCGGCGGCAGATCCGACCTTGCAGTTCGACGCCCGGGAAATCTGGGGGACCTCCCAGAACGATCTCATTCCTGGTTTGACAGGAGTGGAACTGCGGGAGGCCTTCCTCAGAGAACTCGGTCGTGCAGTTCGTGCTTGGCCCGGATTTGGCGACGCACTCCAGGGTGCTCAACCTGAATCGGTCACCCTTGATGATGATGAAACTGCAGCCTTCATCAGTGGCACTGTGCCGCTTTTGCAGGCATTGAATGTTCAGGTGCAGATTCCTGCGGAACTCACTCCTGCCGGTCGGCGTCGGTTGAGATTTCGCGTTCATGCGCGAACGAAACCAAGGATGTCTGGCGGTTCTGCAGCTTTCGGCTTTACGTCAATTGCTGAGGCCCATTGGCGGGCGATGCTCGACGACGAGGACTTGACAACGGATGAACTGGAACAATTGGCAGCACATAAACAACCGCTCATTCGATATCGAGATCGTTGGCTATTACTCGACAAGGCTGAGCTTGACGAGGTCGCTCGACATGTGCGACTCGGCGATTGGACGATTCAAGGAGGGGAGGCGATCGCAGCTGCGTTGGGTGAAGAAAACAAACTGCAGCTGGAGAACGAAGATCCGCTTGCCCGACTGTGCGCACTGTTGCACTCCGCACCTCCGACGCTTGACGAGGTGCCTGGGTTCGTCGGTCATATGCGTCCATACCAGCGCAGAGGAACAGCGTGGCTCGAGCGATTGTCCAAAGCAGGGCTCGGAGGAGTCCTTGCTGATGACATGGGTCTCGGAAAAACAGTGCAGACACTGGCGTTTCTCCTGCGTCGAAATCATGGGAGTTCCCTGTCACGCAGTCATCTTCTCGTGTGTCCAACTTCGGTGCTGGGGACATGGGAACGAGAAGCTGAACGCTTTGCGCCCTCACTGCCGGTGTATCGCCACTACGGTGGAGATCGCACCACATTACGCAAGGAGTTCGATGCGGCGGTCCTCCCAGGAACCTTGTGTGTGACGACCTATGGACTGCTACGGCGAGACCGTGAACTGCTCGCAGGGTTTGAGTGGGAGACTGTCATCCTCGACGAAGCACAGGCAATTAAGAACCCAGCTTCGCAAGTAGCTCGTGCAGCTTGCTCGCTGACGACCAATTCGCGTTTTGCACTCACTGGGACACCTGTGGAGAACCGTCTCGCTGAACTGTGGTCCATCTTCCGTTTTGTGATTCCCGGCCTACTTGGCCCTATTCAGCGATTCCAGAAAGAGATCGCGACACCGTTTGAGAGATTTCGATCCCATGTGGCCCTAGATCGACTGCATCGGCTCACAAAACCGTTCGTTCTTCGGCGCACAAAGGCAGAACCTGGCGTGCTCCCTGATCTGCCCCCAAAAGTCATCGTTCGTGCTTCTTGTCCGTTGACACGCGAGCAGGCAACACTCTATAGAGCGGCGGTTGATATCGCTCTTGAGCCAATCCGCGCCGCTGACGGCATGAATCGTCGGGGCAAGGTGCTCGCTCTGATCACCGCGCTCAAGCAGATTTGTAACCATCCGGAGCAGGCTCTTGGCGGTGACGGGCGTCTTGCCGGAAGGTCGGGGAAGCTCGACCGTTTTGGTGTTGAACTCAAAGAAGTGCTGGCGGCCGGTGAAGCCGCACTGATTTTCACGCAGTACAGAACCATGGGGGAGATACTGGTACGTTTCCTAGCGGAAGAACTCTCTCTCCAAGTGCAGTTTCTGCATGGAGGTATTGCGCAGATTCAGCGTGACGTAATGGTGTCTCGATTCCAGAACGCGGACGGGCCGCCGGTGCTGGTCATATCTCTACGAGCGGGTGGGACAGGACTGACGCTGACGCGGGCATCACATGTTTTTCACTTCGATCGTTGGTGGAATCCGGCTGTTGAAGCGCAGGCCTCCGATCGTGCTCATCGAATCGGCCAGGGACGAACTGTCATAGTGCATCCCATGGTTTGCCGAGGCACGCTTGAGGAGAAGATTGACCTCTTGCTGTCGGAGAAGGCGGAGTTAGCAGCCCTTGCCATTCGTTCTGGTGAGACCTTTCTCACTGAACTCGACACCGACCTGCTTGAGGAGCTCATTTGTCTCAATGACAGGGCCGGGGATGCATCATGAGTCCGAAAAGATGGGGGGACATAGGCAACCACTACGACCCGCCGCTCAAGCAACCGGTGCCGGTGGACGGGATCGCCGCTGTGCGCTTCGGGTCGACGTGGTGGGGACGTGAGTGGATTGCCTCCCTCGAACGACTTGGACGGGGATGGGCGAATCGTCTTCCATACGGACGCAGCTATGCCCGTCAGGGAAGGGTGGTCGATCTTGAGGTCGGGGCAGGTATCATCACCGCCGGATTCGTCGGCTCTCGGCCACGACCATACCGAGTTCAGATCACCGTCCGTACCTTTAGCACTGAGACTTGGTGTGCCGCACTGGAGTGCATCACCGGTGATGTCTCGACCGTTCTATGCTTGCTACAACGTGAGCTCCCGGAGAATCTTGGTGAGAGATTGAGACAGGCAGATGTTGACCTGTTTCCCAACCGCCATGAGCTGAAAACGCGTTGCACCTGCCCCGATGTCACCAACCCCTGCAAGCATGTGGCTGCGGTTCATTACCTTTTTGCGGCAGCCGTTGACTACGACCCATTCTTAATCCTCTGCCTGCGGGGGTTGAAGCGTGAGGATCTGATCGCAGAGGTGAGTGGGGAAACAAGTGAATTCGATTCGGGTTCACCTGTGGATTGGGGCGATAGAATCGAGGATCCCGAAGATGTCGCCAGTATGGACGTTGCTGGATTCATCGGGCGTGACCTCCGGATTCCTAAGATAGAACTCGATCCACGCCAGCCCCGCGTCGAATTGGTCGGTATCAAACGGCTCGGGCCGCCACCGCGCGGTCTTGAGCAGTTGCCCATGATGATCGCACCAACGATTCGCGCGGCGGGGTGTGAGGCTCTTCGGCTGGCGTGGGCTCCCGCAGATAGTTGCAATGAGGTGGATGCAATCGATTTTGCAGGACCGAATGGGGCAGCGAGGCCGTCGACTGGTTGCAGTGTCGCAATCACACTTGAAAGGCAGCTTGAGGCAGTGCTCTCAGAGACGGAGAGGCCCCTGTTGAAACGCGAAATCCTGGCCCGGATTCCCGAGGATCCGGTCGAGATCAACGCCGTGCTGCGGCGATTGCGGGCGGCGAATCTCGTTGTCGCGCGCGGACGGGGACCCGGGACCCGCTACGCACTTAATGTCCGCTTGGTGTCGGTGAAGAACTCAAGTGCAGACAAATCAATGGGTGATCCTGCAAGTCGTGTCTGCGAGACTCTTGGTCGATCTTCTCGGCCGATGAGTATGAGATCGCTCGCGGATAAACTTGAAATGGAGCCTCAACAATTGCGTTCAATTGTTATCTCCTTGCGACAGAATGGTATCGTCGAGAAGGTCGGATATCGTCGTTCAGCCCGATATCGTCTTGTGAAGTAGTGATGTGGTGCCCGAACTGGTAGATGCGACACTATGATTCGCTGATCAGCCGTATCGCAGTCGCCCCGTTAGCTCGTGCGGTTGTCCACCTCATAGACTTTGGTCAAACGCAGGTCGGACCTTTGACGGGTTTTGTGAGACCGACGCGTTACACCGCGTTCGGGAACAACACCACAAAAGCAAGCCAGGCTACGGCCAGCGTCAAGATGAGATTGAAAGACTGGCCCACGACATAGAGCAACATCGGTTTTCCGCCTTCCATCTGCTTGGCCAACTCCTTGAAATTGGACTCCAGACCGATGGCCACGAACGCGAGGCAGAAGAACCAGCCCCTCAGAGGAGTTGTCACCGTCTTGAGGACTCCGGATTCGACGAGTTTGAGACCGTTGCCTTCGAACAGCGAACCAAAGAGTGGCGACAGCACGAAGGAAAACAAGATAGAGGCGGCAACGAATCCGACAATGAACTTGGGGAATCTGACCCAAATCTGTCCGAGTCCGGGTCGAGGGGCATTGGGGTCTCGTTCCACTGAGGTGATCCAGAATAGGGCCACTAGGAAGCCGACCACGCCGATCAGGATGTTCTGGATCATCTTGACCACGGCCGCTACGGTTTCTGCATCCGGACCGAGGAAAGCGCCTGCAGCCACGACCGCGCCCGTGGAGTCAATGGTGCCACCCATCCATGCGCCCCCGAGAACATCGCTGATACCTACGTAGTGAATGAACATCGGCATGAAGATCATCATGATCACGGTGAAGATCAGCGTCATGCCGACGCCAAGGGTGAGTTCTTCTTTCTTGGCGCGTGTCGCTGCGGCCACGGCGATGGCTGCTGAAACGCCACAGACTGAAGTGGCTGCTGCAATGATCATCACCATCGGCTTGCTGACCATCTTCAGAATCCGTGTACCGAAGAGCCACATGAAGATGATCACAGTCGGAGTCACCAGCCATGCCACCATCAACCCGGGAACGCCGATGCTGACTATCTTGCCGAAGAGGATCTCTGCTCCCAGCAGGACGAGGCCAGTTTTAATGAACATCTCGGTCCTGACTCCGGGTTTGATCCACGCAGGTGTGCCTACCGTATTGGAAATCAACAGTCCGAGGGTCAGTGCCCAGGCCGCGTAACTGAGACCGCAGGCCTTGATTGTGCTTTGGTTGGCGAAGACAAATGAAATGGTCGCCATGATGAAGATGACCATGAATGCCAGGGCATATCTACCTGCGTTCTGCCCCATGACGCGGACGCCTATGGTTGTGAGGAACATGACTAAGACCATGCTGATCAGCAACGGAACGATGATCACGCTCGTGCGCTGGGCAGTGATGGCCACATAGCCTTGGCCAACGACGGTGTCAGGCGCCGGTACGATTGGCGAGACGTAGGTTCGGGCACCCATCCCGCTGGGATCTGGTTGCTCCCTGGTGAAGTCCAGCGAGGTAGCTCCATCGGCGAGCAGTGTGCTGAGGGAGATAGTCTTTCCGTCTCCGGTCCGTGACGAAGTCACGCGCAGTTGCACTCCGCCGTCGGCAGGCAATATCTCAGCAGTCGCTTTGGCGTTCTCTGTATTGATGCGATCCGCCAGTTGCGACAGCGTCGTCGCTTCGTTGAGCGTGATCCGAGTCGTTTTAGCACTGTAGAAAACGTCAGATGGATTGGAGATCCACTTGCCGAGCTTGGGAACCTTTGCAGTTCCAATGCTGCCGGAGAACGCAAGCATGGCGAGAACCGTGGCAGTGAGGAGGATGAACAGTCCAAACCAAACGGTCCACCAATCTTCTTCAGCAAGCAGAGGGTTCCGCGTCTTGTCGTTCACCATGACCTCATTTCCGTGGCTGATCGTCCGTAGAAAGTGTGAAAGAGGCGCAGTAGTTTGCAGGGATAGGATCCATGAAGCGATTGCGCTCGCGACACAGCCCAGCATCTCCGCGAGCCGAGGAGAAAGCGGAGCCAAAGACAGTCAGATAGGGGAACTCAGCTTCGATGGAGGCGGGATCATCGTCGAAGTGGATGCATGAAAAGCAGCTCAGTTCTGTATGGTCTTTATTTGCGGAGCTTTGACTCGCCATCGTGTGACATCGCCATCCACAGGGTTTTCTTGGTTTAAGTCTATCACTCCGGCTTCGCTCTACGAGCTACACGGTGGCAGGCCCGGCTTCTGCTTGGCGCAATCACCGAACGTGAACGCCAACAGCAATTTCGGAGTGATCCGTCGCGTTGCTTGGAGGGCGATAGGTCGATGATCGGTAAGAACCGAGATGAGCCTGGCGGTCATAGACAAACCCTCAGGATCACGTTCAGGCGATCAGGGCCCTAGGAGGAATGATGATCAACACATATGCAGCGTTCAAGGCCGGTGGCAAGCTGGAGCCGTTTGAATACGATCCCGGACCGCTGGGATCACACGACGTGGAGATCGATGTTGAGCACTGCGGCATCTGCCACAGCGATCTGAGTATGGTGGAGGACGCGTGGGGGATGGCTGAGTTTCCCCTGGTTCCAGGACATGAGGTAGTCGGCGCAATTTCAGCTGTGGGCGAGCACGTAGTAAGCCTGAGACTCGGGCAGCGGGTTGGGTTGGGCTGGCACTCCGGCTACTGCAACACCTGTTCTTCCTGCTTGCAAGGTGACCACAATCTCTGTTCGGACAGCCAAAGCACCATCGTTCGTCGTCACGGCGGGTTCGCCGACAGAGTGCGCGCACAGGCGGCGAGTGTAGTCCCCCTGCCCGAAGATATCGACGTCGCGAGTGCAGGTCCCTTGTTCTGCGGAGGCATAACCGTCTTTACGCCGCTCGTTGAGTTCGATGTCCAACCCACAGACAGGGTCGCGGTCATAGGCATCGGGGGACTGGGCCACATGGCGCTACAGTTCCTCAATGCTTGGGGTTGCGATGTGACGGCATTTACCTCGAATGAGGCGAAGACGACAGAAGCACTCGAGATGGGCGCTCATCGGACCATTAACTCTCGCGATCAGGATCAGGTCGAGGCGGCCGCAGGGCAGTTTGACCTTGTGCTCTCTACCGTCAACGTCAAGCTCGACTGGAATGCGTACCTCGCGACTCTGGCGCCAAAGGGGAGGTTGCACTTTGTCGGTGCGACCCTTGATCCCTTGGATCTCGGCGTGTTCTCCCTGATCGGAGGGCAGCGATCCGTCTCCGGGTCTCCGGTCGGCTCTCCGGCTAACATTGCCAGGATGCTCGACTTCGCCGTTCGGCACGACATCAGGCCGGTGATTGAGACCTATCCCTTCGATCAGGTCAACGAGGCTATGGATCTGCTGCGTAGCGGTGAAGCCCGTTACCGGATCGTACTAAGAAGGTAGGTCTCGCAGCTGAGTCGTTCGGGCTTTTTGGTAGTTCTTGGTCAGCGCGCAACAGCGTCAGAAACGGAGAGAACAGTCCCCAAGGTGGTTAGCTTTTGCCACAGTCAGAGGCGGAAGGCTTTGCTTTCCTAGGGTGAGGCGAACGACCAAGCATCGGTGTTGCCGGATTCGAATCCGTCGGAGAAGACCGAACCAGGGCATTGACCGCTGGTCGAAACCGTCACATCTTGATACGCCACGACCTGGTCGTCGAGGTCGAAAACGCGAACCTGATGCGTTCCAGGATTCTTGAACCTCCACGAAACAGTCGCACAGGCCACCGGGTCCCCATTGCAGACATATTCTGTGTAGCCATCACAGTTCTCGCCGACTCGTAAGAACTGGTCACCAAATTCCCACTTGGAGACTTCGCTGGGGCTTCCATCAGTGAGCGAGAACACCACTTCCTGGCCCTTGTCGGGTGTCGTGTCGCTGATTGAGAAGTCGAAACCTGACGGAACACCGATGGGTCCGACTTGAAGGATCTCGAAACCTTTTCCGGCGATTGACATGGTTCCAATTCGCGATCCGTCAACAACGTCATAGGGGTCGACGCTGTAGTCGACACTGGACGTGGTGGTACTCGTGATGATAACCCACGATAGAGACTCTGATGCGGTCCAGTCTAGCTCGCAGCCGCTCGGTGTTCCAGTTACGTTGATACTGTAGTCGCCACCGTTCTCCTCAACACCCCAGTTTCTAGGGGGGTCGATGGAGTAGGACGTGCAGGCAACGATTGGGCACGAGCCGCTCGGGTTGACCGTGATCGTTTCAGTCGCAACCACGACGTTGTTCAAGTCGTAGATTCGAACCTCGTGAGCGCCGTCATTCTTGAAGCTCCACGGAACCGTCCCACAGAACATCGGATTTCCGTTACAGACATAGTCCCTGAAGCCGTTGCAGTCCTCCCCGTCTCCTGAACTCTGATTGCCGAACTCCCATCGATGGATGTCTGAGGGGCTTCCTTCGGTAAGGTCGAAGGTTACCTCTTGGCCGCGGTCAGGCGAGATTGGAGAGAAGGAGAATGCAAAGCTGTAGTCCTGAACAGTGAAGTTGATGGTCGCGGTCTTGTCCTGGACCTCCTCGTTTGCAGACAATGTCAGGGCGGCAACTTGCTCCGTGTCGGCTTCGATGAAACCTTCGGGGACGACGCAATCTGGAATCTGAACTGAACCCTGACTCCACACCAATGCGCCGCTGCAACCGGTCACAGGAACGCCGTCGACCGAGAAGGTATAGGTTGCTCCCGTGAGACCCTCGACAGCCTCTGAGTCACCGGCATTCAACGTTATACCGGTCTCCACTGTGGGGCTGGCAGGTAAATAGCCTATGTCGGGCGCAAGGCCTGACACGTCGATGGCCTTGATGCTGGAGCTGTCCTCGTAGAAGACAGGATCTGGGCCATTCCACTCGTTCCAATGGTCATAAGCGACCGTCAACCTGAAGTTCCACAAACCACCAGTATCCAACAACGGAGAAATCTGATCCCCACCGATAATGGTGTCGTCTGCAGGATCGTTGGTTTGCGTCCCCGGATACCAAATTTCCCAGGTGTAATCATAGTCGGAGGAATTGTGCTCGAACCCGGGCGCGTCGGCGGTCAGCGTCGGTTCCGAGTGAGTCAGTGCATTCAGAGGCGCGACCAGATCTACCTGCGGCGAGCACTCGAACGGAATCATTTCTTTGGCCATCGGACCCGTCTCACCGTTGATCTGAACGTGAACCCAGTAATCGACTGTGCAGTCGAAGGCCGGATCGGTAGCCCAGTCGAACGAGGTCAAACTGGGGGAGAACCCTCCGGAACTGTGGACTTCCGGATCGTCCGGAGACGAGCCTGCGGTCACCCAGCCCCTGGCCGTATCCCAATTGGTCGATGCGTTGCTCAATTCGACTAGCGTACCCGGGTAGATGATGCCCGTGTTGTCGATGCTCACACCCGCGGCCGGGCCGTTGTACTTCATGTGAATGAGCGACCAGTAGCGAAACAAGAACAGTCCGTTACCGTCGCGATCAAACGTAGCTCCCAGGTCCTTGCCGACTACCGGCTTGGTGGCGGCCTGATTGAAGTCTGATTGAGTGTCATTCCAGTAGGCATGATCGATCTCAACAGCGCTCCGAGAAGCCGTGTCCAAGTCGCTGAGTCGAAAGAGACCGCGTGTCGTCGATAGCGGAGGCTCTGCCGTCGAGAGGTACACATACCCGTCACCACTGGACCCGACTGTCAGCGTGCCGATCCCCCAATTCGCTCCCGGAAACTCGAGGCCGGAGAGCATGGAGACCGTGGCCACGCCCGCGACCGATCGTACGCGATGGATCGAAGGGTCGCCCTGTAGATCGACGACCAACAGATAGCCGTCGCCGTTCGGATACTGGTCCAGATCGACGGCGATAACGTCGTCACCCCTCGATTGGATAGAACTCCCGACGATTTGAGGAGTCGCTCCCGAGACATCGGCGAGATAAACCTGGTTGTCTCCGGCCTCCGCTCTGAAGATTACGAAAGCGCCCGCACCGGTGGTCGGGTTTCCCGCATGCGCCACTTCGCCTGCGCCGGGGTCGGGGAAGTCACTCGGAAGACAGGTGTCCAGTTCGACTTGTGGCAGGGACCCTGGTCCGGGACTGATGGTCCACACGCTCAGATCTTCGCCGCAACTCGTCCCTCGGTCACCAAGTAGATACTGGATCGAGCCGACCTTGTAGGTCACATGGATCTCGTCATTGATGAGCCATTTGCCGATGACATCGGGTTCACTACCTGACGTTGGCGTCCCGAGGTCGAGAATCACAGAATAGTTATTCGCGTCGACGACTGCGTATCGGCACTCATCACAGATGACGGCTTCCTTGACACCGTCGATTCCCAGTGTTTGTGTCTTTACTGCTATGTCGCCGGTCTTCGGCGGTTTCCCGTGCCCTTCGAGCCATTCAATCTCGACAGGTGGGCCAAAAGGAATGACCGGAGGGTTTTCGTCAAAAAAGCCCAAGCAATTTAGACCTGCGTACAGGTCAGCCTTGGTAACGGGGCTGCTTCCGGGGCTATCCAACTTATATACACTGACGTCGGTACCTATGTTTGCCAGTAGGAAGTCTTTCCCACCCCATGAGAATGGTTCGCCTCGGTGTGGGCGAGTGTTGCAGAAAAATCCTGTTGTATTCCCCCCGGTACCGTCGTAGACCAAACGGTCATAGGTAAAGACCTGCGCCTCAGCAGACTCAACAGCAAGACCGAAAACGACGGCAATAGTGATGAGTAAAACCCAACCCGCCGTCTGATGGATGTTCCGTGCCTTGCTCACTCTATCCCTCCCCAAGAGATGAGAGTCAAACTCGAGAAAAGGCCACTGTCGCTTGACTCCGAGAGCCGACCTTAATGACTATGATAGTGCAAAAGGCCATTTCTAAGGTGTGACCCTGGTCATACTCCCGGTTCAGGGCTGATTGAGGCAGCAGAATTCGCCGAACACCTGTAGTCAAATAAGTAGTCGCAGTGTTTTGAGAGACTGCTGGCGTGACAGCTTGGCCAACTAGCTCCCACTTTGCTCCCTCGGGAGGATAATTCGGAAACTCGCTCCACCTCGTCCAGGTGGTTCGAGCGATATGCTTCCTCCATGTCGTTCGATGATCGCTCGGCTGATCGCGAGACCGAGTCCAGACCCCTTTGCTTTGGTAGTGAACAGTGCCTCAAACACCTGTTCCCTCAAATCCTCAGGGATACCTGGGCCACTGTCGGAAAGCAGAATCGTATCTGCATCGACCGCTGACCGACCTGAAAGCTCTATGCAACCCGCACCATCCATCGCATGCACGGCGTTCGATAGAAAGTTCGTCAACACCTGATTGAACTGAGCGGGATCGACGAAGATGCACATTTCACGTGGCTCGAGATCGAGTTCCAAACGCAGTGCGTCGTTTCCCGCCGCTATCCGTGAGAACGCTTCAGATGCAGCTTCCTCAAGCTTCAGGCTGCATTTTTCGGGGGCAGTCTCTCGGGTCATGGACAAGATCTCATCGATGATCATTACGGCCGTCCCGATTTCGCGGTCGATGTTCTTGAGGTGCTCGCCGGCCTTAGGGCTTTCTGAAACGATGGTTCGTTTGAGAAAAAACACCGAGTTTCTTGCTGCACCAAGAGGATTTTTCAGTTCGTGGGCGATATTGGCTGCGAGGTGGCCGATGGTCGTGAAACGAGTGCGGCGCACCAATGCTTGGCGAGCTTGAGCAAGTTTTACTTCTGCGGCTACGGTCTTCTCCTTCTGGTGGTTCACAAGAAGAATGACGACCCAAACCACGAGGGCGATTGAAGCTAAAACCACTGGAACAATGAACCATAGAGACTGATATATGTGTTGTTTGATTGAGAACCTGAATGTGGCTTCTTCGCTGCTTCGCTGGGTTTCGTTGATTGCAGTTGCGCGGAATGTGTAGTCTCCAGCAGAGAGGTTCGCGTAGTGGGCAACTCTACGCTGCCCAGCATTCACCCATTCATTGTCGTGACCGTCGAGACGATATGCGAAACGGATCGTCTCGGGTGTCGCAAATGCAAGTGCCGCGTATGAAATGTCGAGATTGTGGTGTCCTGCAGGGAGAACTGTGCCACTTGTGAGTGCGACTGGTTTGGAGTCCGCGTAGATCGACTCAATCATGACGGGTGGTGGATCGAGATCGAACAAAGGGCTATGAGGATCAACACCAACGATCCCATTCATTGTCGGGAACCACAGGCGACCATCTCGAGTCTTCCAGCCAGTGGGATAGCCACCGCCGTTGCACTCAGAGCTTCTCATTCCTTCCGACCTTCCGAAGAGCCGGACTGTTACGAAATCGCGCTCACCCCGTGATCGAGCATCCAACTCGGACTTCAACACTCGTTGAATGCCACGATCACTGCTGATCCAAAGATGTTTCTGGTCCTCCAGAACACACCATGCGCTGTTGTCGATCAGGCCATCGCGAGTCGTGAAGGTGGTGAAGGCGCCGTCTCGGTAACGCACCAACCCTGCGGCACGGGTGCCGATCCAGGGTGTTCCGTCCTCAGCTTCATATCCGCTCCTCATTGTGTTCGAAGGCAACCCATCGGCGGTTGTATAGGTCGTGATTTGGTTGTCAATCAGACGGTTCAGACCGGACTCCGTTCCGATCCATAGTGCGCCTTTCCGGCTGCGGATAATCCATCGAACACTGTTGTTTGAGAGACCGTTTGAAACGTCGAAGTTTGTACATCGGCCGCCATGAAAGCGACAAAGGCCTTTGTCGATCGTACCGATCCACAGGATGCCGGATTCCATAGGATCGGCATACACAACTCGGACTCTGTTGCTAGGGAGGCCTTTCTCGACGGTAAAACTCTCCAGTATTCCTCCCGCTATACGCTGCAGGCCTCTGTCGGTGCCGAGCCAGACTGCGCCTTCGGCATCGATGGCAATGGAGCGAAGATATGCTGATTGCTCGTCGTGCAGAATACCCGTGACTGTTTCGATCCCGGATGGATCAATGGTATGAACAGCTCCGCGAGAAGTTGCGACCCAGAGAGTTCCAGTCGAATCCTCGATGACAGAGATTGCGCGGGTCTCGGCCAAGCCTTCCGGAAGTCCGAAAGTCCTGATCGGTCCGGCACTCAGCCGACTGAGACCTCCTCCGTAGTAACCGATCCAAATATTGCCGTCGCGATCTTCGAAGAGAGAGCGAATCCTCTGATCCGGGAGGGCTTGATTTTCTGTCGTCAGAAACTGCTGCGAATCCTCTGTGATACGGCCGAGTCCCGCATTCGATCCCGCCCAAATTCGCCCGTTTCGGTCTTCAATGAGATTCCAAAAAGCTGCGCTCGGCGCGAGATCGGGTGTCAGCCAACGATGAGTTGTCGAATTTCCAGCATCCACCTGGTCGAGGCCGACTTGTGTCCCGACCCATAGAGTACCTTGGCGATCGCGTAGGACAGCTTCCACGTCGTTGCTCGAAAGACTGCCCTGTCGAGTGAAGGATGTGAAACGCCCATTTTCGTAGCTGAAGATTCCTGCGCCACGAGTGCCGATCCAGAGAATATTTTCATGGTCTTGAAAGAGACTCGTTACGTGTACGGACGCCAGCTCCTCAGGTGTGTTCGGCACCATTATGGCCTGGTCATCTTGTCTGAAATAGAGACCAGAGTCTGTACCGATCCAAAGAGTGCCTGAGGAGTCAGACAGAAGAGACAGAATGTCCCGGCTCGAGCCTCCACCCACAGTGTGACGAGTGAATTGGCCATCTCGATACTGAATGAGTCCTCCGCCCCCTAAGGAACCGATCCACAAACTCTCGTCTGGGCCGACCTCGACCTCATTGATGTCTTCAGTATGGAGAGGAGGAGTAGACAGAAGGTTGAACACTCTTGGCTGCATTCCGTCAAAACGGACGACTCCCGCGCTCGTGGCCAACCATAGATACCCGTCTGGAGTCTGTGCAATGTCGCGGACATGATTCGATGGCAGTCCGTCCGCCATCGACCATCCGAAATGGACGTATTGTGAGAGTTGCGCATCGGAGCGGAAATCGAGCCCTTGCAGCTCAGAACCTTGAGCCGAACAGAGACTGAGCAAAGACATAGCAAGTCCGCTCAAGATCCAAACTTCGCCGGATCAACCTTGATGGACGAGCTTGAAGCCCCGTGTTGCCATTGTGAGCGTTCATTTCTGCCATTCCGCACTACTCAACAGCAAGAATCGTGGAAGCCCGTCCGTTCTCGCCTGTCCGGACATCGTTGGAGAAATCAGGTTTGACAGACAGGATTGTGTTCTCCGTATTTCTCGATGGGCTGGGGTCGACCGACAGCATATCCCTGAGCAAAATCGACCCCGATCTCGGTGATCCTCTCAAGAATGGCTTTGTTTTCGACGAATTCGGCGACCGTTTCTTTCCCCATGAGTTGCGCGATCTCATTGATTGATCGAACGACGGCATAGTCCAGCGGGTCGTGCAGGATGTCTTTCACAAAGGAACCGTCGATCTTGAGGTAATCGACGGGAAGAGTTCTCAGATAACCGAATGAAGTCAAGCCGCTTCCGAAATCATCGAGTGCGAACACACATCCTCGCGCCTTCAACCTGGACATGAAGTGGATTGCTTTGGACATCTCGCAGATGGCAGCGGTCTCGGTGATTTCGAAGCAAATCTTATTTTCCGGGACTATCGACTCATCGAGGCGTGAAGTAAGGAATTCGAGGAAGGTGGAGTTGCCGAGGGAGTGCCCGGACAAATTGATGCTGCACAGCTCCAGAGATCGTACAAATTCAGGATCGCTCTCAAGCCACCGGAGAGCCGCATCGACTACCCAGCGATCGATAGGGGTGGTTGCGCTATAGCGTTCAGCAGCAGGTAAAAAGGTTTTTGCCGATTCAAGAGTTCCGTCGGGCCTTTGCATACGCAGGAGCAACTCAAACCGCTCGCCCCTATTGGTGTCATCTTTGATCGGTGCAATCGTCTGGTAGTGCAGTGCAAGTGCGTTCTCTTCGATTGCACTATGAATCCTTCTCGCCCACTGCATCTCGCCCAGCCGCTGGCTGAGAGTGGCGTCCTTTTCGTGGTGGAGATGGATCTGATTGCGACCCCTGTCCTTGGCGACGTAGCATGCCGCATCCGCGGCGCTAAGAACCTCTGTGATGCTTGTCGTTTTGTCGGAGATGGCGACAATCCCGATACTTGCCGCGATCGAGAATGATTGATCGGCCCAAAGAAAACGAAAACTCTCGACAGCTTGCCTCAGAGAATCCGCGATCTGGAGCGCTTCGTCGGTAGAGCACCACTCGAGGAGAACTCCGAATTCATCTCCACCAAGTCGAGCCAGCGTGTCACGGCTGCGAATCTGTTGTTGAAGCACAGAGGCCAGCTGGCGTAGCAACTCGTCTCCGGCTGAGTGACCACACGTATCGTTGACGATCTTGAATTGGTCGAGATCGAGGTATAGCAAAGCGTGTTTACTTCCAACACTTTGGGCGTGAGACAGGGCTGATCCGAGTCGGCGTGCGAACTCGCGCCTATTGATGAGCGAGGTCAACGGATCGTGGATCGCGAGGAAAGACAGTTCCTCAGCCATCTCTCGGGTTTCCGTGATGTCCTCGCATACCATCAGCAGGTAGTTTTCACCGAGTTGGTCCACGACCACTCTGCCGACAGCTCTCACCCAGAGAATCTCACCGTTCTTGTGGCGAAGACTTAACTCCCAACGATGGAGGATTTCAGGTAAAGAGAAACAGGAAGAGAACTCGTTCTGGAGTGTGCTCTGTTCGTTTGACGGACTCAGATCTAGCATTTTTGTGCCGACAAGTTCTTTAGATTGGTAGCCGAGGCTGGATGCTCCGAATAGGTTGATTGAGGTAATGCATCCCTCGTGATCGAGATGAAGATACATCGAGGGATTCTCATCAAACAGCACACGTAGGCGCTGTTCACTGGCCCTCAATGCCTGTTCGGCCAGTCTTCGTTGAGTGATGTCGACGAGGCTGCCGATCACGAGCCGGCGATTTCGTGATGGGTACTGCGAGAGTCTCACCTCGTAGGGCTTTTCCCGTCCCTCAGAATCGAGAAGAATCCACTCGAATACCGGAATCCTGCCGAGCAAAGCCTGATTGACATGCTCCCTCAGCTCAGACATCGACGGGAATTCGGCAGTGAGTGTGTGATAGCGAAGGTCGTCAAGGTTGTGTTCAGTGAAATCGTCACCGACGAGGTGGAAGAACTGCTTCGCCTTCTCGTTTGCCTGGATGATTCTGAGTTGCCGGTCATCAATTTTCTCGAGCACGATGACCGCTTGCGGACCATGTTCGACGAGTGCTTCATAGCGACTCTGACTGGCAAGAAGATCCCCTTGGATTTTGTCGTGGGCCGCGCGGTGTACGTGGCGAATCAACTCTTCTGGATCATTGCCTTTCTGAACATAGGCGTATGCACCAAAGTTGACAGAGTCTTTCGCTGAATCGTAGGAACCGAAGGCCGTGTGGATAATGACTCGCGGATTGGTCTCGCTGAGAGCAATTTCCTCTAGAACGCGAGTGCCGAAGAGATCCGGAAGACGCAAATCGAGAATGATGACGTCAAAGTCACCAGTGAGAGCGTGTTTCAATCCCTTTTTGCCAGTTACACAGGTTGTGGCTTCGAAACCCTCGAGGTGGAGAATGTCCTCGAGGGTACAACATTGTGCAATGTCATCGTCGATAATGAGAACCCTTGGTTTCCATCCTTCGTCAGAAGGCTTCCCGGGCTCACCAAGTTGAGATTTGTCGCCTGTGGTGTCACGAGCTACGACCTGAAATGAATCCGGCGCATCGGTAAACTCTTTTGAGATATCTAGCTCCATCTGCGACAGCCTACCTTCCAGTCTGGCGACGACCGTTCTTGGCAAACTTTGAGCCGTCTTTCCTTTTGGAAGGCGGCTTTTTCGCAGCAAAAGGAAGTAGCCCCAATATTTCTGTCGCGTCGAGACATGCTCAAACAGTATACCGCGGAGACGTTCGATTCCTTTGTGTTCCCGAACGGGGACACTCTCGTCCCGATGTGCCAATGAGTGGACGTTGGTGTTTTCTGAGGTTGCTTGCCAGGGCATGGGTCTCAGAGGGGAGGTCGTTGGGAAGGGGGCCGGCTTGTGGTTTCGCCCTTCATGCTATGCCGCCACATGTCGCCAATGGCTACGCCGTGGCAGGCTTCACTCTCGCCATGTCTCGCGGTAGCGCGCGGCGGGATGTCAGCAATTCCAGAGATCTCACAATGCAACAATGTGGATTGTGGCACTCGTGCTCGACAAATTCATGCGGTGTTCATGAGCCTGGATGCCGACGATTCTCTAGGTGTTGATCCCCTATATTGGAAATGCGTGCTACAAGGTCCTGTAACACTTCCTCCGTGGAGAATGGGTTCATTAAGGTCGTGCGCAAATAGACAGTTCCGTTGAGTTCGGTCTGTACGATGTAGAACTTCCCATCGTCAAGAACAGTCTTTCGAATGTGACGCTGCAAGGCGTTGTTCGCGGAGTCGTCTTGCAACGGGGCGTATCGAAAGCACACAATGTTACTTTCAGGAGGTACGGCCACCTTGAAATTTTCAGTGTTGTTGAGCAGCCCGGCGAACCAACGTGCGCGATCGTACATCGTAGTGACGAATTCCCCAAAGACATCGGTGCCGAGGGTGTGCAGAGCCAGATAGGTTGGCACTGCCAAAGCCGGCCTCGTGCATTCAATCGAACGCTGGGCGCCGTCAAAACGCGCACTACTGTCGTCAAGAAGGTAGGCGGCCTTTTGCGACAGGCTAGCGAGGGCCTTTGCGCCACGTCGGAAGAACACTCCGGTGGCCAAAGCCGGTGCGAGCATCATTTTGTGGATGTCCCAGACAACCGAATCGGCACGTTCGATGCCAGCAACCAACCCCCGGTATTTAGCCGAGAGAACCGCAGACGCACCGTGAGCTCCATCTACGTGCATCCACAAGCCGTGTTTTTCACAGAAATCAGCGATAGCATCAAGCGGATCATAGGTCCCGGTTGATGTGCTGCACGCGCTGGCCGCGACCGCCATGACCGTAAAGCCATTTTTTTCTAGCATTTCCTTGCGTGACTGAAGGCAACCTGCATCCATTCGGTAGCTTCGGTCGGCAGGTACAGAAACTATGGCTTGGTGTTCGAGGCCCAGGATTTCAGCTGCGCGTGCAACGCAATAATGAGCTTGCTCAGAAACCAATATCGCAAGCCGCAATCCTGAGTGACTGTTCCTCATGGCTGTTCTCGCTGCGAGCAGGCTTGTGAGATTGCCTATCGCACCTCCATTGACCAAGAAACCATCCGCGTCAGGCCCGAAACCCAGGCAGCTGGCCATCCAAGCCACCAAATGTTTTTCCATAGCAGTTGCGCTGGGGCTCATTTCATAAACCGCACCACTCTGGTTTGTTAGGGCCGAGACAAGGTGCGCAAGTGCGAACACTGGCGCAGGTGTCGCGACCTGATGGCCGAGGTAGTTTGGGCTGTGGAGTTGGGTGCTGCCGGCCAAGTAGCGCGAGACCAGATCCTCGAAATCGTTTGAACCGATAGCGTCGAACTGGTCGGGCCACTGCTGCAGCATCTCCTCCGCCTCGTAACCTGGGTAAGCGGGATAGTTCCCTTGTTGCGTGGTGTGTAAATGTTCTGCCAACGCATCGACCAAACGGTGACCATTTCGGCGAAACGATTCTGGATCCCACGCACTTTCAAGGCTTTTCTTAGGCACTACGAGACCTCCGTCGCGTCCATAGGCTGCGGTCGCGGCTCATGTTTATACCTGAAGGAGCTTCCTTCGGAAACCCATTGTGCTTGAGTGTCTCAAACGGTATGTAACCAAGGACTTCACATATCTAGTGTTGCAGCAGTGGGATGCCAGGGCGAAATGAAGCCTTGAAAACTTCGAGCGTTCGATCCCTTGGCTGTTAGCCACGCGTAGCCTGTGAGATCCCGTGAGGCGACGCCAGAGACGAAGAAAGCCGCCCGGCGGGCGGCGAATCTGAGTTTTCTGGTGGAGCCGAACGGGATCGAACCGTCGACCTCCTGAATGCCATTCAGGCGCTCTCCCAACTGAGCTACGGCCCCACGAAGGGCGTTTGTTTTAGCAAACGAGCGCCTCCTTTGTCAATCAAAACCTCGTGAGCCACCGGAACTGCGGAATTGTGGAAGAGATGCCGGGCCGGTCAGCTTGGGCGGCTTGAGAATTTGTGTCAAGGCGAGTCAAGAGCCTGCAAAGTATTTGCCATACGGGCATCTTTACATTTCACAAGGTGCTAGAATACCCGCCGAGGAAGCGGATGGATCCAGGTGGGTTCCGCGGACTTCAAATCCGTTGGGCCGGCTCTCGACGGGTCGGTCGGAGGGTTCGATTCCCTTGCGCTTCCGCCATTTCTTCTGGAGTGCGTGATTTTGGTAGATGCTTGCAGCGCCGATCAGGAGTTCATCTTCCGGGGCGATCTCAGCGAAACACCGCTGCCTCAGATGATGGCCACCGTGCACCGTCACGGAGTTCCCGGCGTGATGATGTGTAGCCAGAAGGATGAAGCTAAACGCATTTTCTTTGTAGATGGCGATGTCATTTTTGCTACATCGACGGATAGGGTCGAGTCACTCGGTGATTACTTGCTGAAACAGGGGCGCATCACGAAAGCACAGTATCGTGTCTCGAGCGACGAACTCCACCGATCGCCGGGCAAGCGCCATGGCACCGTCCTCGTCGAAATGGGTTTTTTGAAACAAGAACAACTCGGAGCGGCGGTTCGCGAGCAGGTGCAGGGAATTCTGTGGAGCTTGTTCAACTGGCAGGATGGCGAGGTGACCTTTTCCGTCGGCAGATTTCGTGACGGCGAAGTGTACAAGATACGAATACCCACGCCGAGGGCAATCCTCTCAGGTTGCAAGAGAATCCAGGATGGTCGGCGAGCAACAGCAGCATTTGGTGGGCGCGATGCCATACTGCGAGTTGCCGAAAGACCTGAGCATTTGCGCTCTCTGCGACTCGAAGTTCAGGAGCAACGCTTGCTGGAGATGATAGACGGCAAGCGAACAGTTGTTGAACTCTGTGAGAAGGGGCCGTTGCGTCCGGGTCTCAACGCTCGGGTTCTGTACGCCTTCATTGAGCTTCAGTTGATTGAACGGGAATCTTCGAGTTCAAAGGGCGCGATTCGGGTCCATGTCGGGAACAAGGACAGTATCTAGATCGCAAAACCGCAGTCACATACTTTCGATAAATGGTACTATCTCCGGTCGTATCAGGACGCGCCGCCGTGATTTTGGCTAGCTATGACGGCGCCCAACGATCGAAGACATCGATGATCTGAGACGAGTTGATGTCAAGGAGCCGTCATGCCGCTGTATGAGTATGAGTGCAACGCGTGTTTGCAGACGTTTGAGAGAATTCAACGAGTTGGAGATACACCGGTGAGTGTCTGTCCCTCTTGTGGGGGCGAAGTTCGACGCTTACTTGGGGTTCCCGCCCTTCAGTTCAAAGGCTCAGGCTGGTACGTGACGGACTACGGTAAGGGCAACGGCGGCAATTCTCGCGAGAAGGAGCATGTGGACACGAAGAAGGATTCGTCGAAAGATGCCTCGACAAGCTCTTCGAAGTCGTCGTCGAGCACGAGCGAGAAGAAGGCAAAGCCGGCCAAGGCGAGTTAGAGCAACTCTACTCAGAGGCCGCCCGAGGGAAATCAGGGACGCGCAAGAACTTGATGCGGGTACCGACCTCGATATTGTGGCGCGATGCGCTCCCACCCAATAACTCAAGAACGGCGAGGGTTGGTGCAGACGCTTTGAAAAGAGGACAAGGTTCGGCTGGGCACGGTTGAGCCTCCTTGTGAAGATCGACGACGATGCCTTCCTTACTCAGGTAGATGAGATCCAGCGGAATCAGTGTGTGTTTCATCCACATAGTTGGGAGAGTTGCTTGTTGATGTATGAATAACATACCGCGATCTTCAGGCAGTGAGGGTCGGTACATCAGCCCACGTGACAATTCATCAGGCGTGATTGCCAATTCCAACGTGACTACCTGACCGTCGGGTAGATAGGCTGCAGGTGCTAGGTCTGCCATCGGTGTAATGACATCTGCGGCCTGGGGAGCAGCGCCTCCATTGGTTGAAGATGGCTGAGGCGCCGAACAGGCTGTGAAAACAACCATGAAGGTGATGGCGATCAGGGGAAGTAGACGTTTGCGTTGGATCATTTACCCTCCTCACGACCGAGACCGAGTTTCTCGGCGTGATAGCGAAATGCGCGGTACGACAGTCGCAGGAGTTCAGCTGCTCTCTTTTGCTGTCCGTGGGTTCTTTTAAGCGCTTGGCGCATCATCAGGCGACGAAGAGAGTTGAGGTACTCCTCGAGGTCGATTCCCTCCTCAGGGAGGGAGACGTGATCTATATGGCGTTCGGCTGGTGCACCACGTACGTGTTCAGGAAGGCTGCCGGATGAAATGATTTCAGACGATTCCAAGGCGACCGTGCGCTCCATGACATTCTCAAGTTCACGCACATTGCCAGGCCAGCTGTAGCCTTGCAGCACTCTGAGTGCGTCTGAGGTGAGACGTTTTTCAGACGTCCCGAAGCGATCCGTCGTTTGTTCGATAAAGTGACGGGCGAGTGCTGGGATGTCGTCTGTGCGTTGGCGAAGAGGTGGTAGGTGAAGGTGGATCACGTTTAACCGGTAGAACAGATCCTCGCGAAACCTGCCGTTTTCAACGTCGGTTTGGAGTTCCCGGTTTGTGGCAGAGAGGATGCGGACATCGACTTCGATTTCACACTTGCCGCCAACCGGTCTGACGCGATGTTCCTGCAAAACCCGGAGAAGCTTGACTTGCATCGGGGGCGTGAGTTCTCCAACTTCGTCTAAGAAAAGTGTGCCGCCGTCCGCTTGAGCAAAAAGACCGTCGTGGTCCACCACGGCGCCGGTGAAAGCGCCACGCACGTGACCAAATAGTTCGGACTCGAGAAGCCCCTCAGGTAGGGCGCCGCAGTTTACTGTGAGAAACGGCCCCGAGGCCTGTGTTGATCCCGCGTGGACGGCCCGCGCCAAGAGTTCCTTGCCGGTTCCGCTCTCCCCGGTGACTAAAACCGTTGTTGGAGTCGCAGCAACTCTTGGAACCATGTCCAAAATGCGTTGCATCGAAGCGCTCGAACCGATGAACTGCGGAAGGCTGACTTCGGTCTGTTGGTCCTCCTTTTGCGGAAGGAGCTTGTTGATGATGAGCTTGAGTTCATCGACGTCGAAAGGTTTGGAAAGGTATTCCGCGGCCCCGGCTCGCATGGATTCGAGGGCATGCTGTGGAGTCGTATGCGCCGTAATGATGATAAAGGGCGTTTCCAACTGACGGGTGCGTGCCTCTTCGAGCACGCTCAGACCACTGCCATCAGGGAGCTTGAGATCGCACATGGCGAGGTCGAAATGTGCTTCACCCAGTGCTGCAATACCGGTCTCGACCGACTCTGCCGTGGTGACTTCGTAGCCGGCCTGCGTCAGCAGAATTGAGAGAAACTCCCGTAGGGAGCCCTCGTCGTCAATCACAAGAATTCGGCCACTACCCATCGATAGTCCGCGGTGCTGGGAGTTGAATCGTCACTGTGGTGCCTTGGCCAAGTTCGCTCTCGATGTTGATGGTACCTCCATGCTCATGAACAGCAGTGTAGACTACCGCAAGGCCGAGGCCGGTTCCCTTTTCGCTCGCTGTGAAGAACGGCTCAAACGCTCGGTTTTGGATTTCGTCAGTCATCCCGATTCCGGTGTCCTTCCACCGCAACTCGATCCATTCACCCGTGAGGCGACAGTCAATCTTGAGGCTGCCTCCCTCAGGCATAGCCTGAATGGAGTTCCTTGAGAGGTTCCAGAATACCTGGCGAAGCAAGTCTGGATCGCCGAGCATTTCAAGCTGATCCGGAGCTTGGAGTTGGAATCGATGGGCCTCACGAACCTCCGGGGAGCGTTTCAAGAGGTCGAGGCTGTCACGCAACATTTGACTCGCATCGCAAGAGATCTTGTGAACCTCTGGGTGACGAGCGTAGTCCAGAAATGAGTCCAAGATCGAGGACAGTCTGATCGACTCGTCGACAACAATTCCGACCAGGCGTTGGCCTGTCTCGTTCAGCCCGGCAGTGCTACTCAGAACCTGACAAGATCCCGAGATCGAGGCGAGAGGATTCTTGATCTCATGAGCCATGCGAGCAGCCATCTCTCCCACAGCAGCCATCCGATCTCTGAGTCGTGAGCGTGCAGTTTCCATTTCGATTGCGGAGAGGTCTTTGAAATTCACGACGAAGCCAACAACCCTACCGATCTCGTCTTCGAGGGGACCCACCGACATGCCGACACCCTTGCTCGGACCACCGATGCTCTCCTCGACCCGGACGATCGACCGATCATGGGCTCGCGCCCAAATGAGACCCCAATTGTTGTTGTCAAGTGGCATGAGCTCTTCGATTGGTGTACCTACATGATCATCTGGGTCTTCGATCTCTAGAATCTTGGCGCCGGCTGGATTGAGGTGGAGGAGATTGCCGTCGAGATCGCAGGCCATGATGCCGGCCCCGACCGAGCGGACGACGTGATCAGTGAGCGCGGCAAACTGTGTCGCTCGCGCTGTTTCCTCTTCCAAACGCTGTTGTGCCGAGCGTAACGACTCTGTGAGAGTGGATACGAGAAAAGCAACCAAAACAAAGCCCACGACGTGAATCATGAGCTGAATCAGGACTCGGGAGGATAGATCAGGGATCTGTACGCCAGTGAGGTTCGGGGGGATTGGTATGACTTCGAAGACGATGAGATCTACCAAAACACCGTAGCTCAGGGCCGAAAGACCTGCGAAAACCAACCCTCCGCCGCGGAGAAGCGCGGCAGCTACGACAATGACAGTGAGGTACAGAAAAGAAAACGGTGAATAGGATCCTCCGGTTGCATACACAAACCCGGTGACAATGAGGAGATCCCCGACAAGTTGAGCGATAGCCTGAATCCTGGTTGATACTCCGCGTAGGTGCAGTGTCAGGTAGAGCAGAGAGAGTCCGTATGTGAGCAGGAAGAGCGAATAGAGACTGGACAGTGGCAGAATCTGGCGGCTCGTTGTCTGAATGATGAGTGTTCCGAGAAACAGCGTCGATATGACAATCAAGCGCAGACCTATGAGCCAGCGCACCGTTTGCAGTGAGGGGGAAGCAATCGGCGGGGCCGAGGCCCCGCCTACTTGAAGTGTTCTGTTGGAACTCCCGGTCATTAGCCGAGCTGGCTGATGAGTGCAAACATCGGTAGGTACATAGCGACGACGATCACGCCGATGACAACGCCGAGGAACGCAATCATGACCGGTTCGATGAGAGACATCATTCCTTCGACTGCGAGGTCGACTTCATCCTCGTAGAAGTCGGCGATCTTCGACAGCATCGTGTCGATTGCACCGGTCTGCTCTCCCACGCCGATCATCTGACACACCATAGGAGGAAACTGCTCGGTGCGCGCCAACGGCTCGGCGAGCGTTTTTCCACTTTCAACTTCCTTGCGAACGTGGAGAATCGCCTCTTGGAGTACTGCGTTGCCCGAAGTTCGCGCCGTGATCTCGAGTGATTCAAGGATTGCCACACCAGAACTCAACAGCGTACCGAGGGTTCGGCAGAAGCGAGCGACCGCGATCTTCCTCAGTAGCATGCCGAGCACAGGAATCTTGAGGACGAACTTGTCGATGTTGTAGCGTCCGCTCTCGGTTTGGTAGTACTGCCGGAATGCAAACATTCCGCCGAAGACAAGCAGAAAGGTCAACCACCAGAACCGTCCGACGAAATTCGACGCCGCCACGACAACTGCTGTCAAGAGTGGGAGATCCGCGCCGAGACTCTCGAATAGTGAAGCAAACACTGGAATGACTTTCCAGAGGATGATGTAGACGACGATTACGGCAATGGTTATGACCGCTACCGGGTAGATGAGAGCAGTTCTGACTTGGGCTTTGAGTCGAACGTTCTTCTCGATATAGCTTGCAAGACGCTGCAGAATCGTGTCGAGAATACCGCCAGCCTCGCCTGCCGCAACCATGTTGACATAGAGGTCGTCAAACGCTTGTGGATGCTTGCGCATTGCCTCGGCGAGTGACGATCCAGCCTCGACGTCCTGTCGAGTCTGGAGAATAACCTTCTGAAACCCTTTGTTCTCCTGCTGTTGGCCTAGAATGTCGAGGCATTGTACGAGCGGGAGTCCAGCGTCAATCATCACCGAGAACTGGCGTGTAAAGACCGCGATGTCTTTCGTTTTGATGCCGCCGCCAAGTCGTGGAAGGGCAATCTCCTTTCCCTTCTCCTTGACTGTCGTAACAACAATCTGCTGTCGTCTCAATGCGGCAATGACTGCGTCCTTACTGTCTCCGATCAAGACGCCGGACTGCGGGTTGCCGTTCTGGTCACGGCCTTTCCACTCGAAGTTGGGCATGGCCTAGGACCTCCTTGTCCGCCGATTATCGTTGCCTGCAGAGGGTGAGCCGATGGTACCCACGCCTCGGTTGATCATGTCTTGCAGCTCATCGGGATGCGAACTGTAACCGATCGCGACCTGCAACGAGATCAGTCGGCGGTGGTACAGCGTCGCAAGCGACTGGTTGAAAGTCTGCATTCCATGTCTGAGCTGCCCGGCCTGCATCATTGAATAGATCTGGTGAATCTTGTCCTCACGGATCAGGTTTCGGATTGCTGAGCTTGGAATGAGGATCTCGCAACAAAGCACCCGCCCTTTTCCGGTCGCGCGGGCTAGCAGCGTTTGGCAGACAATACCTTCAAGGACGAAACTCAACTGTGCGCGAATCTGCGACTGTTGATGTTCAGGAAACACGTCAACGATTCGGTTGATCGTCTGAGGCGCTGAGTTGGTGTGGAGAGTGGCAAAAGTGAGGTGGCCGGTCTCCGCGATGCGAAGTGCGGATTCAATCGTCTCTAAGTCACGCATCTCTCCGACCAGCACGACATCCGGGTCTTCACGAAGCACAGATCGCAGTGCATTTGGGAAGGAGTTGGTATCTGCGTGCAGTTCACGTTGGTTGACCATCGCCTTCTTGTGCGAGTGGAGGTATTCAACCGGATCCTCGATGGTCAGGATGTGAACGGCCTTCTCCCTGTTGATCTTGTCAATCATAGCTGCAAGCGTTGTTGACTTTCCGGAGCCGGTTGGCCCTGTGACGAGCACCAGTCCGCGAGGTCTCTCACAAAGATCCTCTACCGCGTTGGGCAGGCCGAGTTCGCGAAAGCCGAGAATCTCGTAGGGGATTCGTCGAAAGGCACCTGCGACAGCACCACGCTGAAAGAAGATGTTGGCCCGGAAACGGGCGAGACCCTTGACGCCGAACGACAAATCCAGCTCGAGCGTTTCCTCGAAGCGGTGTTTCTGGGCATCGGTGAGAACCGAATAGGACAGCTTCTTCGTGTCGACCGCAGTCAATTGTGGGAGGTTGAGCGGAATGAGAAGGCCGTCGATCCGAACCAAAGGTGGTGAGTTCGTCGTGATGTGGAGATCTGTACCTCCGCGTTCGACCATGGTCTTGAGGAGTTGGTGGAGACTCACTGACATCGCGCTGTTCCCCTTTTTCGCCTAGAGCACGGTCTCTCGCACGACTTCTTCAACTGTCGTGACTCCCTCACGGATTTTCTGAAGCCCTGAATGCCTCAAGCTGATCATACCTTCTTCGATTGCTTTTCGACGGAGTTCGAGGGCGGTTGCTCCTGAAAGAATGAGTTCGCGGACATCGTCGGTGACGGCCATCACTTCAAACAGGCCAACGCGACCTTTGTACCCGCGATGATTGCATACCTCGCAGCCTCGGCCCTTCTGGAGCGTGATATCCGGCGCCTCCGCCTCCGTAAATCCTATATTGAGCAACGCCTGGACGGGGATATCCTCTGACTCTTTACACTTCTGACACACTCTGCGGACTAGACGTTGCGCTACGATCATGTTCACTGAAGTCGCCACGAGGAAAGGTTCAATCCCCATGTTCATCAAGCGATTGATCGTTGATGGGGCATCGTTTGTATGGAGGGTGGAGAGAACGAGGTGACCGGTGAGCGCCGCCTTGATCGCGATCTCAGCCGTTTCGAAGTCTCGAATCTCTCCGACGAGAACGATATTAGGATCCTGGCGGAGGAATGACCGCAGAGCGGCAGCAAAGTTCAGACCGATACTCTCTTTCATCTGCACCTGGTTGATGCCGACCAGCTGGAACTCGACCGGATCCTCGGCGGTCATGATGTTGACCTCGGGGGTATTCACTCGAGACAACGCCGAATAGAGAGTATTGGTCTTTCCTGATCCTGTTGGCCCGGTGACCAGAACCATTCCATACGGTTGAAAAATCGCCTCCTCGAACCTCTTGAGGCTTGCTTTCTCGAAACCCAGCTTGGTCATGTCGAGCTGGAGGTTCTCCTTGTCGAGTAGCCGCATCACGATCTTCTCGCCATGCAGAGTCGGAAGCGTTGAAACGCGGAAATCGAGTTCTTTCAGCTTTCCGGCGAGCTTCATCTTGAGTTTGATACGACCGTCTTGAGGGAGCCGCTTCTCAGCAATATCCAGCTTGGATAAAATCTTGATACGAGAGGCGATAGCATCCCTCAGCTTCATCGGCGGGTTCATGATTTCGTAGAGAACACCGTCGATACGGAACCGCACGCGATAGACTTTCTCGTAGGGCTCGATGTGAATGTCCGACGCGCCGCGTTTAATCGCGTCAGTGAGGATGAGGTTGACGAGGCGGACAACCGGTGCCTCACCGGCGCCTGCCTCGAGATCAGCTACGTCCAGATCCTCTTCCTCTTCGAGAACCTCAAGCGAGGCCTCTTCGACGGTGGCTAGATCCTCCATCACTTTCTTCAGTTCCATGGAATGGGAGGTGCCGTAGTACCTGTCGATGGCTTCGCGGAGAGCCTCTTCAGACGCGACAACCGGTTCGACTCGGTAGCCTGTGATGAACGTGATGTCGTCCATCGCGAAAACGTTGGTCGGATCCGACATGGCGACAGTGAGTGTCGCACCTGTCTTGGAGACCGGTATGAACTGGTACTTACGTGCAACGTCTGCCGGAATGAGCCGAATGATCGTCTCGTCGATGTCAAAGTGGCGGAGGTTGATGGAAGGTACACCGTACTGCTGCGAAAGGCAGTCGAGAATGTCCTCCTCAGAAACGAAAGCGAGTCTGACGAGGTGTTCTCCGACTCGCCCACCGAGTTGCTTCTGCTCCTCAAGCGCTTTGTCAAGCTGCTCCTGGTTGATCAGTCTCGCTTTGATGAGGAGTTCACCGAGTTTTAGTGGCATACGTGTCTCATCCGTTTCAGGTGATGGTATCAACGGTGATTGTAGCACTTACGTGAGAATGCGTTGCAGGTCAGGCCTATCAAATCGGGCTATCGGTATCCTTGCTTTCCCTGAGGAGATTGATCGCGGACGCCGAGATCTCGTCAGCCGAGATCTCTCGTTTTCGAATAGCATGAGCGGAACCAGAGAGAGTCGTGGGTTCCTCCGCTGCACCGGAAATGACTCGAGTCTTCGCACCCAGTGGTCCGTTTCGCTCAGTACTCGTATCGAGGAATACCGCAAGCGTTGGTGTGCTCAGGCTAGCCGCGAGGTGAACCGGGCCGGTGTCTGCGCCGATGACAAGATCAGCGTTGTCAAGTAGCTGGGCGAGTTGGACCAAGTTGGTAGAAGGAGCAAGCCGAACGTTACTGTCGCATTGCTGAACGATTGCTTCCGCCCGCTCTCGCTCGCCAGGTCCCCATGCGACGATTACTGGAAAAGTCGCGCGAGAAATTGAAGCGGCGGCGGTAGCGAGAGTAGCAACGTTGAGGATCTTTCCCGGGCGTCCTGCAGCAGGTAGGAGGACCGCGTAGGGTTTCTCCTCAGCAGGATCTGCTTGAGGGTCTTGCCACTTTGCTCTCAGCCAATCCCCGCTGGGAACCGGGGGGGTTGATGGCGGAGAAGCGCCGAATGGACGAAGAAACTGCAGGTTGGTGGAAACGACGTGCGAAGATCGAGGACCGCCAGGGACGGTGTCAGTGTACGCAAAGCCCGCGATGAGTTCACGCCGCCACGGGCGTGCGAGGCCGATGCGTTTTTTGGCGTTGATCAATTTCGTCAGGATGGCCGACTTGATGACTCCTTGTGAATCCAGACAGAAGTCGGGTGAGTCTTCTCCGAAACGATCCCTCAGCTGAGTGATTTCGGAGCGAGTCCTTGCCGAAAACGGGCTGCGCCGCCAGCGTGTGGTGGAAACGGTGATGACTTGATCCACCGCAGGGTGACCTTCCACGAGATCACGAAGCGCCTCCTCCACGACCCACGTGAGATGAATTGATGGTTTGCAGGTACGCAGCGCTTCGGCGAGAGGCCAAGTGTGGACGACATCACCAAGGGCGGAAAGCCGGACGAGAACGACCCGCGGTGCGATGTCTCTACTCCCTGTGCTTCGGGGCAAAGCGTTCGATGATCGTGGCGATGAGGTCGGTCGTTGCATGATCCTTCAGATCACCGCAGATCACCGTGGAACCACCGTAGGCCAAAACTGCGTCCCGCTCAGGAACGGTATCCACCGTGTAGTCTGTACCTTTGGCATGAAACTCTGGCTGAATGACATTCAAAACCGAGTCAACACTCTTGGTGTCGAAGAGCACAAGACGATCGATCATCCAGAGATGTGAGAGGATCTCGACTCGTTCGTGTTCCGGCAGAATTGGCCGCTGTGGACCTTTGCTGGTACGGACCGACAAGTCGGAGTTGACGGCAACGAAGAGGATATCGCCGTGCTGTTTGGCCGCTTCAAGATAGCGAAGATGGCCGACGTGCAGGACGTCGAATGCGCCGTTGACCATGACGACAGTGAGTCCCCTGTCTCGCCAACCAGCTCGCTCGCGTTTCAACTCGGCCAGAGATCGCAGTTTATGCTGTGGAGAGATCATAGCGCCAGCTCTCCGGGTAGAGTTTTGATGGCCGCGGCGAGCTCCTGGCGGGTCACAGTTGCGGTTCCGAGCTTCATGACGACGATTCCTCCGGCGCAGTTTGCCAGAGTTGCCGCTTGTATGGGTGTCGCGCCAGCAGCAAGAGAGGCGACGAGTACTGCAAGCACGGTATCACCGGCCCCCGTGACGTCTGCGACCTGGTCCGTTCCAAAAACTGGAAGCTGGAAGGGTGGATCAGTGGATCTCACCAAAGTCATGCCGTCACTGCCGCGAGTGGCGAGCAGAAAAGAGGCTTCGAGGCGAGAACGAAGGTCGTTTGCAGCGGCCGTGATTTGTTCGTCACTATGAAGAGGGCCGCCTAGGCAACCTTCCAATTCCTCAAGATTCGGTGTTGCGCCATCCACGCCTACGAACTCCTCAAGGCGATACCGTGAATCGACACAGGTCCAGGGGGGGCGGCTGTGCCCCTGCACCGCAGACAGCACGGCAGGCGGGGCAGTACCGTATCCATAATCCGACAGCGCTACAGCATCGGCTCTGGAACATGCCTCGGCGATGTGGTCTTGGAGTTGCGTCATCCAGGGGCCGTCGGAAAGTTCGCTTTCGATGTCGTAGCGAGCAACTTGGTGTTTCAGTGACGATGCTCCGCCGCCAAGGATCCTCACTTTGGTCGGGGTTTGGTGACCCACGGCGCGGATGATTCTACTGACGTCGATTCCGCGTGCCGTTAAGAGTTCAAGAAGTGCTGATCCGTGGTCATCATCGCCGACCACTCCGACCGGGAGTGAACGAACTTCCAAAGCATGAAGATTGGCCAGCGCGTTGGCGGCCCCGCCCGGAATGTCCCTCTGGCCCTCGTGATGCAGGATGATAACTGGGGCTTCGCGGGAAATCCTCTTGGGCGTTCCTAGGATGAATCGATCAAGGACGAGATCACCAATGAGAACGACCTTAACCCGGTCGAATCTCTCAAGGATTTCGAGTAAGTCTAGAGTTCGCACCATGCGGTGGAGTGTATCGCAGGTATCACGAGAGGAAAACACAGTGGTTGCTGCGTCGAATAACGGCGGGTGGTGCAAGTTTTGGGAACACCTCTATATACTTCGACCATGATCAGCCATATCGATCGTTCGCTCGTTCGATGGGACGGACTTCACCTTGTGATCGACGTGCCGATGCTCGAGGGCCATCTTGGTCGCTGGTTGGCGGGCATAGAACAACTCGAGTCACTTCGGCTTGGAGGTACAGGAGACACGCTCCATGTAACGGCAGTCGTTCTTTGGAAAGGGCTGAAAGTTGGGGTTGAATGTGACATCGGAGAAGTGCGCCTCAAGAATCGTCACCTCGGATTTCGCCTCAGACGAGTCAGTGCGGCTGGTGCGATTCGTGCTCCGCTTCGGTTGATCGAGACACTGCTCTCCTCCCTGGAAAACGAACTCCTCACCATCGTGAAGGGGCAGGGAATCATCTTGGTCGATCTTCGTCAATGGTTGGCGCCGGAACTCCAGCTTTCGATACTCACTGTGCAGGTTGTCGGCCCCTCGATCCACATCTGGATAGGGCCCGGATCCCTGTCCGACCTGCCCCAGCCGGAGAGGCCGGCGCTGCCTGGGTGACGATTGGCGAGAAAGCGACCGAAAAGGCGGCAAAACACCTTGACAGGGGATACCCTCTTGGGTAGAGTCTTGTTCCCCTGTGCCCACAGGGGGGTAGTGTGCAATACGTAAGAGGAAGAAATAATGCGAACGTACGTCCCCAAAGCGGATGAAATCGACAGGCAATGGGTGGTGGTTGACGCATCGGATCAGGTGCTCGGCCGACTCGCCACCGAAGTCGCCCGAATCCTTCGCGGAAAGAACAAGCCGGAGTTCACACCGCACCTCGACACTGGCGATTTCGTAGTCGTCATCAACGCCCAGAGTGTACGGCTCACCGGTCGCAAGGAAGAGGACAAAAAATACTACCGCCATTCGGGGCGCCCGGGCTGCTTGAAAACCACCAGCTTGCAAGAGATGCTGGAGAAGCACCCGGAACGCATCATTCACAAGGCGGTATGGGGAATGCTCCCCAAGAACAGGCTCGGTCGCAAGCTTCTGCGTAAGCTCAAGGTCTATTCCGGCCCGGAGCATCCGCACGCTGCTCAGCAACCGACCGCGCTGACTCTGTAGGCGCCAGAAGGAGATAATACAGTGGCCGAGATTCAGTACTACGGAACCGGACGTCGGAAGTCAGCAGTGGCTCGCGTCTATCTGCGACCTGGCAGTGGCAAGGTTGTCATCAACAGGCGTGACTTCGACGATTACTTCCCCAATCAGGTCCTCAAGATGGTAATCCGTCAGCCGCTTCAGCTGACCGAAACGTCTGACAAGTTCGACATTCTGGTTAACGTCGACGGTGGCGGATCCTCCGGACAGGCGGGCGCAATTCGCCACGGAATCTCGAGGGCGCTGCTTGAGTACAACTCTGAGCTTCGGCCCCGTCTCAAAGCGGCCGGGCTTCTCACACGAGACGCTCGCGAGGTTGAACGTAAGAAATACGGTCAACCCAAGGCACGCAAACGCTTCCAGTTCTCGAAGCGGTAAGGGAGAGAGACGTGGCAACAATTCAGATGAAGGAATTGCTCGAGGCCGGCGTACACTTCGGCCATCAGACGCGGCGCTGGAACCCAAAGATGAAACCCTATATCTTCGGTAAGCGTAACGGTATTCACATCGTCGATTTGCAGAAGACTCTGCAATATTTCGAAGATGCCGCCGAGTTCGTGCGCGATCTCGCGACTTCGGGACGCAACGTGCTTTTCGTAGGCACCAAGCGCCAAGCCCAGGATGCGATACGCGAAGAAGCAAATCGCTGTGGGATGTTCTACATGAATCACCGCTGGCTCGGTGGAACCATGACGAACTTCCGCACGATCAGAAAATCGGTTGAGCGGCTCAAAGAAATTGAGACCACCCTTGGCAATGAGGATGCAAACCTTACCAAGAAGGAGCGCATTCGCCTCGAACGCCAACGCAGGAAAATGGAACGTGCGCTCGGTGGCATCAAGGACATGGAAGAACTGCCGGATGCTCTCTTCGTGATCGACACTGTGCATGAGCACATTGCAATCAAAGAGGCGAATCGACTAGGGATCCCGGTCGTGGCGATCGTTGACACGAACTGCGACCCTGAAGAGGTAGATTTCCCCATCCCTGGCAACGACGACGCGATTCGAGCGATCCGTCTTTTCACTTCGAGGATTGCGGATAACGTACTCGAGGGTTTGAACCTGTCCGACGAGCGATTCGTGGGTCAGGATGAAGAGCCAAATCCGGATGATGAAGCCGCTGAGCCGGCTGGAGCCCCGGTCGTAGAAGAATCCGCGGCTGAAGCAAAGAGTGAGCCCGAAGTAAAGGCTGAACCCGAAGTCAAGGCTGAACCCAAAGTCAAGGCTGAACCCAAGGTCAAGGCTGAACCCAAAGTCAAGGCTGAACCCAAAGTCAAGGCTGAACCCAAGGTCAAGGCTGAACCCAAAGTCAAGGCTGAGCCCAAGAAGGCCGAGTCTGAAGGTGAGGCGGAGGCGAAACCAGAGGCCTAGGCCGACGTTGGTTTCAATGCAATCTCAAGGGCCAGGGGCATCGAGCACCTGGCCCATTTCATGAAACGGAGAAACGAGTCATGGGTATCTCAGCACAGGCAGTGAAGGAACTCCGCGAGCGCACAGGCGCTGGGATGATGGACTGCAAGAAAGCTCTTGTCGAAGTTGACGGCGATATCGACGAGGCAGTCAAATTCCTGCGGACTAAGGGACTTTCAGCGGCAGCAAAAAAGGCGCACCGGACCGCGAGCGATGGCATGGTCGTTGTTCTTGGTGGGGAATCGAAGATGTTGGCGCTCGAACTCAATTGTGAGACCGAGCCGGTGTCACAGTTGCCAAACTTTCGTGAGTTCGGCGAAGCCCTCGCTAATCAAGCGTTCAAATCGGGCGTGACGACAGTCGAGGAACTCAAGACCCAGCAGTTCACAGGCGAACCTGAGCACACCGTAGAGGAGGCTATCTCGCTCAAGATCTCTCTGATCGGAGAGAACATGATTCTCTCGCGGCTCGCTCAGGTCGAGGCAACAGACGGTGGAAAGCTCTCATCCTATGTTCATATGGGGGGCAAGATCGGTGTTGTCGTTGAGGGCTCGGATTCATTGACGGAAGAAGTGCTCCATGATGTTGCGCTACATGTAGCGGCCAATGATCCAAAGTACGCGCGGCGCCAGGAAGTCACCGATGACATCCTTGCTACCGAAAAGGAGATTGCTCTCAAGCAGGCAGTGGAGGCCGGCAAGCCCGAACACATTGCTGAGAAAATCGTCAGCGGCAAGATGGAGAAGTTCTTTGAACAAGAGGTGCTGATGGAACAGCCCTTTGCCAAGGATCCTTCGATCTCAGTTGGTGAGTATGTGCGGAACTCTGGTGGCGAAAAAGCTGAGGTCACCCGCTTTGTGCGTTTCAAATTGGGGGAGGCGTCAGCCAGCTAGCCCCGGTAAGATCTTGGACCAGTAGTGTCACGCCCGACAGGCCGGGTTATCATACCGGCGTGTCGGGCGTTTTTTTGTGGATCTTCTATCCACGGTGCAGCGCAAGAATGTGAGAGGTGGTGTCGTGGAGAAGCCGAAGTATAAAAGGATACTCGTCAAGCTGTCTGGCGAAGCTCTCATGGGCGATCAGGCGTTCGGGATTGCGCCGTCGATCGTTAGCAATATCGCCAAAGAGTTGGTCAAGGTCACATCCCTCGGCGTCCAGGTGGCTGTCGTTGTAGGGGGCGGCAATATCATTCGTGGTGTTTCTGCCCATGAGCAAGGCATCGATCGGATTACGGGTGATTCGATGGGGATGCTGGGCACTGTGATTAATGCTCTTGCCCTTTCATCAGCTATCGAGAAGCTCTGTGTGGAGACTCGTGTACAGACCGCGATCGACATGCACCAAGTTGCAGAACCTTTCATTCGGCGTCGAGCAATCCGCCACCTCGACAAAGGACGTTTGGTGGTTTTTGCTGCAGGGACAGGTAGCCCATTCTTCACCACCGACTCGGCTGCGGCTCTGCGTGCCAACGAGATACAAGCAGAGATTCTCATGAAGGCGACCAAGGTAGATGGTGTATACACGGCTGATCCAATGAAGGATCCGTCAGCTGAGCTAATGTCGCGGCTGAGCTACCGAGACGTCCTCAGTCGTGGACTAAGGGTCATGGACGCTGCGGCGATCTCGCTGTGCATGGAAACCGGGATTCCGCTTCAGATCTTTAACATTCGCAAACCTGGAATCTTGAAGAGTGTTGTGCTCGGAGAACAGATGGGGTCCTTCGTTGGCCCCGAGGAGGCGTCATGAACGAAGTTCTGAAGGATCTCGAGCGTCGGATGGTCGGAGCTGTGGAGTCGATGAAGGGCGATCTCGCGGCCCTGCGTACCGGGCGGGCATCCCTCGCCATCTTGGATGGTGTAATGGTGGAGTACTATGGGAGTCCGGCTCCGCTCAACCAAGTTGCTTCTTTGACGGTGCCGGACCCGACGACAATCATGATTGCGCCATGGGAGCCCAAAGTGCTGGGCGACGTTGAAAAGGCTCTTCTGAAGTCGAATCTGGGTCTGACGCCGAACAACGATGGCAAGGTGATTCGGCTCATTATCCCTCCACTCACCGAGGAAAGACGTAAGGACCTGGTGAAGTTGGCGCAGATTTCTGCCGAGCAGGCACGCAACTCAGTGCGTCAGATCCGCCGCGACGGCAATGAGAAGATCAAGAATATGGAGAAGGAGAAGGAAATCTCCGAGGATCAAATGCACGACGGTTATGAATCCGTGCAACAGTTAACCGATAGCTATATCGGTAAGATCAAAGATGTCGTCGATAAGAAAGAGCAGGAGATACTTGAGGTTTGACGCCGTGAAAGAGTCTGCGTTCCGAACCGAAACGCAGACGCATGGGCGTTGATCCGACACAGTCGAGAAGCAGACCATGTCATTGGCGCTGATCTGTGTTGCTGCGGGGAGCGGGCGCCGCTTCGGCGGTGAGAAGCTATTTCAGCGAATTGATTCGCGTACGGTCATTCAACACAGCGTCGATGCGTTGCGTGCTGCCTTTCCCGATGCCCCGTTGACGATTGTGGTCGCACCGGAAAAACTCGATGTGTGGAAAGCTTCGTTTCTTTCAGCGTATCCGGATCTCACAATTGTGCCTGGGGGTAGCAGGAGACAGGACTCGGTGAGGCAAGGCGTTGAGCAGGTCCGGCAACTCGGTGCAGAGGTCGTTGCCGTTCACGATGCCGCCCGACCTCTCGTTCATGTTGTCGATATACGTCGGGTCGTCGCTGCGATCGAAAACTCGGACGGCGCGATTCTGTGTCGGAACGTGATCGATACCGTCAAGCGAGTTGATGCATCTGGGCGGGTCATGGAAACAGTACCGAGAGAAACGCTTCGCCTAGCCTTGACGCCGCAAGTGTTTAAAATTGAAGCCCTGGAGCGGGCCTGGAGCCGGGACCGCTCCGGAGAAGAATGGACGGATGAGGCGGCATTGTTGGAGGCCTCCGGAAGCAAGGTGCGATGCATCGTCGCCGAGTATCCGAACCCCAAGCTGACAACACAGGCGGACCTCGCATTGATGAGAGCTATGGTTAGGGGTTGAGGGTGAGTCAGTTCCGCATTGGTCAGGGTTTCGATATTCACCGGTTCTGTTCCGGGTCACAGGTCAAGCTTTGCGGTATCAGTGTCCCAAGTGACGTTTCGCTTGAGGGACACTCGGATGCCGATGTTGCCTTGCATGCGCTTGCAGATGCCCTTCTGGGAGCTGCTGCGCTGGGTGATATTGGTGAACATTTTCCTCCCCACGATCCGCAGTGGAAAGGGGCTGACTCGGCTCAACTCCTGCGGAAAGTTATGGAACTGATTGAAGCGGAAGGGCTCAGGCCAGTGAACTGCGACCTGACGATAATTGGCGATAGGCCGAAGGTGGCTCCGTTTCGCAAAAGGATGCAGGCAAAGCTTGCTGGGTTGCTCGGGTTGACGGATGGATGTGTTTCGGTCAAGGCGACGACGACCGAAGGACTCGGAAGCATGGGGCGCGGAGAAGGGCTGGCGGCACTCGCGGTGGTCCTGATGGAGTCCATCAATGAATGATCTCCTGTGGATTGTGGGATTCCACGCTGTTCTGGATGCGCTCGAGGGATCGAGAAACGCAGAGGTAGTCTGGCTGCAAGGTGGACGAAGAGACCGTCGTACGCGCCAGATCTTTGATGCGGCCCGAGACCGTGGTTTGCAGGTGAAGTACGTTGAGCGACGTCGCCTTGATGAGGTGTCGGAAGGTGTGCCGCATAACGGGTGCGCGGTGCGTTGTGCACCGATTGAATTCTCGAGCCTGGATGATTTGGTTTCCGACGTGCGTTCCTCGGGTGGAATCCTGCTGATGGACGGAGTTCAGGATCCTCACAACTTGGGATCGGTGATTCGGTCCGCGGCGGCGTTCGGCGTCAGGGCGGTAATTCTGGCTGGCCATTCGTTGCCGCCGGTTGGTGGCGCTGCGGCAAAGGCTGCGGCGGGGCAACTGAGTCGAGTGATGATGGTTCGCGTCAACGTGGCAGCCGATGCGCTCAGCATGCTGCAAAGCGAAGACTATTGGATCTTCGGCGCGGATATGAGTGGCACTCCTATTTCGAAGCTCAAAGTGCCGGCGAAGTGGGTGCTCTGCGTTGGGGAAGAGAAACGAGGGTTGCGAGCAAAGACTCGATCGAAGATTGATGAACTCGTCGCGATTCCTATGCGGGAGGGTGTCGAATCGCTCAATCTTTCGGTGTCGGCGGGTATCCTTCTGTACGAGTTTGTCGGCATGGACTCAGATTGAATTCAAGGTACCGATAATGGTGTTTGCGCCAATTGCGAAAACGCCTTGTAACAATGCGTAGAGCAGGCAAAAATCGATCGGGAACACCGCTTGCATCGCCGACCGCGCTATGTTAATGTCCGTCTCCCACCATTTAGGTGGAGGTGCGTTCTTTTACAACGAGCGGGTTACGGAAAACCGTGAGTCGCTGGCGTAGCTCAATTGGCAGAGCAGCTGATTTGTAATCAGCAGGTTGCGGGTTCGAGTCCCATCGCCAGCTCCACGACGGTACTCTGACATTCTTGTGTGCAGGCGTGGCCGAGTGGTCAAAGGCAGCAGACTGTAAATCTGCCGGCGTAACGCCTACGGTGGTTCAAATCCATCCGCCTGCACCATTTAGTTATGAGCTTGGTCTATGACCTGAAGGAGCAGCGGGAGTAACTCAGTGGTAGAGTCTCGGCCTTCCAAGCCGTTGGTCGCGGGTTCGAGTCCCGTCTCCCGCTCCACTTGCAGATGCACGGGAGGCCGCCCACGTAGCTCAGTCGGCAGAGCACGTCCTTGGTAAGGACG
>JAAESQ010000772.1 GCA_024229275.1 bacterium | reverse complement strand
TCGTCATCGAATATGGTGCTTGGGATGAGATATTTCCGCGACCGCGACCGCGACCGCGACCGCGACCGGATCCGGGTCCGGGGCAGGGACCGGGACGGCGGCGGCGTCCGCGTCGGAGACCGGGCCAGCAAGCGCGGTTCTGAGTAATCGGATAGGTTTGGCTTCGAGGCATGGTCACTCCGGGTTGTTCATGTGGGTGAGTGAATAGCCGTTGAGCCAGTCGGAGTCAAGGGCAAGCCGGCGTAGGAACGCCGGTCGTTCCGACCCTTGACACCGCCAGCCTCAACGGCTGGTGGGGGAGTCATGAACAACCCGGAGGTGACCATGCATGACTCGCTACCAAGTAACCAACTCGAAGCTTATACAGTCGCACTCGAAGCTGCGGCCTTAACCTTGGCGTTAGTGCGAAGAGTACCGGCGCCTTTCAAGCCGTTGGCGGATCAGTTGATACGAGCAGTCAGCTCAGTTCCCGCCAATCTCGCCGAAGGACACGGAAGATTCGGGCGCGACCGATTCAACCACTGGCGCATTGCGTATGGCTCGGCCAAAGAGGTCGATGTCTTCCTTCATCTGCTTGCCGGTTCAGGTTCAATAGACAGCACCAAGGCCGATGCCGTGATTCAGCTTTTTGATCGTGTTCGTGCCATAACCTGGCAGCTGATCCACAAGAAGTGATGACCGGAAATCGATCCAAACTCCGAAGCGCGGTTCGCCGCCGCGGCCTCGGCCCCGGTCTGCTTTCCCTGCCACTGCCTCTGCGATCCTTCCGCTTCGAATGAGCGCGCACGACCTGGCACTCCCGATGGGCTTCGCCATCGTCATCGCCATCGAATATTGCGCAACGAATTGGACCGCGCCATACTTTTTACAAAAGGCGCCTCAATAACCCGGCATCTGCCGTGTTGCCGTTCGTCCCGTTCGGCCCGTATAGCCGTATAGCGCCTTACGCCTTCTCCAGCGCCTGCTCCATGTCCGCGATGAGATCCTCAACATCCTCGCAACCAACAGAAAGACGAACCAGACCATCGGTGATGCCGGCTTCAATGCGCTGCTCCCGTGGCATCGCAGCATGAGTCATGGACGAAGGGTGTTGGATGAGAGTCTCTATTCCTCCCAGTGAGACTGCGAGGGTCATTAACTCGACGCTGTTGAGTAAGTTGCGTCCTGCTTCGATTCCTCCTCGGACCTCGAATGAAATTAACGCACTCGGGCCGTCCATCTGACGCTCGGCGAGTTCGTGCTGAGGATGGCTGGCGAGGCCCGGGAACCGGACCCACTCCACCTTCGGGTGCTTCTCCAAATACTCGGCCACGATCTGGGCATTGGCCTGCGATGCCTTTACTCGGAGTGAAAGCGTTCGCAAGCCACGTAATGCAAGCCATGCCTGGTGCGGGTCTACGCACGCGCCAAGATAGAGGTGCATGGATCGGATTCGCTTGTAGAGTTCTTCAGTTGCGGGAACAATGATGCCGCCGACGATATCGGTGTGGCCGTTGATGAACTTGGTCATGCTGTGAATGGTGATATCGATGCCGTGCTCGATGGGTCGCTGCAGGATCGGGCTGGCAAATGTGTTGTCGACCATTGTGATCAGATTGTGCTCTCGAGCAATTTCGGCGAGTGCTTTAAGGTCGGAAAGGACGATGGTGGGGTTGGCTGGAGTTTCTATCATCAGGATTTTGGTGTTGGGTCTGATCGCAGCGCGAACTGCGTCCAGATCCGAGGTGTCGAGAAATGTCGATTCGACACCGAATCTGACGAAATCCCGTTCGACGACAACTCGAGATGGCCCATAGACCGACGCGGTGCCGATCATGTGGTCGCCACTCGAAAGCAGTGCGAGCAGGGTCGTGCAGACGGCAGCCATTCCCGAGCCTGTAGCGAGACCGTTGAACCCTCCCTCGAGAGCCGCGACAGCTACCTCTAGGCGGGCGACGGTAGGGTTTCCCATCCGTGTGTAGATGAATCCGCTCTCACTCCCGGCAAATCGTCCAGCGCCTTGTTCACAATCGTCGAAAGCAAAGATCGAAGTCTGGTAGATCGGTGGAGAGACCGCGCCGGTTGCAGGATCGACCTCTCCGCCGGCGTGTATCGTGACTGTGTCGCGTCCAAACTTCTTTGTGTTGTGAGACATCGTTTCTCTTCCCCCCAATGGTGTTTTATGTTCCAATGTGGACCGGCAGAACGAGCGGTCCATCCGTGCCCTCCGGACGTGACAGATCAATCTCACCTTCGACGTACCATTCGTCGTTCCCCTCAGGATCGATCAGCCTCTGTGTAACCCGAAAGGTACGGTCGCCGATTTCCTTCAATATCGTTTTGTCGGCGAGACGTGCCCGATGGTCAAAGACCAGCTCCCCATACTCTTCAAAGTAGGGCGCCATGGCGGACTTGAATCGTTCCGGTGACCATAGTTGCGAGTCGTCCTCGGCAGTATGCCGGACGCACAGGGAGGCCTCCTCCCATTCCCGGGCTGCCAACATGCGCACGAGCTGGTGCAGCTCGGCACGTACGCGTCGCATGAGTGCGACTGGATCCCGGGCGAGTTGGTCTGCCACAAGCATGCGGTGAGCTGTCTGCGCATCGTCCACGCCCTGCAGTCTCAGTTCTGGGTGCAGAAGGCTTTCCCATTCTTCGAGCAGGCTGGTATCGACGCGTTCCAATAGAGAGCGGAAGAACGCGATTGCATCATGGACTGCCTCTGTCTTTGCAGCGTCCGGAACGTTGTGGACCAGAGTCTTGTAGAGCTGTGAGAGGTAGCGGATGAGCACCCCCTCGAATCGCTGGATTCCCAAATCGCGGACATACTCTCCAAAGGTGGCAAATCGCTCGAGCATAGCTCGCCCAATCGACTTGGGGGAGACAATGTAGCCTCCTACCCAGCGATGCTGGTCGCGGAAGCGTTCGTATACATCGATGATGAAATCGGCTTTCGGCTGGTGATGTGTCACTTCATCCAGTCGAGCCATACGTTCTTCGTAGCTGACGCCCTCGGCCTTGAGTCGGCCGATGAGGTCCGTCTTGATCTTGTCGACCTGGCGTCTGATGACGATCGTTGGATCTTCGAGAACCGCCTCGGCGAGACTGACGACATCGAAGGCATAGTCCGGATCGTCGCGATCGAGCTGCTCGAGTGCCTCCACTAGGTAGAGTGATAAGTGATGGTAGAGCGAAAAATCGATCTGAAGGTCCTCATCGACGACAACCCATAGGTAGGACGAAGTAGAATCTCGCTCCATTCGGATGATGCCGGAACGATAGAGCGATTGAACGAGTTCCGCCGCTTGATTCAGGTGACGGGCCTTCGCCGTATCGTCCTCGTGACTGGCATCGATGAGCTGGCGCAGCGACTGAAAGTTTGTAGCCTCAGGGTTGTTGCAGCCAGCATCGCGCTGCAAGAGGTCGAGGATGGTGGCGGTTGTAATGCGGAAACGTGATCGAAGTTGCTCCGGCTGAGAGGTGACCAGTCTGTCGAGGGTCTTTTCATCCCAGGACACGGTCCCCGCTGGCGGCTGTTTGAACTTCGGTTTTTTCTTGCCTCCGACTCGTGCCGCTTTCCTCTCTGCGAGACGTCGTTCAATGATGTGCTCAGGTGCCAAGCTCACTACACTTCCCTGATCGTCGAAACCTTTGCGGCCGGCCCGGCCGGCAATCTGCTGAAAATCGCGAACCTTCAGAAGTGTTACCTTGCGCCCGTCGTATTTTGCGAGCTGTGTGAATAGAACTGTACGCAAAGGGATGTTCACTCCGACCCCGAGTGTGTCGGTTCCGGAGATGACTTTGAGCAGGCCTTTCTGGGCAAGTTGTTCGACGATGAGGCGGTACTTGGGAAGCAACCCGGCGTGGTGTATGCCGATGCCGAAGCCGAGGAATCGTTTGAGTTCGCTCCCATATGGTGTGTCGAACCGTGCTCCGGCAACTGTTTCGCGGATCTTTTGTTTTTCCTCCCGTGTTGTGAGATCCATGCTTGTGAGACCCTGGGCCCGCTCGGAACAGTCCCGTTGAGTGAAGTTGACGATGTAGACAGGTGCCTTGTTCTCGTGGGCGAGTGTCGAGACAGTTTCGTGTAGTGGCGTTTCCACGTAGGAAAAATCGAGCGGAACTGGTCGATCGACAGAAGTGATCAGGGCCACCTCTCGGTGTGACTGCTGTTCCAGTCGATCTGCAATACCCTGCATATCACCTAGTGTTGCCGACATGAGCAAGAACTGCGTGTCTGGCAGGGTGATCAGAGGGATCTGCCACGCAACGCCTCGATCGCGATCGCCATAGTAGTGGAATTCATCGAGCACCGCAGAATGAGCTTCGAGATCGCTTCCACGTCGCAAGGCAAGGTTAGCGAGTACCTCGGCCGTGCAACACAACACGTGACTCTCAGGATTGATGCTGGCATCGCCGGTGAGCATGCCGACGTTCTCAGCTCCAAGTTCCTCACAGGTTGAAAAGAATTTCTCACTCGCGAGCGCTTTGATCGGCGAGGTGTAGAAGCTGGTATGGCCCAAACACAAGTCACGGAAGTGAAGTCCGAGTCCAACGAGTGTTTTTCCCGATCCTGTCGGTGTGTTCAGAATGACGTGCCGGCCGTCGAATACTTCGAGCAGGGCCTCTTCCTGGGCAGGATAGAGTTTAAAACCGAGGTCCCCAACCCATTCGAGGAACGCGTCAAGAATCTGATCTGGTTCGATCTGGCCCGGCGCCGGGCGTACCTCGATCAGTCGCCTCACCGTCCGCTTTGCGGACTGTTCTCTTCGTTCACCTTCCAAACAAACCCCCATGCCCGAAGCGAGATCCTTCACGCTGTTGGACGACGCCAGTGTACGTGATTCTCAAGATCGATGGTTGGACGCTTGAGCGAGAGGAGGATCCACGCCTAGCTCCGCGAAGGAATCTGTTGAACAATGCCGCTACGCATTAGCGAAGATGGGCTTCAAGATAGCGAAAGTCTGGCGTCAATTCGCCGCGGTGCGTAATGACCGCACGTTTTACCTCCGCGGGAAGAACCAAAGAGTCAAAACTGCACGAATAGTCGGCTCTCGACATGGGTTGTACGAGCGGAGTCAGCGCTCGGGAGAACAACTGGGAGGCTTCCAGAGGTAACTCGGTTGGAAGAAAGTCAACTGCGAGAACTACGGGGCCATGGCCTTCGATACCGTCGATCGCCGAATGTGTGGTTTGTTCGTAGACAAAGACAGGGTTACCGGGATCGGTTGTTCGCAGCGTGCATTCAATCGCACCGCCTATGTCGCAACTGAGATCGCCGATCACGCGGAGCCGAGGTAATCGGTCACCTGACCACAGGTCGTCGACATCTTGCAGTCGAACCAGCCGTGGGTAGCGCTCTTCCCAGTAAATGCAGTTCACGAGTGCGGTGAGGTAAGGAAGGTGTTGGTGGAAGATGCCCTCATATCGCTCGGGATTCTGGTAGTAGTCTTGGAGGTCGAATGGTGTGGAGGGATCGACGGGGCGCGCCATGTGTTGCTCTTTGAACGTAGTGAAGTGAACACATCGAGCCGGAATCGTAGTGGAGTCAGCGAGACCGGGCAGGTCCTCGGGGCTTACCTCTCTTGAGGGAAGCTCACTGATGATCTCCCGCGCACCTTTAGCCACGTTTCCGTATCCCGCAATGCCAATGACGATCGGCTCTGAGAGTCCGTTTTCTTCTATCAACTCACCCGCACGGCGGATGGCGGCTTTGGCGTCATCGAGGCTCTCGTATGCATGGGCCGGTTCGATGAGCGCTAGTGGTGTTCGCTTTCCCTCGCTCAGTAGACGTTGCCCTAGTGTCGAAAGAGTGTCGATCATTCCAGCGAGGCCGGCAAACGGGCCGAAGAAGATGAGCCGCCGCTCCTGGTCATCCTTGATCATTTCGTAGTCTATGAGTGTGCATTTGAGTTCGAGAAGGCGTGAGAGTGCGGGCATATTTTGCGACTGACCCTTGATGACGTGTGAGAAATAGACGTAGGTCGTTTCGTACTGCATGTATTCGGGTGGAATTTCCTTCACACCGAGCACAAGTCGAGCCTCGCCGAGGTTCGTGGTCAGGGTGGCGCCTGCTCGGACATACTCGCTGTCGGAAAAGACTCGCCGTGCCGAGGGCTGCACCAAGAGATCGAGGTCGTGTTCGTTTTTGAGGCGGCGAACGCTGTTGGGCGTCAACGGCGAACGGCGTTCCCACGTGCTCTTGGTTTCTCGGCGAATTGCAACGCATCCGATCATTGGCTCCTCCCATTGTGGAGAGTAGCCAGGCGGAACGTAAACGGCAAGGCCTATTACAAACAGTCATTAAGTGAGGATGGTCACGCCAGGGTCTCGACAGGACTCAAAAGAGTCGGTACCTTTCCAACATGAATAAAGCAGCAGCACTTCTGATCGTCGTTGTGATGGCCAGCGGTTGTTCGACGGTCCTGGTCGAGGGCGGAGGCGCCGCTACGTATCAATGGGTGAGCGGATGGTTGGAGGCTAACTTCCATGAGCCGCTTCCAGAACTCGAAAGGGCAACCCGTGTGGCCCTGAAAGAGCTCAAACTGGTTGGCATCGAAGGGTCTGTCGACAAGCTCCAAGGAGAAGTCACTGCGCGTATGGCGAGTGGCAAGAAGGTGCGAGTTAAGCTCAAAGCGTTGGATTTCGAAGAGACCAAGCTCCGGATCCGCGTCGGCACGGTTGGGGACAAGACGCTATCCGAACAGATACTGCGTCATATCAAACGAGAATTGTAGCTACCGCGCGCTGTCTTGCTGAAAAGAAAGCTTGAGCTGAGACGATCCCAGTTTTCAGAGGGGTAGGTAGGACCTCGCTTGGAGATCGTTGACTCGAGAATTGACCTCGAAACCCAGTATTTGCAAACGCCCTCGTCATCCTCGTATGGTGCAGGCACGGGACAGATACGATGACGATAGCGATGACGATGAGGATCGTATCCCTGTTCTTGTGCCTCCACTCAAGACGAAACCCGGCCAAGTTGGCCGGGCTCTGCCGCTTCCGAACTGCTGCTTCTCTCTTATGCCATTTCTAGTAGATAGGCAAATCCCATCCCTCCGCCGATACACATTGTGACCACTCCGCGCTGAGCTTCACGACGTTTGAGTTCGCCCAGGATCTTCACGGTCAAGACTGCTCCAGTTGCACCGAGCGGGTGACCGGTAGCTATTGCTCCTCCGTTGACGTTGGTCTTGTCGGGGTCGAGACCAAGTTCGTTGACGCAGTAGACCGATTGGGAAGCGAATGCTTCATTGACCTCAAAGAGGTCAATATCGGAAATGCTGAGGCCGGCTTTAGCGACAAGTTTGGGAACCGCTTTGACGGGGCCGATGCCCATGACATCGGGATCGACGCCGGCAACTGCCCAATGGTGAACGTAGGCTATCGGATCGAGCCCGCGTTCTTTCGCAATGTCTTCGCCCATGATAACCACTGCAGCCGCGCCATCATTGATCTGTGAGGCATTACCCGCGGTGACGGTGCCCTTCGGGTCGAACACTGGCCGGAGCTTGGCAAGGCCTTCAATCGTCGTATCAGCTCGTGGTCCCTCGTCAGTCACAAATTTGAGGTGCTTCCATGCCCCGTTCGCTCGGGTGCGAACGTCCAAGGGGACAATCTCGTCGGAGAACTTGTCAGCTTCGAGTGCCGCAACCGCCTTCATGTGGGAGTTGTAGGCGAACTCATCTTGCATCTCACGGGTGATGTCGAATCTTCGCGCGACCACCTCAGCCGTAGTGCCCATCGCAGCATACGAGTTAGGGAAGGCATCCATCAGACCGGGATAAGCGATTGGCTTGTTGCCTCCCATCGCGACAAGCGACATGGATTCTAGGCCACCAGCAATGACGATATTTGCGTTGCCGGCCCGGATTGAATCGGCAGCAAGCGCGATGGTCTGCGACCCTGAGCAGCAGAACCGGTTGATGGTAATCGCCGGGACCTCCACCGGGAAACCTGCAGCAAGTGCTACTAGGCGAGCGACGTTCATGCCCTGCTCGCCCTCAGGCATGGCGCAACCCAGCATGATGTCGTCCACGTCCGCCTTGTCGACGCCTGGTGTTCTCTCCATCAGGGCACTTAGCATCTCTGCGGTGAAGTATTCAGGGCGGGTGTCCTTGAGGCTGCCCTTTTTGGCTCGGCCGATTGCCGTTCTGGCGACTGAAACGATGACGGCTTCTCGCATCGTGGTGCTCCTTTCCTATCCCTGCCCAGGCTCAGTTACGCAACGGCTTGTTGTTGACGAGCATGTACTTGATTCGATCCTGGGTCTTGGGTTCGCCGCACAGCGAGAGGAATGCTTCGCGCTCCAGATCCAAGATGGTCTGCTCATCGACAGGGTCATTAATGGTTGTGTCGCCGCCGGTCAGGATGCGGCCGAGATGGGTCGCGATTTTCTCGTCATGCGAGGAGATCCAGTGCGTCAACTTCATGTTGTGCAGCATCATTTTGAGAGTGGCGAGACCTTCCTCGCCGGGCAAGTTGAAACTGCGTGGCATTGGAGGTCGGTAACCTTCGTCGGCCAGTGCCAACGCCATTCTCTTTGCAGTCCATAGCTGTTGGTCGCGATTGATTTCGACCCTGTCATGACCGCGGAGGTACTTCAGGTCTTTGGCTTCCTCGCCTGAAGTGGCAACTTTCACCATGCCAATGTTCTCAAAAGCAATGCGGAGGAAGGGCAAGTTCGAAAGTACCGGTTCGTCGATGCCATCGAGAACTCTTTCGAGTAGGAAAAGACATCCTCCCCCGGCCGGTATCAAGCCGACGCCAAGCTCAACCAAGCCGATGTAGGTTTCCGCCGCGGCACAGACCCTGTCGCCTCCCATCGTGATCTCGCAGCCGCCACCGAAGGCGAATCCGAAAGGTGCCGTAATGGTCGGTACGCTTGAGCGGCGCAAGCCGGTAGTCACGTTCTGGAATCTCGTGACAACTTCATCTATCACGGCCCACTGGCTTGCTTGGATGGCCTCGAGGATCATCAGTAGGTTGGCTCCGGCGCAGAAGTTGACTCCTTGGTGGTGGATGACGAGCCCTCTGAAGTCGCGCTCAGCAATTTCGACGCCTCGCTCCATGACATCCATGATTTTGTCGTCAATTGGGTTGAGCTTGGGTTGAAGCGTCGAGTGGAACTCGACACAGGCCACACCATCGCCCAGGTCGACGAGGGATGCACCCTTGTTGCCGTACACGACTTTCTTCGCGTCACGTTTCAGATCTGTCAATACTATGAAGCTCTCTGGCTTTGGTTCCGGTTTGTGTGTCTTCGTAGCCACGTCCCAGAACCGGCGACCATCAGCGGATTCCAGGTAGAAACTCTCAGACCCCGTTTCGAGCATCTCGAGCACCCATGCCGCGGGCTCGGCTCCGTCGGCCTTCATCCTTTCGACGACTGTGCGTACGCCGAGCACGTCCCACGTTTCGAACGGTCCCAGCTCCCAGTTGAAGCCCCACTTCAGGGCGTTGTCGATATCGACGATCGTGTCAGAGATTTCGCCCATCCGACGCGAAGAATAGGCCAGTGTGTCGCGCAGCAGGTTCCATGCGAATGCCCCCCCGCGATCGTCGGCAAAGGCGAGGTTCTTGATCCGTTCTCGTACGTCGTGAGTTGCTTTTGCCTTGCGGAGCGATGGATAGGCATACTTCTGTTTGGCTCGACGCTCACCGGTCTTCCAATCGATAACGAGCTTCGTCTTCGATCCGTCCGAATTCTTCTGGATTCCTGTGAATCCTCCTTTAGCCTTCGTCTTACGACCAAGTGCACCCTCGTCGATCATGCGCTGCACGAAGTCCGGGACCGTAAACAGGTCTCGCTCTTCGTCTTCGGGACAACCTTGCTTGATAGTGTCAATGACATGTGCCATGACATCGACGCCAACAAGGTCTGCAGTTCCGAAGGTGGCGCTGCCAGGATGACCCATTGCGGGGCCTGTGATGGCATCGACCTCATCAACCTGGTAGTTCATCTCCATCATGTGGCGAATGGTGGAGGCTATGCCGTAGACTCCGATTCGGTTGCCGATGAAGTTCGGTGTGTCGCGCCCGAAGACGATTCCCTTACCGAGGCGGAATCGCCCGAATTCAGTCATGTAGTCGATGACATCCGGCAACGTATCTCCGCCAGCGACGAGTTCAAACAATCGCATATACCGAACCGGATTGAAGAAGTGAGTAACCAGGAAGTGCTGCCTGAAGTCGTCCGATCGTCCTTCGGTCATAGCCTTGATCGAGAGTCCCGAGGTATTCGAAGAGACGATCGTCCCCGGGCTTCTCACCTGTTCGACGCGCTCGAACACTTTGGTCTTGATGTCGAGTCGCTCGACAACGACTTCGATGATCCAGTCGCACTCCGCGAGCTTTTCCCAGTCGTCCTCGAAATTTCCGACTTCGATCAGAGGAAGGAATCGCTTGGAATAGAGTAGGGCTGGTTTGGCCCTCTTGATGCCATCGAGACCTGCCAGTGCGAGTTTGTTGCGAAACCTCGGGTCGTTCTCGGTCAAACCTCGCTTTTCGTCCTCTTTGCTGAGTTTGCCGGGTACGATGTCGAGCAAAAGGGCCGAGATTCCTGCATTGGCCATATGGGCAGCGATGCCGGAGCCCATGACGCCTGCTCCGAGTACACCGACCCTGCGAATCTCTCTAGGCATGGGTCAACCTCCCTGTTGGAGTTCGGTCCTTATTCCGAGAGGAATCCACGGAACTGACTCTCGGATCATGAGGTGAATGAACACTCATTCATTTTCCATGATTCGCCGCAGCTTGGCAAGGCTCTGAGAGTCAATTTCATCTCCGGCACGAAGATTGTCTATGTAAAATATTTGAATTCATGGAGTTACGAGATTTCCTCAAAGTAAGATGAACGACGCGTTGCGGCGTTACATGTCTGATCTAGTGGATTGACGAGTGAAGCTGAAGTTCAACAACGAACATCATGCACCCTGTATCATGGCGAGTAATGGCCTTACCAACAGCTCAAATCCAATGTGATGTTCTGGTGCTTGGTGCAGGGCCATCAGGATTGGTGTCTGCATCCCTGCTAGCCCGAGCGGGGCATAGGGTCGTAGCCATCGATTCTCACCCGTTTCCGGCGGATGGTCTATTGGCAGTGACCCGTTTCGGGCGGCAGGTTCTTGCTGATTTGGGCTGGCTCGTTCCTTGTCAGCAGATGCAGAGGTCGTTGGTCAGTGGCAGTCTGGTGATCGCGACTCCAGGCGAAAGACTGGAACTGCCGGTTCAGCCGGTGATGTTGGTGTTGCCTCGGCGTCAGGCAACTGAGTTGATGAGCAGTCACGCATTGGCAGAGGGCGTTACCTTGCTCCGAGAAGTGACTGCGGTGCGGCCCCAGTGGGATGGGCAGCGGATCGTAGGAATTACGGCCCGGTCAGTTGACAACGAAGAGCTGTCGTTTTCCGCAAAGGCGGTCGTCGATGCGACAGGAACGGAGAGTTTTCTGGCTACCGCTACCGGGCAATTGCAGCCGCGGAGTGGTCCTTTGCGATGTCGAGTATCGGCAGAGTTGGATGGCGCTGATGATGTGGGGATTGTGTTGGGAATAGTGAATGAGACGTGGATACTCATGGCCGGCGGAGAGACGAGGATGATGACAGCTCTGGCGCCCGGCAGTCTAGACCGAACGAGTGAGCTTGGAGTCGAGGTTGATCAAGCACTTGGCGCTCTTTCATTTGGCGTGCGACGGCTCGGTGATGAGGATTCTTTGGTGGTGGCCTCCGGGTATCAGCCTCGCGTTCATGCAGGTGACGGTTGGATCACTGTTGGTGAGGCGGCATTAGGATCGGTGGTGGGGTTGCCAGGGACGTTGTCCGTCGGTCTCTCTATCGCGGCGTCGGCTGCAATGGAGGTGGATCTTGCGATTCGGAACCGGAGACAAGTGACGAAGAGTCAGCTGGGTGCGACGCTGACGTTGATTCGGCAATCGCTCCATATTGGATCACTCTTTGAGCGTGCTTTTGCCCGGGTGGTGCGAAGCGGCGCACTTGTCACTGCCACCGATACAGAGTGGCGTACACGTGCTCTCTCAGATCTATTTGCTGGGAGTTGGTTGCCGCTTCGTCGTCGTTTGCGCGCCATGGTTTACCTGTGGATGCTCGACCGCCGCAAACGGTTGTAGTGCACTCCGACAATAGGCGGTCAAACGCGAAATACAGATGAGAGCTGCTCTGGCTGTACGTTACAATCGGCAGTGAAGAGAGTAGTTGACAGAGGAAGGGGAGGTGCTCGTCATGAGAAGGAGTCTGGCAGTCGCCGTGGTGTTGATCACCGCTGTTTCGGTAGGGTGGTCGGGAGATTTGGCGGATGTCAGTCTGCCTGACGAAGTGACTGTTTCCGAGAAGACGCTCACGCTGAATGGTATGGGAGTGAGGAAGAAGCTCTGGATCGAAGTCTATGTTGCGGGACTCTATCTCGAGGAGACGTCCTCCGATCCGGTGGTAATCGCGACAAGTGACCAGGTCAAACATGTAGTGATGGTCTTCAAAACCAACAAGGCGAAGAAGAAAAAGATGGACTCTGCTTGGGACGAAGGGTTCGAAGGGAATACCGGAGAGAACTTCGAAGGTTTAGCTGATCGTGTTGAGCAGTTCAAGGGTTATTTTGGCGACATGAAGACAGATGACCGAGTCGAATACACCATGATTTCGGGTGAAGGAACTACGGTTGTGCTCAACGGAAAGACCATGGGCACGATTGAGGGCGACGACTTTATCGAGGCTTTAATGATGGTCTGGCTCGGACCGAAACCGCCGTCAGAGGATCTGAAGCTGGGGATGCTCGGCAGCTGAATACACTGTTCGCGTATATTCAGTCTATGTCCCGGTCAAGGTAGATGTGAATTAGGCAAATGTAAGCGGCCAAATTTGGATCTGCACAGGCACGTCATCAGGTGATTCGAAGGGTCTGATTCAAGGATTAATCTTGCGCTTCAAATACACTATTTTGCCGCAAGTTGCT
>JAAESQ010000771.1 GCA_024229275.1 bacterium | reverse complement strand
GATCTCCCTCACGTCGGCCTCGTTCCTCGGATACTTCCGAGCGCCGAGAAAGGGGAGGGCGCCGCGACTGCGGCTGGGGATCGGCGGGTTGCGCGGGCCCGTGCGATCAGCCTTCTTGCGTCTCATGACATTCTGGAGTGCGCCGCAGGCGCACGGAGGACCGAAAGAAAGGAGGTAGAAGTGACATAGGACTCTGTGCATAAGCTGTATGAGAGATGAAGGCAGGTCCTTCGGAGTCGGCTTCCAGGAGCAGGCTTCAAACCACTCCAAGCTGCTGCGGCCAAAATCCGTGGTGGTGAGCGTTGGAGTCAAAGCGTTGGGGCGATACCCCAAGCAGGTATGGATCAGGGAGACGAACGCAAGTGAACCCCTGCTGACTCGTCGTCAATGTGAGAACTGTCGTCAAAACCAGGGGCGTCCTCAACTCCTGGGATGAGCCTATCGGGGACCTGGCTATTGGGTAGGCGGCGACCGGCGTGGAGGGGGCGTGAACCTGGTCTGGGCTCTCGTGCGGAACTGCGGGAACCAGTGCTCGGATGCGAAGGGAGAAGTTCAAGTGGCAGAAACCACGAGGCGAGAGTACCGATGCCGAGGACTGGGGCGGACCGACCTGTACGAGCGATGAAGGCTGGTAATGCGGCTGGAGCAAAGGGGTCGGGTCAAGCTGTTGTATTAGGAGTTCAACTGGAGACAGGAGGAGACTCTTGGGTGCAACGAAATCGTATACGATCTCGAAACACTTGGTGTACGAGGCCTATCAGGCCGTCAAAGCCAATGCGGGCGCTGCCGGTGTGGATGGGCAGTCGATCGAAGACTTCGAAAGAGACTTGAAGGACAATCTGTATAAGGTTTGGAACCGGATGTCGTCGGGGAGCTATTTCCCGCCTCCGGTGAGAGCGGTGTCCATTCCAAAGCGGAATGGCGGGGAGCGTGTTCTTGGAATTCCAACTGTAGCGGATCGCGTGGCACAGATGGTTGTGAAGAGGACTTTTGAGCCGGCTGTGGAAGCGATCTTCTTGCCCGACTCGTATGGCTACCGACCCGGGAAATCGGCGTTGGATGCGGTAGGAGTCACGCGCGAGCGTTGTTGGCAATACGATTGGGTTCTGGAGTTCGATATCAAAGGCCTGTTCGATAACATCGACCACGATCTCCTGCTCCGGGCGGTGTACAAGCACACGGAGTGCAAATGGGTTCGGTTGTATATTGAGCGATGGTTGAAAGCTCCGATGCAACTTGCGGATGGGACCTTGGTGGAACGTACGAAGGGAACACCGCAAGGAGGGGTCGTCAGTCCCGTTCTATCGAACCTGTTTCTGCACTATGCGTTTGACGCCTGGATGGGTCGAACCTTTCCCCGAGTTCCTTGGTGCCGTTATGCAGATGACGGGCTGGCGCACTGCAAGACGGAAAGCGAGGCGCAGGCCATTCAGGCTGCCCTGGCGGCACGACTTGCAGAGTGTGGCCTTGAGCTGCATCCAGGCAAGACGCAGATTGTGTACTGCAAGGATGGGAGTCGGAGAGGGAAGTACCCGAACACGCAGTTCGATTTTCTCGGGTTCACCTTCCGACCGCGACTCGTGAAGAATCCCAGACGCAATAGTCTGTTTTTCGGTTTCACGCCCGCGGTCAGTTCGGCCGCTCTGACCGCCATGAGGCAGAGCACGCGGAGGCGTCGCTTCGGCAGTCGATCGGATCTGAGCTTGGACGATATCGCTCGGTACTACAATCCAGTCCTTCGAGGCTGGTTGGCGTACTATGGGCGTTACTGTCCTT
>JAAESQ010000770.1 GCA_024229275.1 bacterium | reverse complement strand
TGAGCATGAGGGACTGTAGAATGCTACTCGATGTCCCACCGAGAGATGCCTGCCCAATTGCCGATGGACGACTTTCAGCTCGGCGAGTGGAGTGTCCATCCGCAACTCAATCGCCTAGGTCGAGATCAGGAAACGGTGCAGATCGAGCCGAAGATGATGGAAGTGCTGATCTATCTCGCGCTGTCGCCGGAAATAGTGCGATCAAAGCGCGAGATCCTCGAATCTGTGTGGTCCGACGTCATCGTGACCGAATCGGTGTTGACGCGGGCGATAGCGGGACTCCGCCGAGCCCTTGGCGACGACACCCGCTCACCGACCTACATCGAGACCATCGCCAGACGAGGTTATCGACTTGTTGCACCGGTGATGCGTGCTGGGGAGAGCCGTATGGGTCGGCTTCCTGCGCAGCGGGTCGTTGATGAGAACGCTATGGCAGTGCCATACGTTGTTGGACAGTGGGTCCGCGGTGACAGGTTCTACGGTCGAGAGGACGAGATCGCCGAAGTCCTGCGCAGCGATCGTCGAGCGACTTGGGTCCTCGGTACGCGCCGTGTCGGCAAGACGTCTTTTCTGCGCCAGATTGAGCTGATCACCTCAGGCGATCCGGGAGGAAGAGTCGTTCCGCTTTACTGGGACCTCCAGGGCAGTATCGACGAAACGGAGCTGCATCAGGGATTCGTCGATGCCCTTCTCGATGCCGAAGAGCGGATCGCATCTATCGGAGTGCCGTCCAGCGTTTTTGAATCCAGCGATCTGTTCGAGGCACTGCGCCATCTGCGCAGGGCGCTGAAGAAGCGTTCCGCTCAACTCCTGCTGCTGTGCGACGAGACCGAGGAACTGATTTCACTGCAGACCAATGCGGCCGCGTTGTTGCCCAAGTTGAGGCGCGCTTTGCTCTCGCATGAATGCGTGCGAACGGTGTTGACGTCAAGCAGTCGTCTGTGGACCCTCGCCGAACAGACTATTCATACCTCACCCTTCCTCGATGGATTCCTCCCGCCCATCTATCTCGGTGGACTCGGAAACGAAGATGCGCGGCGCTTGGCGCACCAGACGCAGCTGCCGGACGCCTCGCAACCAAGCATTGACGTCGACTCTGCCGAGGCCATATCTGAACACTGCGGCCATCACCCATATTTGATTCAGCTTCTGTGCAAGCGGTTTCTGGAACTCGGTGATCTTGAATCTGCCATGGCTGCAGTTTCGGCGGATCGGACCGTCAGTTCACTCTTTGAAGTCGACCTGGGTCTGCTCAGTGCGCAGGAGCGAGAGGTCTTGCATGGGATAGCGGCAGGGCAGTCGGTACAGGACATTGCGGCCCATCCGAGCGTGCACAATCTTAGGGATCTGGGACTGATAGCAGAACGCCAGGGCCAGCTCGTGATCGCGAACTCGTTTCTTGAGAGGTGGTTGCGGGAGAGTGGTTGATGGGTGGGATTCATCACCACGGTCTTCGGTTTCGGACCCGGTCTCGGTCCCCGTCCCGGACGCGGCCTCGGCCTGCCGTCCCTGCAGCTGCCTCTGATTCTGAATCTGCCGTCTGCCCCTGTCTCAGTCTCTGCGAAACCTCACGCTTCGAATGAGCGCGCTCCAACTAGGTACACCCGATCACCCTCGTCATCGTAATCCTCATCGTCATCGAGTGTGGCGCTTGGGATGGGATCGTGCCGCGACCGCGACCGCGACCGCGACCGCGACCGGGGCAGGGGCAGGGGCCGGGTCCGGGGCGGTGTCCGCGTCCGGGGCGGTGTCCGCGTCGGCGACCGGGGCAGCAAATAGGGCTCTGAGCAATCGGATTGTTATGGCTTCGAGGCATGGTCACTCAGGGTTGTTCATGAGGGTGAGTGAATAACCGCTGAGCCAGCCGGAGTCAAGGGCAAGCCGGCGTAGGAACGCCGGTCGTTCCAACCCTTGACACCGCCAGCCTCAACGGCGGGTGGGGGAGTCATGAACAACCCGGAGGTGACCATGCACGTTTCGCAACCCAAAAACCAACTCGAAGCTTACACAGTCGCACTCGAAGCAGCGGCCTTAACCCTGGCGTTGGTGCGAAGGGTACCGGCGCCATTCAAGACGTTGGCGGACCAGTTGATACGTGCGGCAAGCTCAGTTCCAGCCAATCTAGCTGAGGGGCACGGCAGATTCGGGCGCGACCGATTCAACCACTGGCGCATTGCCTACGGGTCTGCCAAGGAAGTCGATGTTTTCCTTCATCTGCTTGTTGGATCAGGTTCAATAGACAGCACTAAAGCAGATGCCGTGATTCAGCTCTTTGATCGTGTTCGAGCTATGACCTGGCGGCTGATCCATAAGAAGTGATCGCCCTGAGTCGATTCACCGACCAGGCCGCGGTTCGCCGTCGCGGACTCCGGATTCGGTCCCTGGCGCGGTCAGCTGTCCCTGCCTCTGGATTTCGATCGTGCAACTGATTTCTGAATCTGCCGTCTGACCCTGTTTCTGCCTCTACGAAACCTCACGCTTCGAATGAGCGCGCTCCAACTAGGTACACCCAATCGCCCTCGTCATCGTAATCCTCATCGTCATCGAATGTGGCGCTTGGGATGGGATCGTGCCGCGACCAGTCTTCGTTCTCGACGGGGTGGAGAGAATGAAGACTGCCACGGCGTAGCTCATAGCGAAGCCGGGCGAATCCTCGATCTCATCAAGGACGTCGAGAACTTCGCCTTGGCAGGCCGAATCCGCGACCGCGACCGGACCCGGGGCCGGGACGGCGGCCGGGTCCGCGGCGGCGATAGGGAAAGCGTCAGAGCACCACCATTTGTTAGACCCCCACTCTCCCAGCCAAATGAAAAAGCCCCGCGCGTTGGCGAGGCTTTGATGATTGGTTTTGGCTCCGCAGGAGGGACTTGAACCCCCAACCTAGTGGTTAACAGCCACCCGCTCTACCATTGAGCTACTGCGGAGCATCACTGGCAGAGGAGTATTGTAGGCGTCGAGCGTCGATTGTCAACCTGATGCGGAACATCTCTCGAGAGTAAAGGTCAAACGCTCGACCGGCGCATGATCCAACGCGGCGGCAAGCGCCTCGTTGGAAGTGAATGTTGTGCCGGTCATTCGTCGTCCTTCGCACTGCAGCCGAACCCGGTTTCCTTGAAAAGGCCAGGGCCTTACTTTGAGGTGTCGTTCGCCTGAATCGGAGAATTTGAATACTCTCTCTTCTCCCTGTGCGGTCATCGCCTTTGCGTCGAAGGGACGCGGGAAACCGGCACAGAGGTGGACAGCTATTCGATCGCAGGCCGAGAGTATCGCGGCATTTGTGGCCCAGCCGGGACCTTCGAGCGCGTCGTCGTAACGTGGGTCGGCTGCCAGACCCTCTCGCCACACTCGGAGCTGTCGTCTGGCGGTAGCCTCGAAAGACTGTGCTCGGCGTGCGGATTCTGTTTCACCCTTCTCGAGCATGTCGGCAGTTTTGACGCCGGCCAGGTAGGCGAAGTGTGTGGCAACCAGCAATGCTGCATAGCGACTGTGGCTTGCCGTTCGATCAATGCAGGCGCGCCAAATGTCGAGGTGTTCCACCGGCGGCATTCGGTCGAAGGTCACAGGGTGACCTTCGGAGTTGATGCCGGGTGAGCGGTCGAATTCTGTCCATCCCGAATCGTGCAGCAGAACAGCTGCTAGGACTTCCGCACGTGGTGCGGGTCGTTTGAACTCGCGATTACCCCAGTGGTCGGCCATCTGCCAAGCCATCCAGGAGTGTGAAACCTGAGGAATCAGGATCGGCGAAGCATCGGGGGATTCACGATATAGAAACACCGCGGCATTGTACTTGTGTCGCGAGGGAGAATCGAGAGGCGATGAGGGCAGGGATCAGAGGCAGAGGCAGATTCAGGGTGCAGATTCAGATACAGAGTCAGATGGCAGTGGATGCCTTTGTTTCTGATGAGTTCCCGATTCGAATGAGCGTGTCCCAGCAGGCAGTTTCATCCACCATCGACTTCGCCATCGCAATCACCATCGATTCTCTGCCGCGACCGCGACCGCGACCGCGACCGCGACCGCGACCGCGACCGCGACCGCGACCGGGGCCGGGGCAGGGGCCGGGACAGCGGCAGTGAATGCAATCTCAGAGGCAGAGGCAGATTCAGGTTTCAGAAACAGAAACAGAAACAGAGTTCAAGGCAGGCACAACCTGCAATCGGAGTGTTGTGGCTTCGAAGCATGGTTACTCCGGGTTGTTCATGGGTGGGTGTTTGTAACCGCCGAGTCTGAAGGAGTCAAGGGCAAGCCGGCGTAGGACGCCGGTCGTTCCGACCCCTGACACCGTCAGCCTCAACGGTTGGTGGGGGAGTCATGAACAACCCGGAGGTGACCATGCATGATTCGCAATCCAAAACGGACCTGATCGCTTACACCGTCGCTCTCGAAGCGGCATCGAAAACTCTGGCGCTCGTGAGAAGAGTTCCAGCTCCTTTCAGGTCATTGGCAGATCAAGTCATTCGAGCCGCAAGCTCGGTTGCAGCGAGCCTAAATGAAGGCAACGGTAGATTCGGTCGTGATCGTTTCAATCATTGGCGCATCGCGTATGGCTCGGCGAAGGAAGTGGATACGTTCCTACGTCTGCTGAACGGTGCGGGTGTCGTTGACAGTACTCAAGCAAGGGAAGCATCAGCCCTATTCGACGAAGTTCGAGCCATGACGTGGCGGCTTCTAAATCCCAGGTAATCAAGAGCCAGTGTCGCACTAAACGCGGCACTGGCTATTTCGGAAATCTGATCACTTCCTTGGATGTATCAACCGCCAGGTCATGGCACGGACGCTGTCGAAGAGGTCGAGAGTGGATTGAGTTGTGTGTTGATCGATAGCACTGGCGTTGAGCAACAAGCGAAGATGAGAGTCGACTTCACGAGCAGAAGCGTAGGCGATACGCCAATGATGGATGCGATCCCTACCAGCCCGGCCGAGGCCTTCAGAGAGATTCGCGGGTACGGAGCTGGCGGATCTGATGACTTGATCAGCGATCGATTTGAGTGGAGCCGGTACTGAGCGGATGAGCTTGATGGCGTTGCCGGCGGCTTCGAGGGCGATGGCGTGAGCTTCGAGCGGTCTGTGCATGGTCACCTCCTGGTGGTTCATGTCTCACCCCAAGCTGGAGTGGCGCCCGGAGTCAAGGGTCGGAACGACCGGCCCTTCGAGGGCCGGCTTGCCCTTTACTCCGGGCGCCACTCCGGCTACACGTGAGCCATAACTGAACCACCAGGAGTGACCTGGGAACCGATCGCAGGATCAGAGCCGACACCAGAGCCGACACCAGAGCCGACACCAGAGCCGACACAACAGCCGACACCCGAGCCGACACCGAGGCCGACACCAGGGGCG
>JAAESQ010000769.1 GCA_024229275.1 bacterium | reverse complement strand
GCCCGCCTACTCCGCCCGGCGCCGTGAAGCTCCCCCACATCTCTTGCATGTGCAGCATCATGATGTAGAAGCTGCTCGTCGAGTAGGGGCTCTTTCCCAGTAGAGAGGTTCGGTAGTTGATGGCCATTTGCACAGTTTCATCGTTGACGTGTTCTGCGACGACTTCCGCAAAGATTTCTGTGGAGCCTTCCATCTGCTCGAATTGCCGCCTCGAGCAATCGTAGAGCTGTTGATACTGCGTCGCGTGGTCATCGCTTCGCTTCTTCAGGCTGGCCAAGGAGAACTCCAGATCGCCGAGATCCAGACTCGTTTTGTCGTCATAGACGAAGCGCGTGCACATGTCTGATGTGTGGATCACATCGACGTAGTCATCCACCTTCTTCCCATACAATCCGAAGAGCGATTCGTAGGCTGAGTAATCACCAAATGCCAGCGGGTAGAAGCCTCGTACGCCGTTCTCTTCGAAGCTTGCCGCCATGCCTCCGAGGTTCTCGTTCTTTTCGACCAGTACGACAGCATGGCCCTTGGCTCGCATCTGCAGAGCGGCTGCCATTCCTCCCATGCCGCCACCGATCACAACGACTCTGCCATCATCACTGTCTTGCGTCGTATCCATCACATACTCCTCTGAAGAACTCCGGCTCATGCCCCATCAAAGTGCGTAACGCAGTGATGAGGGGGTCGGGCTGGGCGAAGGGATGCTCCCAGAGCGTTCTGGGAAGTCGGTGAACTGATCGAGCTGGGGAGCTCGTATTGGTCGGGCAAGGGCATCAGGGATTCGGATCCCCGGCGTGCAATGCCTCGAAATAGCTGCGCAAGCTCGTCTCTCCTCGCTTCGGGCCGACTCCATCGATTTCGCCAGCGGTGACGATGAATTCGGCCAGGTCGCCGAACTGCGTCGACAGGAGGCCGATGAACTTGACGATGCCCCTTGCCAACCACATGGGGATCACGGTGACCTTTTCAGGCTTGCCCACTACTTCGAAGGCCAGCTCGACAGCTTGT
>JAAESQ010000768.1 GCA_024229275.1 bacterium | reverse complement strand
GTCGTCGTCCTCGAACACGTAGATCCCGAAAAGGAGAGCATCGGCTTCGGCATCGATGAGCTCGGCGCCGCCCCCATCGGTGAGGAGAACGTCGATGGAGTTCACTTCGGCGTCGCCATCGCCCGAGCGTCCACGGTGAATGGCCGTGATCTCGAGCACGTCACCCAGGGTCATGGGGTCGAGAATCGAGGGTGCCGTCGCCTCAGTGGGCAGTGCCGCCTGGCCACCCCGGTTGGACCACCACTCCACGGTGTCGGCACCATGATGATCATGGGCGATGTCAGGATCGCCATCTCCGTCAAAGTCTGCAGTCGTCAAGGTGAACGAGCGCATAGGGTCGGTGGTCAGATCGTGAGATGCCCATACCGAACCGTCGCCGAGATCGTTTTCGATCCAGCCAATCCAATAGTCGTCGCTCTCAGTCCCTACGGCCGTCACCACGTCGAGATCACCGTCCAGGTCGAGATCCACAAGTCGGATAATGCGTGGATGCGGAATCCCGATGGCCACCGTCACCGCGGCTCCCCAAGTGGCGCCGTCACCCGAGGTATTGGGCCACCACAAGATACTGTCGGTGCTCCAGTCAACACTGGCTAGATCCACATCGCCATCGCCGTCCACATCACCGGCCGCGATGGTATGCGTGTCGGTGAGGCCGCCAGCCACCTCAACGGGTCCACTGAAGTAGCCGAGACCGTCGAGCTCGTTGCGAGACCATTTCACCGAGACGCCGAGCGCGACCGCAAGGTCCGGATCGCCATCTCCGTCGATATCGGCCACCACCAGTGAGTCGGCATCCTTCACATAGCCACCCGGAACATGATGCCCGAGCCAGGCTCCACCAGCGCCGGTGTTCTCGAACCAGTCGACACCGTCAGAGTAGGATCCACTGACCACATCCAGGTCCCCATCACCGTCGAAGTCAGCCACGCCCACGGAATCCACGCTGATGTGTGTGCACGGGATAATGCCCTCGAGCCAGCCCTCGATATCGCCATCGATGCCAACAACGGCCTTCCACCAGAGGATGCTTCCGTCAGCGGCGCCAACAACATCGACATGCCCGTCGCCGTCGAGATCGCCCGCCGCAACCGCAGTGGCGGCAAAGGAAAGCCGGATCGGACGGCCTATGAAGAACGAACCATCGCCGCGGCTGTTCTCGAGCCAGCCGACAAACTCGCTTCCGACATCTGCATCCAGCAAATCGAGGTCACCGTCTCCGTCCAGATCGACGGGAAGGATGTCTGTGACGTGATCAATAGTGCTGGTCATGACGATCGAGCTTGGGAAGCTCGCGCTCCGGTGAATGGACAAGTTCTCCCAGGCTGCGACCTCGTTGTCATCGCTGGCCACCGCCACCAGGTCCGGATCTCCGTCACGGTCAAAATCCCCGGCAGCGATGTCTAAGGCGCTGTCGAACGCTGCGTCGACCACGTGGATCTCCCAGATCAGGCCATCCCCGGCCGTATTCTCGTACCAGCCTACGCCGTCGCTGCCGTACGCTGCATAGATGACGTCGGGATCTCCATCGAGATCGAGGTCAGCCGGGTAGGCGGCCGAAACGTTTCCGGTGGGATCGCCAACCGTGTGCATAGTCCAACCCCCGCCCAAACCATTGTTCTCCCACCATCGGATGGCGCTCGTAGCGCCGGCGCCAAGAGCGTCGAGATCGCCGTCGTGATCCATATCCACCAGCTCCAAAACATCGGCTGCACTCACCGTTGTGATGGGGTGCTCGGACCAGGTACCCCCCCCGGGGTTCCGCGACCACCACGACACCTCGCCCGAGATCATAGCGACGGCGGCGATGTCGAGATCACCGTCCTGGTCGATATCGCCGACCGATGTCCAGCGCGCCCCGGGGAAGGTGGCGTCCACCGTCTCGTAGCTCCACCCGATCCCCGTGCCGGTGGTGTTAAATGCGACTGTAACCGTGTGTGCACTCGCCGCAACTCCCACCACGTCCAGATCGCCATCGCCGTCAAGGTCGCCCATTGCGGTCCCCGAGGCTCCATCAAAAGGAAACGCGATCAACCGCAACGGCCACGCATCGACCATGGGGGTGCCGTCGTTTTCGAACCAACCGACGGCATCCGTCGTGTTTCCCGACGTTACAACCACATCCAGGTCGCCGTCCCCGTCGATGTCGGCTACCTCCACGTCGTCGATGTCCGCAATGCTCACCGCAATGTCGTATCTGAGAAAGGTTCCATCACCGAGGCTACGCCACCACGCGATGGAACTGTCGTTCAGCGCAGCTGCCACCACATCGTCGAGCCCGTCACCGTCAAGATCGCCGGTAGTCACCGAACCCGGAAAAAGATACTCATCGTCGAGGGTGATTCGGAGGCCGAACGGAAGCTCGTTGGCCGCGGCCGATACCGCCAACCCCACCACACATCCCATCGCCAGCCAGAAGGCAATTTTATGTTGCATCTATGTCCTCCCTCTCAGGTAGCAGATTCTTCTCTCTCGAATGTAGGTACTTCATGAGAGGTCACACATAGACGATCACGACAGATCCATATACGATCGCGCCGATTTTATAGGGTACGTCCTCGCCCTACCCCGTCTTGACGCCTGGCACACATTGAATGCATGAAATCTAAGTCGAGGCAGATCAGGTGAGGTCTGAGGGAAGGGTCACAGAGCCGGGATTGGCGATTGCCCGCTTGGCGGCCATCGTGAGGTAGGCCCGGGGATCGACGCCGCTAAGCTTGGCGATCTCGAAGAGAGTGTAGAAAACCTCCGCGACCTCGGTGCCCCGTTTGGACTTCGAGCCGTAGTGGTTCTTGCGACCGACGACCACGCCCCTCAGAGCTCGTTCTGCGGCATTGTTGTCGAGCGAGATCCGAGGATCGTCGAGGAATCGGATCAATCCCACCCACAGCTTGAGCATGTATCCGATGGCCCTGCCCATCTTCGACTTCGGCAGTACAGCGCTTTCGAATTTTGGTGCCAGGCCCGCGATAAGTGTGAAAACTCGACTGGAACTCCTTCTCCGTCCCCTTCGTTCCCTCCTGTTCAAGAACTCACAGCCCTCTCGTTCATGGTGAGTCATGGAATCTGAGGGTGGATGTCAACTGACGCGGAAATCTGATGCTATGCGGTTCGAAGAACCGCCCCTCTCCCCCTTCTTCGCGTTCCCTCAGCGAGCTTTGTGGCCTTTGCGGTTCAAAAACTTACGCGTCTGACGAATCTGAAGCACACCTTGGGTGCCACCCATCACACCGTCACATTGCACGCAGCGTAGGCGTCTGGTCACATCGAACCTCGTCAAATCAAACAGCTTCTCTTCACAATGCCATCAAGTGATACGCGGCACCTGAGTGCCCAATGTGAGTGGGCTGTTGGTTCTCCTCAACCGTCCATGGTTATCACGACTTTTCCCTTGGCATGGCCTTGGCCAAGGTAGCGGACAGCTTCAGCTGCGTCGCTGAGCGGGTAGCGTCTGTCGACTACTGGTTCGATCTCTCCTGCGACGAGAAGATCACTCAAGAGCGCCAGGTCTTTCTCGACGATATTCGCCATGAAGAAACGCATCTTCTTACTACCAATCTTCGAAAGCAGTGGTCCGAGCAACATGCCTTGGAGAAGCTGAACCGAGCCCCCACCTGCCATGACGTAGATCCCGTTCCGCTCGAGCGCGCGCCTGTAGCCGAAGACTGAGTGATATGCGTTTGCAGCAAAAATCAGGTCGTAGCGCCGCCCACTTCGAGTGAAGTCTTCTTGTGTGTAGTCAACGACATGGTTTGCTCCATTCGATCGAGCCGTTTCCACGTTTCTCGTGCTGCACACGGCAGTGACCTCAGCTCCAAACGTTTTCGCTATCTGGACCGCAAAAGTACCCACACCACCAGACGCGCCATCGATAAGAACCCTCTGACCTCCCTGGATGCATCCATGATCGCGAAGACCTTGAAGGGCGGTGATGGCCGCAACCGGCATGGCTGCTGCGGTTTCAAACGACACTTCAGTTGGCTTCAGCACCAGCTTGTCCTCAGCGGCACACACATGTTCTGCGAAGGCCCCGAGGCACCCACCGAACACTTCGTCGCCTGGTTTGAACTGAGTTACATTGGATCCGGTCGCCTCCACATGACCCGCCACATCCGCGCCTGGTGTCGTCGCCCGGGGCTTGCGGACCCCCCCGATCATGGGGCGTATGAACAACGGCGTGCCGGTCATGAGGCGCCAGTCAAGCGCGTTGACGGATGACGCACGCACTCGTATCAACACCTCGTTGTCCTCAGGGGTGGGTTTTGCCACCTCCGTAAACTGAAGAACATCAGCGGACCCGTACTCTGTGTAGACGACCGCTTTCACGGAATTCCTTTCGCAAAGATTCTAATAAACACTACGGCCCTGGCCCGGCTTTGTTCCGTCGCGCAGTTCCATGCTCGGCGATTCCGACCAAGTCATGCAACCTCTCTCGCATAACGGGCCGGGCATCCTAGTAATCGGTTTTGGTGCCTCTATGGGGAGTCAAGCCCAAAATAGAGAAATACGGACCTTTCCGTCGTCGAGGCTGTGGAGCTGTGGGAAACCCGCCGCGGGTTTTCCAAGCCCTGTGGGAAGGCGGCCGAAGGTCGGCTATCCATAGGGCGTC
>JAAESQ010000767.1 GCA_024229275.1 bacterium | reverse complement strand
CTGATGTGTTTGGCGGTGGCGATGCGGTAAGCGGCCCGGCTACTGTAATCGAAGCGGTGGCGGCAGGTCGCAAGGCAGTAGAGGCTATTCACCGCTACATTATTGGTGAAGACCTCGATGTTTATGCCGAGGAGCTGGCCTCCCGGGAAACCCCTGGCCAGGATTGGCAAGAAGTTCCCGCGGACATTTCCACAGAAGCCAGAGCTGAGTTGCCTCATCGTGATGGTCTGGAGAGCGCTTCTTCCTTCCAAGAGGTGGCTCTGGGCTTTGCCGAAGAAGAGGCACAACGGGAAGCTGCTCGCTGCGTGGATTGCGGTGGATGTTGTGAATGCAAGCTCTGTGTGAGCGCCTGTGAAGCTGAAGCGGTCAACCACTCCATGGAGGATACAGTAGAAGAGATCGAAGTGGGTTCAATTATTGTCGCCACCGGCTTCGATCCCCTCGATCCGACGCCGATGCAGCAATACGGCTACGGCAAGTACGCTAATGTCTTCACCAATCTGGAGTTCGAACGGCTTTCAAACGCTACAGGACCGACGGGTGGCAAGCTCCTGAAACGGGATCCGAACGACCGCCTCAAGTTCACCGAGCCTCCGAAGAGCGTGGCGATCCTTCATTGTATCGGCAGCCGCGATATAAACTACCACGAGTACTGCTCGCGCACCTGCTGTATGTATGCACTCAAGTATGCCCATCTTCTCAAGGACAAGGTTGGACACGATACTGAGATTTACAATTTCTACATCGACATGCGTTGCTTTG
>JAAESQ010000766.1 GCA_024229275.1 bacterium | reverse complement strand
TGCGGAGCAGAACATCGTTTTCGTAGCCGTTCCACGACAGCTCACCGCGAAACTCGTCGGAGTAGAAGCGTCCCTGTTTGTACTGACGGATGTGCGCGACCGCGCCCAGGATGTAGGGCAGTCAGAGGTCGTCATGCTTCTTCCCGGAAATCCAGCCATTGGTCGCGTAGATATCGAGGTCACCATCGTGGTCGAAGTCCAGAAAGGCCGACGACCAGTACCAACCGAAAGGATTGGCTTCGGTGCTCTCGCCGTGATCCTTGAAGTTGCCTTCTGTGTTGATCAGTAGGGAGTTGCCCTTGACCATGCGATCGCCAAAACCCTGCCAGTCATCGCCGAGCACGTCGAACACCTCACGGTACAACGACAGGTCCTCGAAGAGCGTGCCTTCATCCAGGCTGGTCAGCAGGTACTGCTTCAAAGTGGCGGCCTGACCGTACCAGCGTTGTCCCGAGTGGACATTGGAAGTGTAGAGATCAAGGTCGCCGTCACCATCCACGTCTCCCCACGACGCGGACATGCCGAATCCATAATCGATAGCATCAGATTGGGCAGAAATGTCCGTAAACCTGCCGTCCCCGTCGTTGCGCAACAGGGCGTTGCGGCCGAAGTCGTTCGCAACATACAGGTCCTGGTCCCCGTCGCGATCGTAGTCGGCGAAGGCGGCGCCGAGAGTCAGTCCGCCCTCTCGCACACCGGCATGTTCAGTGACGTCTTCGAATTGGAGCCCGCCCTTGTTTCTGAGCAGAGAGTTGCCTTCGGAGTTGCGGGTATAGAAGAGGGTGGTCGGCAGCTCGGTCCGGGGGTCCAGGTAGCGGCCTACGTAGAGGTCCAGAAGGCCGTCGTTATCGGTATCGGCGGCCGCCGCGACGGTTGTGAAGTAGCCGCCGATCCCGGCACCCTCAGTGACATCAGTGAACAGACCGTCATCGTTGCGGAAGAGTCGGTTTTCGATCGTGGCGCCACCGATCAGCAGATCCTGGTCTCCATCGTTGTCAAGGTCGGCGAAAAGGCCGAAGCTCACGGCGCCGAGATCGTCCGGCAACCCGGCAGCCACCGTGACATCGACAAAGCGCCCGTCTCCGGAGTTACGAAAGAGTCGGGAACGTAGACCATCACCAAAGAAGAGATCCTCCCAGCCGTCGCCGTCGAAGTCGGCAGCGGCGATGCCGCCTTGAGCGAACTTGACGATCTGGTAGGTGTGGGGGAACCACTCGGATGTTTTCCAGTCCGGGTTGAGGTGGGCCTGAAAGTCCAGGCCGGCAGTTGCGCCTACGTCGGCGAAACCTTGCACCTCACCGACTACAGTGCGCCCTTTGATGAGCTCGATCTCACCGGCGATATCCCAGTGAGAGGCTTGCTTTGCGATGGGCACCCGGAGGTGAAGTTGCGTTTCAACCGTAGCGTTCTTGCTGTCGCGACCACGCAACCACAGCACGCCACGTGCTACGGCCGAACCATCGTCAGCGATGTGCTCGACTTGTGCGAGCTTCATGGTGCACTTCTCGAGAGCTTCTAGGCCTGCCAGTACGGATTCAAGCTGCTTGTAGCCCGCCAAAGTGAGGCTGGCGTCGGACTGCCAACTCAAGACACGGACTCCGTCCTGTTGGGAAATCTCTCGTGTCGTCCAGGCCTTGCCGGTGACAGGTGGTGTCACGTGCTCAGCGAGAGATGCGCAGCTGCCGCTGCTCACCGAGCCTTTGACCCCCTCGGCATAGGCCTTGAAGACTTTGATGGCTCCTTGGCCGGTTTCGGAAAGCTGGAGCGCGATCGTGTCCATTTTTTCAGCCCGTAGCTTCGCCCATACGCCGACGGCGAGGGTGAGGGAAGCAAGCAGCGTGAGGGCTGCAACTCCACGTCGAAAGCGACGACTCACTTGAACCTCCAAAGAGCACGGTCTCTATTTCACGATATGCTCAAGGAGTACAGCAATATTGATGCTGGGTCTCATTCCCGCATGCGGAAAGAAAAGACTTTTCAG
>JAAESQ010000765.1 GCA_024229275.1 bacterium | reverse complement strand
GGAGCGCTCCATGCGGTCTTTGACCACATGTCGACAGGCCCCTTCAATGACCCCGGAGGCAATCGGGTAGCCCGCCGCCAGATATTCGTGGTAAGCCATGCGATGGGCATTGTTCTCAAGGTAGCCGCAGATCCCCTCCAATTTCTCCCGACGTTTCTCGGGTAATTGCTCATGCGTGCCTTTCCAGCGTAGTCCGCGGATGACCATGGCCACTTCGCCCTTGAGGATGCGCAATATGCGCTCCTTGGCAAAGTGCGACGCGGCCTTGCTCTTGTTCTTATGAAACAGATGCGCCGCATCCCATAGGTAAGCGCACGCATGGAGCAAATCCAGGATTTCGATGACAGGGACACCGGGAAGGTACCCCTTGACGGCGTTCCAGAGCGATTCCTGACCGTCCATGACGAAAATCACGGGCTTGTGGCCGTGCGGATTGCGCTCACGCACTTCCTGGCCCAGCCAGCCGAAGATTTCCTCATAGGAGGGCTGCGAGGTATCGGCCGCATCGCGCAGCAGCGAGGCCCGTACCCGTTTAAACAGAGGCTTGGGTCTTGAGGGTGGGCGCTGTGAAGGGTCTTTCTGGCTGCGAAACAACGCCTCCAACACCTCCTCAGGTGTGCGTTGATAGGGAGCCACCGTGTAGGCCGCACCCACCAATGAGACCTTCTTTCGCCCCGACTTCTCTTCCTTCTCTGAGGACAGCGGGTTTTGGGGTTCCTCGGCGGCCTCCTCGCCCTGGCGCCGGATGGGCACTCCTTTGCCATCGGCACTGCACACCATCAAGGCACCCTCCTCATCGGCCGGTGGGACCGCTTGACTGGCCCAGAACGCCTCGGCCGTGGCTGACATCTTCCGGTTGGTTCGCTCCAGCGAATTCACCGATTGGCTAAAGCCCAATACTCTCGCAATCGTCTCGTTCACCTTGGCATAGGCCGTCTCCACCGCCAGCGATTGGTCCCAGTCCTGAAGCAGGTAAGAGAACTTGGACTGTGGAAGCTTGAGCTTCGCATCGAGCGGCACGTACTCAATCTTCTGCCCCTCTCGTGTTCCGTACACCACCCGGGATAGCTCATAGAGACCAAACACCGACAGGTATTCGCGCAGGTGCAATTCATCAAGCCGCTGCACCCGGCGTCCATCGGGAAGCATAACCTCCTGCCCCTCTTCACCATCACCACAAAGCGAGAAGAACATCCCCAGTGCCTGGCGCCCAAGCTCGATAAGCCGACGAAACAGCCCCTCTTCCACTTCATGCGCCGCATCGCCGGCTTTGTAGGCGTCCTCTACAAACCT
>JAAESQ010000764.1 GCA_024229275.1 bacterium | reverse complement strand
CGGTTTCTACAGTCAGACGGTGGTCCCATTGCTGCTTGACAAGCGCAGATGCTGCGAAAACGCCAGGAGTTCTAAGGCGGCATCAACCACGAGAGTTTTCAATCCCCTGGACGTTGCTACCTATTTAGCGTGCGAGCGAAGAACCTCTCCATAGCAGGATAAGTCTCATCCGAGTGCTGGCCAAAGACGCCGTGCCCAGCATCCTCGAATTCCAGGAACGTGACGTCCTTTGCGCCAGCGTTCTTCAGCGCTGTTGCGAAACGTTCGCCCTGGCTAAACGGCACGGTCCGATCAGCCGTTCCGTGGATGATCAAGAACGGCGGCGCGTCGGGACCAACATAAGAAATCGGCGAGGCCTGTTTCTTGCGATCGGCAAGTGTCTCAGTCAGGCCGGCCAGCAACGATAACTCGGCAGGAGACAACTTGCCGGGACCACCCCAGTTAGAGAAATCGGTTGGCGTGGCTGAACAGCATACCGCTTGCACCAGACTGGATTGCTCCTGATGTGGCCCATTACCCTCCAGTCTGGCGTCGGGACCGACCAGACCCAACATGGCCACCAGATGAGCGCCGGCGGAGTTGCCGTAGGCACCGATCCGCAACGGATCGAGGCCGTATTTGTCCGCATTGGCACGAAGCCACCGTACGGCACATTTCACGTCTTCGACACATGCTGGAAAGGGGGCTTCGTCCGTCAACCGGTAGTTCACCGAAATACATACGTAGCCTTTGGCCGCGTATTGAAGCGGAGTAGATCGCCACCGTCCACCACCCTTGTCGCCGCCGCGCCAGCCGCCGCCATGTACAATCACGAGTCCAGGACGCCGCGATTTGCTTTTAGCTTTTGGATAGGCCAGGTCCAAGCGCCATTTCTCATTGCCTTCGCGGTAGGCGATATCCGTCTCAAGCCTCACACCGTCGGGCACTTGAGTTTGGGGCTCAGATTGACGTCTTTGCGGCCTCCGTTGATTGGATTCTTTGGCCCCGTGCTTGCGAAGCAATCCGACAATCTCGGTCCGTCTCCTCCGATTAGCCAAATCCAAAGGAGTCTGGCCGAGTCGGTCTCTAATATTTGCATCGGCGCCATGCACAAGCAGGATTTCTACGACGTCTCTGTGCCCCCCGTGGACCGCGTGATGCAACGGCGTCGCATGCAGATTTCCCCGATCTTCCTTGGCGTTAACATCAGCGCCCTTGCTGATTAATAATTTGACAAGCTTCTGATGCCCTCCTAGTGACGCGAGATGCAACGGCGTACGCCCCCCATCATCCTTGGCATCGATATCGACACCTTGAACCAGCAGTGCTTTGACCCCGTCGATGTCACCGTTAGCCGCTGCTTGATGGAGTGATTGGGTGGGTTTGATGCCTGCAGATGTCTCCCGAGATTTCCACTTACTCATAACGTATGTATTGAAGAATTCTATTGTTTGCTCCAACGCTTTCTGCTGAACGGTATCCGGATTGTACGCTCCGTTCTTCTTGCGAGGTCCCCAGGAAAACCCGTGGCGCGGATGTTCGAATTCCCATTCCCAGCAGGGAACTCCGGCCTGACGCATCAACTGGTAAGTGGTCTT
>JAAESQ010000763.1 GCA_024229275.1 bacterium | reverse complement strand
TGGCGCGTATCCGACTAGGACGCCTCATTGCGTGTGCTCTATGGGTCCGAATTTGCCTACAGCCCTGGCGATGTCAGAATCGTTGGGGTGAGGGAGGAGGCATAGAACATGGCCGAGTATTACAAACCGGAGCATCTCGAAAACTTCAAAGATATCGGACAAGGCAATGATGATCTTGCGAGAAGGTTCTTCGAGTACTACGGAGCAGTGTTCGAAAAGGGTGCGTTGAGCAAGCGCGAGAAGTCACTCATCGCGTTGGCCGTAGCTCATGCCGTTCAGTGTCCTTACTGTATCGATGCCTACTCGCGAGAATGCTTGACTCAAGGGAGTGATCTCGACGAAATGACTGAGGAGGTGCACGTCGCCACTGCGATCCGGAGCGGCGCCTCGCTTGTCCATGGCATCCAAATGGTCGAACACGTCGCCAAGACGAGTATGTAGAGGAGGAAACAGGATGAGCGAAGCGCACCGAGAATCGTCGTCATCGCCGATGGGCGACTTGGCGACACTATCGGCGGGCCCGAAGAGGACAGAGACTCTTCGTGCGCGGCGATCTCCCCTGGCTCACGTCGACCGTCAGTTGGAGCTTCTGCGAAACGTGAATCTCGAATCAACGCAATTTGGGGGGGATTTTCAGAGAGCGATTGCGAGTTGCAATCCTGCTGGACTGAAGGCCGAAAAGATCGAAACTCTGCAACTTAACCTCGGCAGGCTGTGCAACATGACCTGTAGACATTGTCATGTAGACGCAGGGCCCGATCGATGGCGCGAGGTCATGGATCGAGAGACAGTTGACGCATGCATCGATTTGCTAGCAAAGGTAGACCCGGAGACCGTAGATCTGACCGGGGGAGCACCGGAGTTGAATCCCAACTTCCGCTACCTCGTGGATGAATGTGTTTCCGGCGGCAAGCACATCATCGATCGGTGTAATTTGACTGTCCTCCTTCTCAGACGGAACGAGGACCTTCCCAAATGGCTTGCCTCCCGAGGAGTGGAGATCGTGTGCTCACTTCCCCACCACAGGCAACGCAACACGGATGCTCAGCGTGGCGAAGGGGCCTTCGATAAATCCATCAAAGCCCTTCGCCGACTCAACGATGTCGGATACGGAAGGGGAGATCCAACAAAACGACTGACTCTGATGGTCAACCCCGTCGGTGCGTTTCTTGCTGCAGATCAATGTGCTTTGCAGCAGGAATGGACTCGTAGCCTTCGTGAGAATCATGGAGTCACCTTCGACAACCTCAGTGCACTCAACAACATGCCGATCTCTCGCTACCTAGAATGGCTCGAGACAAGTGGTAATCTGACGAGCTACATGAAGACACTCGTCACCGCATTCAATCCGGCTACGGTTGCGCGATTGATGTGTCGCAGTACCCTCTCCGTAGGATGGGATGGCAAGGTGTACGACTGCGATTTCAATCAGATGCTCGAGATGCCGCTGCGCACACCAGAAGGGGACGCTATCAACGTGAGTGAACTCCCAGTTGAGCATTTGTTGGGGAGGAGAGTGAAAACTGGCAGACATTGCTTCGGTTGCACTGCCGGAGCGGGGAGTTCTTGCGGTGGCGCGATCGATGGTTAGTAGCTACTTGTGAGATTAATTCGCTCAAATACCTGGCGCTCGATTGGGTTGCTAGGAGTCCTGATGTTGAGCGGTGCCTGCGCTGAAATCGACATCTCAACGGGAGACCTCGACACCATTCGCACTCGAGGTGTTTTGCGAGTGATCCTTCGCCCTGGGTTCTCCTCATCACCAGCGTTTGCTGAAGGGAGCTTCGATGAGGTGAGCCTCCTTCGTGGATTGGCTGCAAGGATAGGTGTACGCCTTGAGATGATCGAGGCACCCCGTCACGATGTCGTCCTTCCTTGGCTCCGCGAAGGACGGGGAGACCTCGCTGTCGAACGATTCTCACCTCGCGAACTGCGACGCCTGGGTTTTGCTGCAAGTGCTGCAGTTGACTGGGTCGAGGATGTGGTGGTGACTCGGGCAGACTCCGTCTGGACGGACCTTGACCAGATCAGCTCGCGGAGTATTCATCTTCATGGGTCAAGATCTGCAGCAATTGCGTCGGAGTTGGGTGCCGCGGTGGGAGGCCGGATCGTCGATGTCGTACCGATTCCGGAAGAGATTCCGCTCGAGTCAGTGGCTCTGAGAGTGAGAAGCGGGCGATACAACTCGACGGTCCTTGATTCGGGAATGGTAGATACCCTGAGCTTCCGTGGAGGATTCAAAACGTTGGGTCCTCTTGCGGAACCGCGCCCTCTTGCGTGGGCAATGCGTCGCGAGAATACAGCGCTGAATGGTGCCGTAAATGACTTTCTTTTCGCTGAGAGAGTGTTGGCTCGCGGGAGGCGGACGGTTGCTTGTCGAGATCTCGACCGGATTCGACAGGTCGGAGTGCTGCGCCTAGTTACCCGAAACTCTCCGACGACCTGCGTCATTGAGCGTGGAGGGCTTGAGGGATTTGAGTACGATCTGGCTCACGCCTTTGCTGCCAGCCTTGGAGTTCGACTCGAGTTGGCTCTTCCGCCACCTGGAGTGGATCCTGCCTCCTGGCTCATGAGCGGTCATGGAGATCTGGCTGCCTTGCATGAGCCGGACGAACTCGTTCCGTCCCGAGGTTTGTCGGCAAGTCGACCCTATCGGAAAGTAGACCTGGTCGCAATCTCACGCCAGAGGCAAGGCCCTATCGAGGATATGTTCATGCTGGAGGGAATGAGTGTCGCGTGTTCTGTACCAATCCAAACCTACGTTCGGGAGTTCCCACTGGAGCAGGCGCCGGATTTCGCTGTCCTTTCACCGGGTGAGGATTCACTGAGTGCCATTCGTACAGTGGCCCTAGGTGAAGCAGATGTTGCGATCGTCGATCGAGATAGCGCCCGTCTGGCGCTCGAGGATCGACCGAGTCTCATTCTTGGGGGTGCTGTCCTCAAAGATGTCGGTTTGGTGTGGCTCTTTGCGCCACATTCAGGGGAACTCAAGAAGTCTGCCGATCGTTTCCTGGGAGCCTCTCGTCGTTCGGGCTTTGTGCGACTACTTGCTCGTTCTGAACTGGGTACCGGTGGACGCTGGTATACGAGCAGCACTCCGGAAGTGCCCGACGGGAGACTCACACCATACGACGACCTTCTGAAGAGGGAAGCCAGGATTCAGGCCATGGACTGGCGGCTAATGGCCTCACTGATGTATGAAGAGTCGCGCTTCGATCCCGATGCCGTGGGTCCCGGTGGATCGGCAGGACTCTTCCAATTCATGCCGTTCACGTGGCGAGAAAGGGGTGTCACAAATCCCCATGACCCCGATCAGGCTACCCATGCGGCGGCGGAGTACTTGAAAGATCTTATGGCAGTTTTTGAAGGGGTTGAGCTCGATGCACAGATGGCCATGGCAATTGCCTCTTACAATGTGGGGCCTCGCCACGTGGTTGACGCACGCAAGCTTGCCCGAGACATGGAACTGGACGACACGTTGTGGGCAGGAAACGTCGAGACTGCGATGCTCATCCTCGACGAAGCCGATGTGGCAAGGAACTATCCGGCCGGAGTATGTAGGTGTCGACGAGCTGTTGGATACACTCGGCGGATTCTGCGACGGTATTACGCCTATACGGAGCAGTTTCCACCTGCTTAGGGGGTAGCTTTACTTCCCGTCAGAGCCGCCCGGGTCCTGAGAACTCTAGCTATCCCCCGAGTGCGCCGCCGAGATCAGGCAGTTCGGGCTCATCTTCCACGATCATGACGTGGCAGTTCTCGCAGTCCAATGGGATCGTTCGACTGCCGTCGGAAGTGGTCATCTCATCGTCATGGCAACGCCAACAACCAGGTGATTCCTCATGACCGATGTGTGTCGGGTGAGTTTCCCAAGTTGTGTTCATTTGAGGGAAGTGAGTCTCTCCGTAGATCTCTTTGGCCAGCTCTGCGCCGAGATCTACAAGTTCACTCTGAGTAGAGAAGAGATCGGCGTAGTTCTGTTGATAGAACGCTTTCATCACGGTTTCTACATGGGACATTCCGAGTTCGCGAGTCGCTGCACCATTCTCTTGTATCGCCACAAGTGCTTGTTTCTTGAAGAAAGGGAGTTCCCGAAGGTCGGGACGATTCTGCAATTCGTCATCAAGGGCTTTGGCAGGTGACTTGAAGAGGTGCGTTGGTCGGTTGTGACAATCGATGCAATCCATCGTTCGGGCTTGGCGTTCCAATTCCTGAGGCGCAGGGATCTCTTCCCATTCTCTCGTGTAGGTGAGAATTTCTCCCTCCGGCGTTGTCAGTTCCACCCAGATGATGCTCTCGCGTCGATCGTCTCCTGCTACGTACCGTATCTTGTTGTCGGCCTCGATGTGCCACCAGTGGATTCCACCATGCTGGCCGAGATCCATACGACCTCCGCCAGTTTTGAGGAGCATAGCCGTGTAGCTCGGACTGTTGTTTTCATCGCTTCGGTGGCGTGCGAAAACACGGAGTTTGTCGCCATGGTGCTTCGTCGGCCAATGGCACTGTTCACACGTTTCACGGGCCGGTCGCAGATCCACAATCGGGGAGTGAATCGGACGGGAATAGCTGCCGAGTGCTGTGTGCCAGACCTGCCGCAAACCGTCTATTTTGGAGCGAACAAACCAGGGAGCACCTGGCCCGATGTGACACTCGACACAGGCCACACGCGAATGAGGGGATTCTTGATATGCGACGAACTCTGGTTGCATGACTGTATGGCAAACCTCGCCGCAAAACGGTACAGATTCCATGTATTCAATCCCAAGGACTGAAGCTGTTCCGAGGATTACTACATTGACCGTTGTCAAAATGATAATCACTGTGGCGACTCGACGAAGGTTCGGATCGTTGAAGTCCAACCTTGGGAATCGATCGAGTTCTTCGGCGCTGGTTCCCTCTGCGAGAAGGCGCCGCCGTAGGCGCAGCATTCCAACCGGCATGACCATCAAACCAAAGATGAAGAGTGCAGGAAGGATGAGGAAGGCGAATGCGCTGGTGTACGGGTTGTGCCCATGCCCAGCGAACTCAACGAGAACGAAAATCAGCAGCAGCAAACCACTGATAGTGGTCAGCGTGAACCCTATGATTGTTGTCGGATTGTTGGCGAAGTTCAACATGCGATGCATGAACTCAGAACGAGTAACGGATTTAGACCCCATATCGCCCCCCCCTAGACCACATTTACCGTAGCAATCCATGAGCAACTGTTCAAGTGCTCGTATTACGGAGTTTGAGCGCAGTGGGAACTAGAGCTTATTCTTCTGAAACATGTCCCGGAGAGCTAGGAGGACGTGAGCGAAGTTTCTTTCTTTCAGAAAGTTCTGAAGCTCGTTCTTGCTCATTCCGCTGGAGCGGTGTTCACCGAGTGCGGCGATGATTTCGTAGAAGTCTGAGAGGGGTTTCAGCCCGAGGTTTGAGAAATTGTCTTCGTACCAGGTGCTTTCGCACACGTCGTCCCACATAGGAGTACCCTGTCCTCCTGAACGGGACCATAGCCCTTCTGCAAGCTGTGTCACCTCGGTGTACAGCTCAGTCAAGATGGCTTTGCGGTCTCCTCTTCCCAAGCTGGCCTGAAGTCGTTCTCGCCGGGAAAGCGGTTGCTCATCCGGTGTCTCTGGGTCCTCTTCGTCCGCGCCTTCTTGCTCATCGGAATCCGGGGGATCCGGTCGAATTGGAGTTACATTGGAAACGGCCGGTGCCTGCTCAGGCTCTTCGACTTCAACGGCAATTGCCTCTTGCTCGTCGGTGTCTTCGAAGACTGGTCGTTTGTCGTAACTCTGACGAGGTTCGTCTTCTCCTTCTTCGCCGGCATGATCGGTCATCGCTCGATGAAGTCGAAGGTGAAAATTGCCGAGGAATGAGAGCTGCGATTCACTGATCGGGCGAGTCATCCCGAGCCGTCGTCTGATCACCTCGAGTTCAAGAAAGCGAGCATGGAGCAGACTGCGGCTTGGCGCAAGAGTGGCGAGAAACCGAAGACAGTCGGGATTGTGGTCGAGTATCTCTGCAAGGTCGCTGAAGCCCATGAAGTCCAGCAACTCCTGATACTCGCGATCGTGCCAATCAATAGCGTTTTCGCGCTCTTTTCGACCAATGAGACGGTTGAAAACATCCTCAGACAGACCTGAGCGAAACCACTGGCTGCCATGAACTCGTTCGAGATCTGTGCGGAGAGCCTGCCGCAGATCTCTAAGGATCTCGGCGATGATCCGATAGGCGTCGAGATTGAGCTGAAGCGACTCCGAATCCAAGCGTTCCTCCGGTGTCTCGATATCCCCCAAAAGCGCAGTCACTAACTGCACGAGAGTAGCATGGATTTCTCTAGAGGTGTTCATGACAGAGCCAAAGAGAAAGGAGACAAACGAATTTGCGAATTCGTGAAAGTCCGATCAGAATGGCAAAGGGGCTGAGTGCACTCAAGCATCACACTCGACAGCTTGACACGAGCGTGTTCCGCTCTTTCGAGGGAACTTGAAGGTGGCAGGATAGGGTGCGTTGCTTGCGCTCATCACTGCAAGCTCGACGATGGGTCACGGGGCATTTGCAAGGTCCGCTATCGTGAAAGCGGAAGTCTCTGGGTTCCTTGGGGATATACAGCGGGACTCGCTGCTGATCCGATCGAGAAGAAGCCTTTCTTTCACGTAATGCCGGGATCAAAGGCGTTGTCGTTCGGAATGCTGGGCTGTGATCTCCAGTGTTCTTTCTGCCAAAACTGGATGTCGTCTCAGTCCATTCGAGATCCGGCGGCGAGTACCGGCGTGCAAAGTGTGTCGGCGCACGAGATCGTAGACGCCGCGAAGAGTCATCGTTGCGAGGTGCTGGTTTCCACCTACAACGAACCGTTGATAACCGCGGAATGGGCGCACTCGGTATTCACTGAAGGCAAGCGCCATGGTCTTGTAACCGGATTCGTGTCGAATGGGCATGCGACGCCGGAAGTGCTCCGGTTCCTACGTCCGGTGATGGATCTGTTGAAGGTTGACCTGAAAGCCTTTCGTGAGGATTCCTACCGGACACTCGGCGGGAAGCTCACTGCAGTGAAATCGACGATTGCCGACGCGTTCGATCTTGGGTACTGGGTGGAGGTAGTGACGCTTCTTGTGCCAGGCTTCAATGACTCTGAAGAGGAGTTAGCAGGTATCGCCCAATTCCTCGTAGGGATTTCGCCTGAGATACCATGGCATGTCACGGCATTTCACCCCGACTACAAAATGAACGACAGGGTTCGGACACCGGGAGATAGTCTCATCAGAGCTCGAGAAATCGGCACTCAAACAGGGCTTCGGTTCGTGTATGTAGGAAATCTGCTCGGTGGCACGTCCGGCAGCGAGAACACGTACTGTCCTCAGTGCTCTGCCGTTTTGGTGAGACGCGTCGGATTTTCGGTGCTGGAGAGGTCCATTGGATTTGATGGGAATTGCCAGGGCTGCGGCGCTACGATCCCAGGGCTTTGGCATCATGATTCACGGTTGAATCGTGCCGTATCCAGGGGAGAGGGCGCGAGTGCGAAAGAGTCTCAAAAAGATGAGGTTGGTTGATGTTGTCTATTTGCCTGTATGGCGATATAGTGCATGAGTTGAAGGGTGGGTCATGAAAGGAACGTTCAACTTCTGGCTGTCGCCGCGAACAGAGTTACTGAGCCGTCGGATCGTGCCGTTGCTGCTGGCGTGTGTCGTTCCCGTGTCCATCAGTCAAGCCCAGGAGAACTCAGACTGTTTGATGTGCCACGAAGATCCAGACGCTACAGGTATGCGTGGTGGCACCGAGATTTCTGTACATACTGATCCAGATTTATTTGCCGCATCGGTCCACGGCGAATTTGCATGCATCGACTGTCACGTAGACCTCGATGGAGTTGAGCTACCTCATGAGGAGGAGCTAGAGCCTGCTGATTGTGGGATGTGTCATGACGACGTTGCCCAGGAGAATGCAGCGGGACCACATGGGAGGTGGGCGAAGGACCCAGCCTCACCGGCGGCAGGTTGCGTTCGTTGTCATACCAGCCACGCCGTCCGAGCGGCCACAGATGCCAGTTCCTCCGTACACCCTGACAATGCAAATTCACTGTGTGGTTCGTGTCATCGGTCGGAGGGTGCAGCCGCGGCCAGAGGAGCGCACAATGGATCGGGATCGGCGTCGTGTGTTAACTGCCATTCAGGTCACCAGGTCACTTCGCCCAAAACAGACACATTGCAGATCGAAACGTGTGGTGAGTGCCATCAGTCGCAGGCTGAAGAGCATGGCCGCAGTCTCCACGGACGTGCCGCAGCACGCGGAGACGATCTCGCGCCGACTTGTGTGACTTGTCACGGTGATCATGAGGTATTGCCCAAGATCGACCCCCACTCCCGGACCAGTACCACTAACGTTCCTGTTCTGTGTGGAACCTGTCATCACGAAGGTAGTGAGGTATCACTCCAGCACGACATTCCTCAGAACCGTATTCTCGAGAACTATTCACAGAGTATTCACGGTGAAGGGCTCTTTCGAAAAGGACTGACAGTTACTGCCGTGTGCACTTCGTGTCATACTTCACACGAAATTCTTGAACACACCGATCCCAGTTCGAGCATTCATCACGACAACGTGGCTACCACTTGTACCGCATGCCACTCCCGTATTGAAGAAGTTCATGTCAAGGTCATTGAGGGTCGATTGTGGGAGGAAGAGCCACACAAGATTCCATCCTGCGCCGATTGCCACTCCCCGCACAAGATTCGCCAGAGAACATTGCGCGCGAAGGGTGCCGCGAACGAAGACTGCCTGCGCTGTCATTCTGATCCAAACATGACGATGGAAAGAGACGGTGAGCTGCTTTCCTTGTACGTGGATGAAGAGGCGTACACCCTGTCGATGCACGGCGGTACAGCCTGTGCACAGTGTCATTCAGACGTTGCGCTCGCGGATGAAAGGCCTTGCGAAGAGTCAATCGGCAAAGTCGACTGCAGCGTCTGCCATGCTGAGCAGGTACAGCAACACTCGCAGAGCGAACATGGGCTGCTCGTAGCCGCTGGGGATCCGGACGCACCGAACTGTCTGGACTGCCACGAGAAGCACACGACTCAAAGTCATCGTATTCCGACTTCGCCAACCTATGCCAGAAATGTTCCTGAACTCTGTGCCAGATGCCACCGTCAGGGGGAGGCCGCAGCAATGCGGCTTCACTCTGAGATTCCAGACATCGTCGGCAGCTACGTCATGAGCATTCACGGAAAAGGCCTAGTCGAGAGCGGACTCGTGGTGTCGGCCACGTGCACCGACTGTCATACCGCTCACGCTCCGCGCCGTGCCGACGATCCGGCTTCCAGCGTGTATCCAGACAATGTTGCCGCAACCTGCGGCGAGTGCCACCACGGGATTGAGGAGACGTTTAAGACCAGCATTCATTGGCCTGGAAATTCTGACACGGACAGGGACTTGCCGACGTGTGAAGACTGTCATACGTCGCATACTATCGGGCGAACAGATGTTGAGGGTTTCCGGCTGACGATGATGAACCAGTGTGGACAATGCCACACAGAGGAGGCCGAGACCTTCTTCGATACTTACCACGGCAAGGTCTCCAGATTAGGTTCGGAAGGGACAGCGAAGTGCTACGACTGTCACGGGACCCACAACATCGTTCCGCCGCACGATCCAAACTCGACCTTGAGTCGCAAAAACGTCGTCGAAACATGCGCGAAGTGTCACCCGGGATCACATCGCCGGTTTGCCGGGTACCTCACACACGCTACGCACCACGACCCAGACAAGTACCCCTTCCTTTTCTACTCGTTCTGGTTAATGACCCTCCTCCTAGTAGGCACCATGACCTTCGCGTTTCTCCACACTGGCGCATGGTTGTGGCGGTTGTTAAGAACTCGTGATCAATGGATTGCGCATCGCGATGCACCACAGGAAAGGCTTTATCAGCGATTCTCGCGTAGCCAGAGGCTGATGCACCTGGTAATGCTGCTCAGCTTCTTCACGCTCGCGCTCACGGGTATGGCCTTGAAGTTCTCGTATATGGGCTGGGCAGTCGTCTTGTCAAAGATTCTTGGTGGTTTCGAGACGATGGGAGTCCTGCATCGATTCGGTGCGCTTGTGCTGATCGCGCTCTTCGCTGTCCACATTCGTCAGGTTTTTGCGATGAAGAGAGAGTCCGGGCAAACGTGGATAGGTTTTCTCTTCGGCAAACAATCGATGATGCTCACCCTGACAGACTTCAAGCAGATCTGGCAGTCCATTCGTTGGTTCTTCGGCCGTGGTCCAAGACCGAATTATGGTCGCTTCACCTACTGGGAGAAGTTCGACTACTTCGCTGTCTTCTGGGGAGTGTTCGTGATCGGATCGACAGGACTCGTGCTGTGGTTTCCGGTCTTCTTCACTCGTCTGCTCCCGGGCTGGTCAGTGAACGTTGCAACGATTATTCACAGCGACGAAGCGCTGCTCGCGGTTGCCTTTATATTCACGGTGCATTTCTTCAACACGCATTTCAGGCCGGATAAATTCCCGATGGACCCAGTTATCTTTACGGGACGCGTACCTGTGGAGGAACTCAAGCATGACAAGCCCGCAGAGTATGAAGAGTTCATGCAGAGTGGTTCTATTGAGGAAATCGATGCGAAACTTGTCAATCCAGTCTCGAAGTCGTGGGAAAGGACGATTCGGATTTTCGGGTTCACAGCACTTGGAATAGGCCTGACGCTGATCGCCTTGATCGTTTATGCAATGTTGTTCGGATATCGGTAGATTCATAGCCTCACAGGCATTCTACTGGGGGGCAAATGGGGCTTGAGGGACGCATTATCGTTGTTGCTGAGGACGAACCTGATCAATTGGATTTCTTCACCTCTGTACTTGGGGACCGTGGAGCCAAAGTCTTTCAGGCACACAACGGCGATGAGGCTCTCGAGATGGCACGCGGAGAAAAGCCCGACCTTGTTACGCTGGACATTCAGATGCCAGGAATGGATGCTGTTGAGGTTCTGAGCCATTTTGGCGATCAGGGTGACTTGAACGGCATCTGCGTGTGTGTGATTAGCGGCCGACCGGAACTGCGTCGATTTCTCGTCGACAAGATACCCAATGACTGCTTGGGCTTCATCGACAAACCTTTCACGGCGGAGCGACTGGTCGCATACCTTGAGGAGACATTCTGCTC
>JAAESQ010000762.1 GCA_024229275.1 bacterium | reverse complement strand
TCCGGTTTGGAAGCCGATGCACAAGCAGCCGGTGTTTGAAGATTGCAGGGTTCGTGGCGGCGATGTGGCACAGCAGCTCTTCGATCTTGGCCTCTGCCTTCCGAGCGGATCTTCGCTCACTGCGCACGATCGCGATCGTGTGATCGAGATCGTGAGTGGGTGTTGCAGTCGACAGTCTGGATGATTCAACGTGTCTGGCCCGGCGCAATTCATTTCATGGTTTTACCAAGCAATTTCGTTTGGCCTGGGATTGCGAGCCGAGCAGCCAAGGAGATTTGCCGCAGATGTAGTTGCGCCTTGGATTGAGTACGACGTCTCTTGTCGTCCGGCGCTGGGTGCGTTGGCTAAGACCTCACCCGGACTTCTCCCCGAAAGTGTGGGAGAGGCCCTCGCCGAGGACAGTCGGCGCGCAGGTGGTCGAAACCTCCTTCAGCTGGCAGAAGCAGCTCCGCTCTTTCGTAAGTTCGAAGAACAGGGGATTCGTTGGGTCGTCATCAAGGGTGTAGACGCTTTGGCGCACATCTACTCTGGCCCGGAGTGGCGGCGGATGGCCGATCTGGATGTGCTGGTACATCCCGATAGCATCGATCTGAGCCTGAGATTGCTCGAATCGGAAGGTCTCGTACGCTGTCACACAACGACGCCTGTCACGGCCCCGGGCATTGAATATGCTCGGGGTCATCTACATTTGGATGTCCATCGCAGATTGTCGAGCAGTTCCGTCGGGGAGGAGAAAGTTGTAGAGGAACTCCTCAAAGGAGCTTCTCTGAAAGAGCTGTATGACGTCCCTGTGCGTGTGATGGAGCCGAGTCGTGCGCTGATGGCTTCGGCCCTGCTCGTGGCGAAGGACCTCTATTTGCCTCAGCTTGTTCGGCCACTTCGGATGGCTGAGCTGGCGTTGACTGCGGATGTCGCTGGTGAGAGAACTGAGGTCGAAGCATTGGCGCGGCTCGAGGTGCTTGGAGGTGTCCGGGTCGCCTCCAGGACACGGGATCTTCTCGCTTGGTTGCGAAGTGGCGGCACTCCTCCGGCATGGCTCGACCAGGACTACTCTCGGCCAGCAGCCATTGCGGATGGACTTCCCTCTCGATGGAAACGTCTACTCGAATCAGCAGCCCTTAGTGACACACTTTCAATGAGAGCCCAAAGTCTCGCGGTTCGAGTGGTGTTACAGGGCTTGTTCAATCTCTCGGGAGGTCGATTGGCGGCGTGGAAGAAAGTAGGAGAATAGATGTGAGAAGAGAGACGATAGAGGTGAGACGATAAGACGTGAAGGAGTGAAGAGGTCAAGAGTGAAGATCCGGACCCAGGGGCGCCTCAGGAGTATTTGACCAGGCATATACCGTCATGCGATATCGTTCTTCTATCTTCTATCCGTACTTCCCAATATTCCCCCTTTGAGCGATCATAGAGATGAAGCTGAGCTGCAAGGATCAGAATGACTGTAGATAACGACAAGCCTGAAGACTCAACACGCACCATCTGGGCGCGATTGCTAAATCGCCAGGTTCAGTTCCTTCTGGATCTTTTGGTGCTGATCTCAGCATTTGTGCTGGCCTATCTGTTGCGTTTCGATTTCCAGGTGCCTGAGCGATACGTTGAGTATGGCCTGATCCAGCTGCCCCTAGTTGTGTTGATTCAGTTTGGCACCTTGTTTGTCGGAGGTGTCTACACATTCATCTGGCGCTACATCGGCATGACTGAGCTAACGACGTTTTTGAAGGCTGCTATTCGGGCATTCCTTCCAATTCTCGTGCTCAGAATGGCCGTGCCTGAATCGCTTGCGGCGTGGCGAGTGCCGTACTCGGTGATTTTGATGGACACGCTGTTCGCCTTCGGCGGCGTACTTGCGCTGCGAGTGATACGTCGGGCTCTTGCGGAACGCTACGAAACCGAGCAGCGTGTGGCGCATGGGAGGAATGGTCGAACCAAGCGCGTGTTGCTCGCTGGCGCTGGCCAGGCTGGTGTACTCGCGGCCAAGGAGATCCATGGGAGAGGCGACTTGGGTCTCGACGTACGCGGTTTTGTTGATGATGACGAACAGAAACAGGGCTCGGTTATCCATGGCATCAAGGTTCTGGGCCGGACGCGCGATATCCCGAAACTGGTCAGAGAACAGGACATTGACCAGGTCGTGATTACGGTAGCTCAGGCTTCGCGGCGTGATCTGCGGCGCATGGTGGAGATCTGCGATAGTGTGCCGGTGAAGGCTCGCATCATCCCGGGTTACTACGAGATTGTTGGAGGTACAGTCGAGATCAGCCGCATCCGCGATGTTGAAATTGAAGACTTGCTAGGTCGTGAACCGGTCCGTCTCGAAGAGGACGTTGTGATCGATCTCCTCTCCGGTGCTACGGTGATGGTGACGGGTGCTGGAGGATCGATCGGCTCCGAGCTGGCTCGCCAGGTAGCACGGTTTGGAACGGCACGTCTCATTCTTGTCGAACGCGCAGAGTTCGTCCTCTTCGACATCGATCGTGAGCTGAGGGCGCAGTGGACCGACGGTGAGATTGTCCCAGTGGTTGCAGACGTCGGTGACGAAGAACGCATGCGCTCGGTACTTGCCGCTTATCAACCATCGGTGGTCATCCATGCGGCTGCACATAAACATGTGCCGATGATGGAGGTTAATCCTACCGAGGCGGTCAAGAACAACGTTCTGGCCACTCGCCTCATCGGGGCCCTTGCCGGTGAGTACGGCGTCAGAGTGTTCATCCAGGTTTCGACCGACAAGGCGGTGCGGCCGACCTCGGTCATGGGTGCTTCAAAGCGTGTAGCTGAACTTGTCGTACAGGATCTCAACTCGCGCTACGACACTCGATATGTCTCAGTCCGATTCGGGAATGTCCTGAATTCGGCGGGTTCGGTGATCCCTATTTTTCGTGAGCAGATACTCGCGGGTGGCCCGGTGACCGTGACCCACCCGGATATGGTGCGTTACTTCATGACCATTCCCGAGGCATCGCAGTTGGTGTTGCAGGCCGGAGCTCTAGGGCATGGTGGTGAGATCTTCATCCTCGACATGGGCGAGCCTGTGCGCATATTCGATATGGCAAAGGACATGATCTCCCTCTTCGGGATTAGGCCGTTTGAGGACATTGACATTATCTTCACAGGCACGCGGCCGGGCGAGAAGCTGTTCGAAGAGCTTGAAACGACTGGTGAGAACGTCGACAACACCCGCCACCCCAAGATCTTCATCGGCAGGTTGGAGAAATACCCACCAGAAGAGATCGATGCTGGCCTTGAAAGATTGCGCGAACTGGCGTCGGGTGGTCGTGAAAAAGAACTGCGGCGCTTCTACAACGAGTTCCTTCCGGAGGCCAAACTGAGAGCTGACTAACCAAGAAGTCGGCCCGTCATGGCAGAAAGAACACAGAAGCCCCCGGAAACGGGGGCTTTCCTCTTGACGGATCTCCTTGGATCGCGGGAACATGAGGCATGGACAACAGAGCCGGAAAAGTGTCGCGACCGCGGATGGCGGGTTGGATCGGGTTCGCATTGGTGCTCTGTCTTGGCCTTGTCGTTGGCGGCCGCATCCTTGTTCCGTTTTTTTCTGTGATCGTGCTGTCGCTGGTCACAGTTGGCCTGCTCTATCAACCGTATAGCGAACTCGTCAAGAGAATGCGCGGCCACCGGCGGTCAGCAGCTCTGGTGGTGTGCGTTATTTTGATGATGGCGGTAGTTGCGCCGCTCATTCTGACTATGAGCGAGGTTTCGCAAGAGGCTCTGAGCTTCTACGAAATGACGACTGTACAACTTGCTGAACGGGATCTCCTCGAGGGTCTCGAGGAGCAGAGTGAGTGGCTTGAGAAAACGAATCGATACTTGAGTCCATTCGGATTCCAGCTTACTGCTCAAGAGATCTACGACCAACTCGCCAGTGTTGGTGTGCAACTCGGAACCTTCTTTTATCGTGGAGGAGTGTCGATCGCTAAGGGCGCGGTGCGGGTCATTTTTGGGTTTTTCTTCTGGATTCTGATCGTCTTTTATCTTCTCGTTGACGGTGAACGGTTTCGACGATGGATTGAAACCGTGGCACCATTGCCGCAATCGGAACAACGCCACGTCTTGGCTCGCCTCAGCGAAATGTCGGGCTCTCTTGTTATAGGAAACGGATTCGCGGGAATCATTCAGGGTGTTGTGGGCGGACTGATGTTCGCGGTGCTCGGTTTGCCTGGACCGGTCCTGTGGGGCGTGGTCATGGGAATTCTGGCATTCGTTCCCGTCATCGGTGTCTCTTTGGTATATATCCCGGCCTCAGTTATCCTACTCATCATGGGCGAGTCCGGTCGGGCGCTCACACTTTTCATACCACTCGCTATCATCTCAGCGCTCGTGGAGTATTGGCTGAAACCAATGCTCGTAGGACGCCGCGCGCATATGCACACTTTGCTGGTCTTTCTGTCTCTCCTTGGTGGCCTCGATGCTTTCGGTCCGGCGGGGTTGATCATTGGCCCTCTGCTGATGACAGCGGTCATCACGCTGATTGAGATCTATCGGGACAGTTACAGGCCACAGCTACTCGGACGGAGGGGGACTGTGAAGGGTGAAGAAGTGAAGAGTGAAGAAAAACGAGTGAAGGCTAGTAACTGAGATTCGAAAGCGGGGGGGGTAGCCGTGTTCCACCGCGAGTAGGCAATCTTCTGCGATCGGGACTTGGCACTGCCCATCGTTGCCCTCAGCATTCTGCCGCTTCACCCTTCACCCTTCACGCTCTACGAATCACCTTTCCACGCCACCGGTTCCCCAACTCGAATCTCCTGGCCTTCCAGCAGCCCCTCGTCGAATCGAATGTTCCCGTTCGGGATCAACATGACGATGGTGGAACCAAGATGAAACGCCATCAGCTCATCGCATTGTGTGATCGGGACAGCAGGCTCGTAAGTGTGGGTCTCGGCAACAGCATCTCGACGATTGGTGACGCCGCGGCGACCGGTCCATTCTGGATCAAAGGCTGCTGAGATTCGCCCTACATTGAAAGCACCGATGGCTGCCACCGCGACACTCCCGAAGGGGCCATCGATCCAGCTGATCAGTCTCTCGTTGCGACAGAACACCTTATGAATCGTGGCAATCGCTGGGGCATTTACAGGGAAGAGTCGGCCGGGAACATGTCTTGCGGCGCAGATCTTCCCGCTGCAGGGGCTATGAATCCTGTGGTAGTGGCGCGGACTTAGATAGATCGTCACAAAGCTTCCACGATCTAGGGCATGTGCACGCTCGGAATCATCGACAAGTTCCTCACTTGTGTAGAAGTGACCTTTGGCCTGGATCAGCCTGCCGTTTTCGATCGTCCCGTGGATTCCGACAATTCCGTCAACTGGACTGACCAGCAATGCGTCATCACTCGGGTGTGGTCGTGCTCCAGGCTTGAGGCGTCGAACGAAGAGCTCACCGACGGATCGATAGGCTTGTGGTGGAAGTTCGGCTTCCGAAAGGTCCATCCCAAGCATGCGAGCCGTGGTGCGTGACACCGTATTGCGAAACATACGTGGAACCCGGATATCCGCGAGCCGTCCGACAAAGCGGCTGATCGCACCTTGCGGCAGTATCGTCAGCATCCGTAGAGCTGCTCGCCAGTGTAGAGGTGTGTCGTTGCCCTCGTTCATCGCTGCCAGTTCATGCTCCCGCCCTGGTAATTCTAGTTCTCGACGCGCACAATCTCATCGGAAGGAAGAAGTCTCAGAAGGTGCTGGGTGGCATCAGCTAGGACTTTCTTGTCTTCATCCTCAAGAGTTACCCACACGCGGTGGTCTCCTTCTTCAATCTGTGGGTAACTGCCGATCTTGACGGATCGGAACGCCTCGTTGACTTCTTCCAGAGCCGTGGCAATGCTGCTCTCATCCGAGTTGAGGTAGAGGTCGCTCTGTGAAGGTAAGTGGCCACTGAGTTCCTGGCTCAAGCTGCCGATTTTGGCTGCAAAAAGCCTGGGGATGCCTGGAAACATGTAGACGTTGCGGTACACCACTAGTGGCAGCAAGCCGTCAGAGCCATACAACAGCCGAGAATTTCTTGGGACGTTTGCGAGCCTGAGTGCTGCTTTGTTCAGTCGCTTACCCCAGTATGTGCGAATCATACCTTCGAGTTCGCTGTCCCTCACGATGTCGACGCCGAATGCCAGGGCAACTGCAGCAATCGTGACATCGTCGTGCGTCGGCCCGACGCCTCCCGACGTGATCACAGCATCGTAGGCCTTAGAAGCCTTACGGACTTCTTGGGCGATCGTCTCGAGATCGTCCGAGATGAAGCTGAGGCTGGCCAGTCGTACGCCGGTCGCGCGGAGGTGATCGATGAGTACGGGGGCGTTCAAATCGTGCACTTTGCCGCTAAGTATTTCGTCGCCAATGATGAAAGCTGCTGCAGTAGTCACCGCGTCAGGATAGGGGGGATTGAAGGCTGGAGCAAGAGAGATAGTGGACGAAAAGCCCGACTACTCTCCTCCCCAGAGCGGTGAAGACAACCATGCCGAAAGCTCTGCGTGCCATAGATCCTATCTGAAACCTGAACCGCTATGCTTGTCCCGTTGTCCCGTCCTGCCGTATAGCCGTTTGCCCGTTCGTCCCGCACAGCCCTGCATCCCCGTTACAATGGCACCCAATGTACAAAGCACTCTTGCTCGATCTCGACGACACGCTTCTTGCGAACAACATGGATGGATTCATCCCTGCTTATTTCAAGGGTTTGACCGAATCAGTCGTTGATATCATGCCTGGGGAGAAACTTATTCGCGAGCTGCTGAAGGCAACGCATGCAATGGCTGCCAACGACGGAGCAGGCCCGACCAACGAAGAATTGTTCGAGAGCCTTTTTTATCCTGGACTCGGGTACGAGAGAGACGAGCTTCGGCCGAGGTTCGAGCAGTTTTACGCTCATGAGTTCCCGAAGCTTCGAAGTCTGACAGCTTCAAAACCGGAAGCACGCAGACTCGTCGATTGGGCGTTCGCCAACCAACTTGATGTCGTGATTGCTACGAATCCTCTCTTTCCGGCTACCGCAATTGAGCAGAGAATCGCGTGGGCGGAAGTTCCGGTCGATGAGTACCCGTATGCATTGGTCACCACGTTTGAGAACATGCATGCCACAAAGGCCCATCCTATCTACTATCGTGAGATCCTGGACATGATTGGACGCGCCCCGGAAGAATGCCTGATGGTTGGTGACAATTGGGGATGGGACGTGGCGCAGCCTGCGGCAGTGGGCATTGCATCGTATTGGATTGCCGATCCGACGGCACGGCCCGAAGACGACTATGTGACACCGCTCGGAGTCGGCTCTCTTGCAGACTTCGAAGCGTGGATTCGGACCACAGCTCACTGAGAGATGGTGACGATTGAATGGAATTTACATGCCGGCAGTGTGGTGGTGAGGTCGCGTTTCAGCCTGGAACGGAGAATCTGACGTGCCCCTACTGCGGTAGCTTCCAACAAATCGAGCGGGCCGAAGGTGAGATTGTTGAACTCGATTTCGAAGCCCATCTTGAACAGGCTGCCGAGGCCGAAGAGTTCCAGGAACGTCTTGCTGTGTCATGCAATTCGTGTGGTGCAGAAACCACCTTCGAGGCAAACGTCACATCTGACGAGTGCCCCTTCTGCGGCACCAACATTGTGGTCGCCACCCACTCGACACGCCAGATCAAGCCCAAGTCGCTACTTCCGTTTTCCATTGATCACAAACAGGCGATGGCATCATTCAAGAAGTGGGTGCGTAGCCGGTGGTTTGCCCCCAACAAGCTCAAGAAACTCGCACGAACCATCGGCGGTCTTTCCGGCATCTACATTCCGCATTGGACCTACGATTGTGGATCAACCAGCAGCTACGTCGGTGAACGGGGAGACGATTACTACGTTAACGAAAGCTACACCACGACCGAGAACGGGCGCTCAGTGCGAAGGACTCGTCGGGTGCGTCGAACCCGGTGGGCCCGAGTTTCAGGCGTGGTTCAAAATGCCTTTGATGATGTTCTCGTACTGGCCAGTGAAAGCCTGCCACGGAAATACGCTGAGCGGCTCGAACCATGGGACCTCGACAAACTCGTTCCTTACCGCGATGACTATCTCAGCGGCTTCCGCGCTGAAAGCTATCGTGTCGATCTGAAAGAGGGCTTCGAGTACGCTCGCGTAACCATGGACGCAACCATCCGGACTTCGATCCGGCGTGACATCGGCGGCGCTCACCAACGCATTCACTCGGTCGAAACCTCATATCGCGACATCACTTTTAGACACATTTTGCTGCCCGTATGGCTCAGCGCATATCGCTATAAAGACAAGGTTTACCGTTTTCTCGTCAATGCACGAACGGGCGAGGTTCAAGGTGAGCGGCCCTACAGCTGGGTGAAAATCGAGTTGGCGATCCTGGCGGTAGTCTCAGCCGCAGCGCTGGTGATCTACCTCAATCAGTAACGCGCTTTTTGGCGTTCGCTGGGTATCGAATACGGTACTCTCTGATGAAGCCGAATATGTCCCTTCAGTCCTTCGCGATGGATTCTAATTGGCTCGATTTCATCTTTCATCATTCAGCATTCATCATTTTCCCTAAAACTCCAACCCTACTGCTTTAGTGAGATACCTCATGAAATCCGTGGCTTCGGCACACAATCCGGCGAATTCGTCGACGAAACCAGGTTTGAGCGCAGCTTCAGGGGGCAGATCCACCATCGAGACGAAGTCTTTGCGTTTGAGGTCCTCGACCAGCGGGTGATCAGAGTCAAAACCTCGAGGGGGGCGCTTCAGCGATTCGCCCGCCAGCCTGTGGCGTTTCGTGAACTTGGACTGAGAAACAGCATTCTTCCAACCTTCGGGATCGTCGACGATCGTATTTCGAATTGCTGCAAGAGCCGTCGAATCTGGGTGCCAAAGGCCTGTGCCAGCGTGAATCAGCTCAGTGTCGAGATGAAGGTAGAAGCCGGGTGCATGAACGTCCTTTCCGGCCGTATGCCGAAATTGGGCAGCAGCGTGGGTCTTGTACGGACTTTTGTTCTTTGCGAATCGCACGTCGCGATAGATTCGAAACATGGACCCGCCCACCGGCCGTGGATCAGCAACAAAGTGCGGGCTGATTTCGCGCAGCAACGGGCCGAAGTCGGTTATGAATCGCAGCAAGGGTTCCTTCACGTGCTGTTCGTATCGCTTCTTATTGGCTTGAAACCACTCGCGTTTGTTGTTTGCTTTGAGGTCGGTCAGGAACTCAAACATCTCGGTGGTGAAATGGGGCTGGGTCATTGGATCTCTCCTTGTTCCTAGGAACTCTTTGGGGCAGGAACAGTCATGCCCTTCTGCACTGCGGGGCGAATTTCAATCTGATCGAGCCATCGCTCGAGATTTGGCATGTCGGATAGGTCAAGGGGAATGCGGTTTGCAGCCGAAACCACCCACGGGTAGGTTGCAATGTCCGCGATCGAGTAGTCCCCAGCCAGGTATTCAGATTCGTGCAGCCGTCGATTCAGCGTTTTCAGTGTCCTGGTTGATTCTTTGGTGTAACGATTAATGGCATAAGGGATCTTTTCGCTCGCAAACATCTTGAAGTGCCCAAGCTGGCCCAGCATTGGCCCGACAGCGCTGAGCTGAAACATAAGCCATTCTAGAGTCATCAGGCGAAGGTGCGGGTCTTCCGGGAGAAAGCAACCGCTCTTTTCGGCGAGGTAGATCAGAATCGAACCTGATTCGAAGACTGAGTATGGACTGTCGCTCGGCCCATTGTTGTCAACGATGGCTGGAATCTTACTTGCGGGGCTGATTTTTACAAACTCGTCCGAGAACTGTTCTTCAGCACCAAGGTTGACCGGGTGTACAGTGTAGTCCAGTCCCATCTCTTCGAGTGCGATTGAGATTTTGAGTCCGTTGGGTGTTGGCCAGGTGTAGAGATCGATCATCGTGAAGCCTCCTTCACCAGCAACGCACCGACTGCCCGACGCATTGCGTCTGGACGAGATGAGCGATGATCTGGCCCGGGTCGTGGGCGACAACCTGCCGTGCATCGTTGCCTGGAGTGAAGGCGAGTTCATTCTGTTCATCACACCAGACGTGCTCGAGCGCTGTCGTGGTAGTGCCGCTGATCTACTAGGTAGAATCGAGTTTCGCGCATCCATGCAGGGCCTGGTTCTTCCGCAACGCCTGGTTGCCTGAAACCGTCGGGTACACAGAGTTACAGCGGCGGATATCTGTGCGTGCTACCTCTCACCGTGTGTCGCCGGGCAGAACTGCCCGGCATGGCAGGGCGTCCTAGGATTCTCCCGGGGAATGGTACGCTGAGAGTCATCGAGATTCTTGGTGGACTTGAGAGTTTCCTTGATGCCCGTGTCC
>JAAESQ010000761.1 GCA_024229275.1 bacterium | reverse complement strand
CCGATCACCCGTCCTTTCGTACCTTCAATTCCGAGCTCGAGCTGCTCTTGACGAACGGCCAAACGGTCGAGCTCGTGGCCGGTTCAGATCCCTTGACTGGAGAAGTCTGGTGCTACGTTTCGGTCCCAATGGTAGGAATTAGGCTTGTGGTTTCAGGTTAGATGGCAGTAGAAGGCCCCTGAAGAGATTGGATTTGATGAAGAGGATTTGAGTTCACTGTAAAATTGTAAGCCCACAGCCGTGGAGGGCTGTGGGCTTTTTTGCGTCTGGAACTCTCCAAGGGTGACAGACGCAGCGCCCGGAGGCAGAAGTATTTTGCCATAGTTACCCATCTGACCACCAGGTCATATCGCCGTCTCAACCGTCGTCGCGTTCGTCGCGGCAAAGGGAACCTTTTCTTTGCGCATCCTATGTTGCGAACGAGAAGGGGAAGTTATACCCGACGGAAAAGATCGCGCAGTGTCCTTGGGCTAGAGGTTCAAAGCCTTGTCGGCTGAGGAAGCACGCTTCTCGTGGGCGGAAAACAGGCCCGGGGATACGGCTACGAGTATTGCGTTGTCGGAGTCACGGTCGGCACTTCACGGTTTACCCCATGGGCTACGTGCCCTACGGGCGTCAAGCTGTAGTGGCTGTGGATCTTGGAGGTTATCCGGCAACGACAAAGAAAGAGGGGGTGGCGCGGTGGCGTGACAGCGGGTTTTGAGGCAGCGGCGGATGCTTCGGAAGAGCGGCTTTGGCTTCGGGAGCGAATGGGAGAAGCGACTCAGCCTGGTGGTTACGCTACCCAACGTCGTTGGATGGAACGTTCGGCGGGTGTGCTCGGGTTGTCGGAAGCGATAAAGCCGCCGGTGGTGGAAGAGATCGTCGAGCAACTGGAGGTGAACGGGCTGGAGCACCATAAAGCTCGAGAGCAATATGGCCTGGCCTCAGGGCTTGTGGAGCGGGGCAAGGCGATTTTGTCGGTGCTGAACCTCATCCGATTCGGAGATGATCTTTGTGCTCGTCTGATGGCCGCGGGCACCTTGGGCGGGTGCTGGGGCAGGGTGGTGTTGTGGGATCCTAAATTTAGCCGAAGACTCTCACCGCTATCCAGAGTGGGTCGAGCGAGCCGATCCCCACCCTTCGTTTAGCTGCCCACGAATTTCGCTCTGTCTTGCAGAGTTGCGGGTTCGCTACGATGGCATCCACTGCAGGATGCAGAAGCGAGGTGGGACAGCCCGTGGACAAATCGAAGCTGCTTCAGCTTTCTCCTCAAGCTTTGTTCCGTTACCAAGTGGTTTCGGCGGTCCAGGTTCGTGTGCTTGGGGGCATGAAGGTGGCGCAAGCGGTGCGCGACGTGTTGGAGCTGCCGCATCAGGATCTTTCCGGCCGACCACGCCAAGTTTCCGAGCGGAGTATTTATCGCTGGCTCGACGCCTACGGGCAAAAAGGTCTGATGGGGCTCGAGCCTCAACCGCGCCCGCGTGTCTGCGATTCGGCGGTTCTCAGCAAAAGGCTGCTCGATTATCTGCGTTTAGAAAACAAAACCGATCCCGAGGCCTCGGTTCCGGAACTGATGAAACGGGCTCGACGTCACGGCATTGTCAGCGAGGACGAACCGCTCAGTCGCAGTACCGTCTGGCGGGCCTGCCGTCGGATGGACCTGGTTGTGCGACGAGCTCACAAACTCAAGGACAAAGACATGCGCCGTTTTTCCTATCCCAACCGAATGCTCATGATGCTTGCGGACGGCAAATACTTCCGCGCCGGTGTGGGGCGGCTTAAACGGGTCGCATTGAACTTTGTCGATGACGCCACTCGTTTCGGCCTCGCCGTGTTCGTGGGAACCTCGGAAACCACTCAACTGTTCCTTCAGGGACTCCACCGAACCATCTTGAAATACGGATTGTTGTCCGCCATGTTTTTGGACCGCGGACCGGGATTCATTTCCGACGATACCTTCGCAGTCGTGGCTCGTCTGGGTATCCGGCTCATCCATGGCACCGCCGCTTATCCGGAAGGGCATGGAAAAATCGAAAGATTCAACCAAACCGCATGGCAGCAACTCATTCGAACTTTCGATTCAAACCCCGAAGTCGATCCCGACCCCTCCGCTTTGACATTGCGTGTTTCTCACTGGATGCACCAGATCTATAACCATACCCCACATGAATCGCTCGGTGGACAGACCCCCGCCAACCGGTTCCATCAAGACCCGCGTCCCCTTCACTTCCCCGAGGACCGCGACTGGCTCGATGATTGCTTCCTCATCAGCTTTGAGCGCAGTGTCTCGACCGACAACGTCATCTCTTTCGATGGAGTGTTTTTCGAGGTCCCTCGCGGATATGCCGGCCACCGCATCCGACTCTGGCGTCATCTTCTAGATGACTCTGTTTCCATGATTCATCAAGGCGAGAGGCTCTTCGTCCATCCTGTCGATGTCAAAGCCAATGCCTACTCGAAAAGAGCGCGCGAACCCAAAATCCCGCGCAAGACCACTCGAGCTGTCCGTACCGCCGCCACGCTCCGTTTTCAGTCGGACTTCGCTCCTATCGTCGGACCCGACGGTAGCTATCCTAAAGGAATAAAAGATGACAAAAATAACAAGTAAAGACTCTGTCCTCGATCTCAGAGCTCACTTTGGTTTCTCGGTCGTGCCGTTTACTCGCGAGATTCCCATCAAAGATCGTTGGCACTCCGAGATCTTCGACCAACCCCTTACCGCATTGCGTCAAACCATTGAGCAACGCATGAGTGGTGTGGTTCTCGCACCTTCCGGCACCGGAAAGACTGTGATCCTCAGAACGCTACAGGCTCAGTTGCCTGAGGCTCGCTACCGGCTCCACTACGTCAAACTCACTTCTCTGTCAAAGAAAGACCTTTGTCGTGAGATCGGATTGGCCGCTGGATTCGACCTCTCCGGTATCTATCCCGTGGTGTTTCGAATGCTCCAACAACGCTTACGTCAACTCGACGAGGATGGCCTCCGACCCGTCTTGCTGCTGGACGATGTACAGGACATGAGCCCAACGGTTCTTACCACTCTCCGGATACTCACCAACTTTGACATGGATTCGAGACTGGTGATCAGTCTCGTCCTCGCTGGAGATAACCAACTACGGCACATGCTCGAGTCTCCATCGCTCGAACCCATTCGAAGACGGATGGCTCACATCGCCACATTGCGGTTGCTCTCCCGGGCCGAAACCCGCGACTACATGCAACACCGCGTTCGCATCGCCGGCGCACCGACCTTTCCCTTTGACTCTCAGGCCACAGATGCCGTGTTCGAAATCTCGCGCGGTAATCTCCGAGCCATCGACCAACTGGCCCGTAAATCTCTCGAACTGGCCGCCCAAAAAGCCATCTCCACTGTGGACCCCTCCTTGGTGGCCGAAGCAAGGCCTTACGTTCTCATATAGCTCAAGGAAGTGATAATGAAACCAACTACAATACCAGACCTACGGCCCTCTGTTTCCTCAGACGCCTTACCCGCTGGCGTCGACCCGGTCGTCACCGACGTCCTTCTCTATCTTAGGGATAAACTTCCTGGCTATAACTTTCAGCTTGCCCTCGATACTCTGTTCGTTCGAGAGCTCATGGATGACTTCCCAAATGTGGATGTTCTCGAAGAAATCAAAACCTTTCGTTGGTACTTCGACCGCGAACTCGGAAAGAAAAATCATCGCGCATCCATCCGACGATGGATGGCAAACACCAAGCCCCGAACTCGTTGGTGATTACACAACCTCTGATTCGAATGAACGAATGAACTGGCTAGACTCGCTGGCGTAGTGCGGCGCAGCTACGATAATAATAAGACGCTGACAGACACTTTTGCCTCACGATCGCTTCAAGCATCCTAATCTCTGCCATCTGATGTGAAACGAGATCCGGTTTTGGAACTGAAACGCAACAACGGGAATCGGCATCTCCTCTTCGGCGATTATACAAAGGGGGACAGGCACCTTTTTTCTTGTCTGTGCTTGACTGAGAAAAAGGTGCCTTATTCTATTCGGCGCTTACTGGGGCAGTGGGGCGGGCTCGGTGTTCTTCCGCTAGGCTCTCGATTT
>JAAESQ010000760.1 GCA_024229275.1 bacterium | reverse complement strand
CGTCGCTACCTGGATAGCCACCAACACGCGACGCGTGAGTTGAGCGCGACGCCCGGCTGTTGAACTGCGTCCCTCTGCGCGGAGTAGCAAACTTGTGTTCACCCGCATCACATAGACGACGGGAATCAGGCCGAGGACCAGCCCGGAGATCAGGGCAGCCGCCAAGGTCACGAGAGCCACCGAGCCGTCGATGCCGACCTCTGTGCCGCGAGGTAGCTGTTCCATTCCGAGAGCGGTGAACGCCCGGATGCCGGCCCAACCGAGACAGAGGCCGATAACGGCGCTTGTTACTGCGACCAAGGTCGTCTCTGTGATCAACTGGCGTGCCACTCGGACCTTTCCTGCGCCGAGGACAACACGCATCGAGAGCTCTCTGAGCCGTACGCTCGCGCGCACAAGCGACAAGTTGGCAACGTTGACGCAGCCGATGAGGAGGACGAAGGCAACCCCGACCCACAGGAGATAGAGGGTACCTGAAAGATTGCTGACGAAATCTTCCTGCAAGGACAAGATCTTAGTGTGAAAGCCTGCCTCGATCAGGAGGTCGGCGAATTGAGACTGTTCGATGTTTCTGGCGTTGAGGGCATCGACCTGAGCGCGTGCTTGCTCGATCGTTGCACCGTGGGCGAGTCGGCCGACCATGCTCCAGCTATTGCTGTGATACGACTGTTTCTGATCTTCGGTGAAAGACTGAGGTGTCCACATCTGAATCTTTGAGTTGAGATAGACGAACTCGGGCGCCATTACTCCGATCACCTGATGGGTGACTCCATCGAGAGGCAGAGCCTGACCGATAGCCCGGGATTCGTCGCCGAAGAGCTGTTGTGCAAGAGCATGACTCAGAATCACGTAACCATCGTTTCCGACCTCGCCCTCTGCCTCGATGAAACTTCGACCAAGACGAGGTTCTGCGCGCAAGACCGGGAAAAACGATGGTGTGACCTGCAGGGCACGAATCCGGTGAGGAACACCATCGATTCCGAGAGCGTATCCACGCCCTCTGTAGCTTGCGACCTCTTCCAGTGCTTCGACGTATTGGCGCCTGTCGAAGAAATCGGGAGCGCCGTTGCTGGCTCGTTCTACCCCGCTGTTGGGATAGCTGTTGAAGAGTGTCACCAGACGATCGGACTCAGGGTGAGGGAGAGGTTGCAGGAGTACCGAGTTAACGACACTGAATATCGCCACGTTGGCGGCGAGTACCAGAGCTAGCGTCAGCACGGCGGTTATCGTGAAGCCTCGATCCTTTTTCAGGGCGCGAACTGCATATTTGAGGTCTTGCCGAATCGGATCCATGGTTCCCCCAACCATTTCGTTGCCTGAGAAGACGGGTGAGGGGTTGAGAAAGTTACGGGGAGCAAAAGAAGGATGACGGCTATACGGGACGAACGGCTATGCGGCAAGACGGGGACAAGGCGATGCGATAGGACGTCAGAAAGGT
>JAAESQ010000759.1 GCA_024229275.1 bacterium | reverse complement strand
GGCGTTTGTCGCTGGAGTAGATCCAGTGGATCCGATAGCGGCGTTTTCGGGTGAAATACTTCCCGACAAATACCGAGAAGTATTCGAAGTGTTTTTCCTGTCCCGGTTGGCGTCGTCGCCAGATCTCTTCTTTGGCTTTCCTAGTCGTGCGCAGAGTCGATTTGAACGCTTCAACCTCGCCCCAGGTCTCAGGCACTATAGTGATGGCGCGCCCGCCTTGTGCAACGATATAGGATAGCTGCTCATCGGTGCACAGCTTCGAGTCGGCGACGTAGAGAAAATCCGGCTGTGACGTGATCTTGCGTATCGTCTTCCAGGTCTCGATGTGGGTGGTGTCATCGCTACGGTTGCCAGCATACACCTTATGGTGCACGGGAACGCCACCGTCGGCACAAACGCTCAGACTAAACACCAACTGCTTGAGATCCGGTCGGTGGTCCTTGCTGTGACCCTTCTTCAGCTCCACACCCGTGCGTGTCCTGCCTGGATACGTCCCATAAGCCTTTATCGTTGTCGAGTCATTGTGCAGGCGTTGCAAGTCCAGCTCGAAAGCACGCGCACAGGCAATGACCAACTCGGTCATCAAGCACGCGCGATCGGCCCCATAGAGACGGTCCAGAGTCCGACCAAAGCGATCATCGTTGAACCACTGTGGCTCAAGCTCGCTATACCCGAGGGGCCGACGATCGAGAAATTGTACCCAGCCCGCCAGCTCGTAGAGCGGTTCCTTTCCTATCGTCAAGTTATAGCTGAGCAACACCAGGGTATCGACGGGCGAAACCCGATCATTGCCGTGACTGGCCACATAACGTTCGAGCACAGCCTTTGGGCCGAGCCGTTGAACGATCGCATGCAACAGCGGCAAAGCGCCCACGTGATGGCGCTTAAGAGTACGAGGCGGGACCAGGGGCCTGAG
>JAAESQ010000758.1 GCA_024229275.1 bacterium | reverse complement strand
TTCGTCGTGAGTCGCTTCGTCTGGATGCAGCCATCGCTGGATCACGACAAGCTCGCCTACGGGTATCGTTTCATTCTGGTGCTCGAGTGCTTCTGCATACCGAGTATCGCGCTGATGGCCTACGGCGGTATGGCGATGGTCACGCAGCTGGGTGGTCTCGAAGCTCAACCGTGGACCAGTCTGGGCTACCAGTTCCTGCTCATTTCACCGCCAATCCTGATGATCACTCCGCGCCTCGTTCACAAGCGCATGATCAAGAGTGTGGACGTTGATATCGAGCGCGAAAGGCGCCTTGCGTTCTGGATGGACTGGATTTTCATCGTCGTGATGACCCTCATCATCGGCTTCGTGTCGGTATCGATGCTGTGGAAGGTCAGCTCGTTCTAGGAGATTCGTCACAGCAAGTCGAGGCGGGGATCGGGGGCGGCAGCCTGCTGGCTCCGGCATCGACTGTCGAGGAGATAGCCATGCGACCGAGGTTTGGGATCACTGGGCGCCTGATATCGATGGTGCTTTGCGCAACTTGTCTTGCGCCCATGCTCGTCGATGCTGCGGGCTTCGAAGGCAGGGTCGGTGGTGATGGCGACACGCCCATCGTCGGCGCGATGGTCACGTTTCGATTCGGTTCACCATTCCAGGAGCGTACCGTCTTCACGGCAGAGGATGGCCGCTACAAGGTCTCGGGATTGCCGTCCGCCACTGCATTCAAGATCAGGGTCAGGCGCATCGGCTGGGAGGATCTTCTCACCACGGGGTCGACGACTGAGTCGACGACGGAGTCTGGCCGCAACCGGCTCGACTTCACGATGGCCCGACACACCGACATGGCCAAGGTGGCTGCGCAATTCCCCGCCAACCACTGGTATGCCCTGGTGCTCGAGAAGGTGACCGACGAAGATCAGCGGGAACTCCTGGTGCGCCAGTGCAATATGTGTCACCAGCAGGGGAATCACGCAACCCGGATACAGAGGCCGAAGGAGGAATGGCAGAAGGTCTTGTCGTTGATGGCGCGTATGGGCGGAGGGCTGAATGCAGAAATCAGGGAGAAGATCCCCGATCTATTCAATTCAGCCTACGACCCGAAGACCGCGGTCCCGAGGTTGACCAGAGGCTTCGGCGAGCCGGGGTTTGCTCCACCCCCTGACGCGGAAGTGCGGCAGGCCGTCATTGACGAATATGAGTTGGGTGGTCGTTCTTCGGTGCAACATGACATGATCATTCATCCTGACGGGACCGCGTATTCAGTCGATTCGAGCACGGACACGCTGTTTCGGTTGAACCCTTCCATACCGGGTGGCGACCGGGAGGCTTTTCGTATTCCGGCGGGAGACATTCCTCTGGGTGGCATGGCGGATAGCGGTGTCGTGCCTTCGAATTCGGAAATGCGAGTCGGCCCCCATTCGCTGCAGGCCGGACCTGGGGGTGATGTGTGGATCACGCTGGCAGTGGGCAACAAGCTAGCGAAATTCGATGTGGCAGAAGAGCGTTTCGTCATGGAAGAGCTGCCGGGAGGCATCTTCCCGCACACGATTCGATTTGATGATCGCGGTCGTGCCTGGTACACGATTGCCGTTTCGAACCACGTGGGCGTGTTCGATCCGAAGACAGGAGAGCACGAGGTGATCCGGGTGCCAGCACGGGATTTCGCTGACGAGGTGATGGTGCGGGTGGTGATTCCCGTTGCGCTCTGGCTCGCGCACTGGGTCGATCTGCCTGGCGCGGGCACCAGTGAGGGGGTCGATTTTCCGTTCCCCTACGGTATCGACATCGCGCCCGA
>JAAESQ010000757.1 GCA_024229275.1 bacterium | reverse complement strand
TACCGTGCCGACGGTTTCCCTGCGGATGCTCTACGTGCTGTTCGTCATCGAGCATGGCCGACGACGTATCGTTCATTTCAACGTCACGTCCAATCCCACATCGGCCTGGGTGATCCAGCAGCTGCGCGAGGCGTTCCCGTACGACACCGCGCCAAGGCACCTTGTATTCGATCGGGACACTATCTTCAGTCCCGCCGTGGTGCGATTCGTGAAGGCTATGGGCACCAAGCCCGCCCGAACGGCTTATCGTTGTCCTTGGCAGAATGGCGTCGCGGAGCGATGGATCGGTAGCTGCCGACGAGAACTGCTCGACCATGTGATCGTCTTTGACCGGCGTCATTTTATCCGGCTTATGCGCTCTTATCTCGAGTACTATCACGAAGATCGCTGCCATTTGAGACTCGCCAAAGACGCGCCAAATGCTAGAGTTGTCACCACGCGACCTTCAAGCGACGCGAAGATCGTTGCCTTGCCGCGGGTCGGTGGTCTGCATCACCGTTACGAGTGGCGCGAGGCCGCTTGATCGCGGCGATACGGATAGATACTCGTTACAGTTTGGTGATTGCAAGCGTAAGAACTCCTGCGC
>JAAESQ010000756.1 GCA_024229275.1 bacterium | reverse complement strand
TCGGATCATGTTCAAGGAGCGTATTCGACCGAAACACATGATTGTCGATCAGGGCCCCCAGTTCGACTGCGAGCACTTCGAGATGATATGGTGCAAGGCCATGAACATCCTGCCACGGTTCGGCGCGGTCAATAAGCATGGCAGTATCGCGGTCGTCGAACGCTTCCACAGAACACTCAAGGATCTCCTGCGGCTGATCACGGTACCCGAGGACCAATCACTGTTCACCCGGGAGGTCGATCTGATCGTCCATTGGTACAACGAGCACCGTCCCCATGACACCCTCGACGGCAAGACTCCCAACGAAGTCTACTTCTCGCGTCCGGCAGCCAATGAGCAACCACGCCTTGAGCCACGCAAACATTGGCCGCGTAGCTCACCCTGCGCGAAGCCCCATGTCGGTATCGAAGGTGAGCCCGGCGATCCCATCATCTTCGAGATCGATTGCCTTCAACAGCGGCGTCATCTTCCGATCATCCGTACCCAACGCGCGGCGTGAGCGCCGATTCAACTCGCATGTCCTGCGATACCACTACGCGCAAAGTCCATCCCTCGAGTCTCTTTCACTCAAATTGTCAAAGAGCAAGTTGCTTTTCGCGGCGGTTCCAGTGTAAACAAAGGTCTCCAACCTGCGAACTCAGTGAAAGTACGTTCACGCCGAAAGTCGCTGGGCCCCTTCACCCAGGGGGGCAGATGAAGCCTCAGCGCACTTTCTCGCCGACGCGCGTAGGTTTCGAGACCGATGCAGGATAGCAGCATGCCCGAAATCACAGCGTTTGGTGCGACTCAACGCACGAAACGGACACTGATACGTGCTTCGGCAGCACGGGAGACAAACAGGATACTGATGACCAGAATCCGGTTATCGTCGAACGGCCGTCAACC
>JAAESQ010000755.1 GCA_024229275.1 bacterium | reverse complement strand
GGCTATACCGCGTGGGCGAAGTCTGTCCGACGGACGGGAGTTCGTGGGCTTTGGGGAGGAAAGGCGCGACAAAGTCGCGGCGCTTCGTGGGGCGTGCACGGCGTTTTCATATCGCTCGATTCGCATTGCCCGCGATAAAGTAGCCTGACCCGAATGCCATTTAGCTAAGCGGCAAGTTGTTGTGGCAGCAGGCGTTGCCTCGCTTCGGCGCGGGGGAGCGTGAGGAGACGATGATTCTTCGGACGGCGTTTGACCGCGCGCGGCTCGATCCGACCGGGTCTCAGGGGATTGACCACCAGCTTCACCGGCACGCCGTTGTTCCTTCTCATCGCTGGTCCCGAGCCATCGATTCGCGAATGAACCGACCGCAGGGCGTCCACGAAGCTCATGCGACTCGGTTCCGCATGTTGCACCCGTGCCGCCCTAACCTGCTCCATTCGCACGAGGTTGTACGCAATCGCATACATGATCAGCTCCTTCTCGATTCCATCCAGCTTCTTGCAGTGCAGGCGGTCCATACCCATCGTCACCTTCAACGAACGAATGTTCGTCTCGATTTCCCAGCGACGGCCGTACAGTCTCACTATCTCCTCCTTTGGATAACGCTCATGATCGGCCAGTGTCGTCAACAGCGTGATTTGTCTCGTCCGGAAGCCCCGACGATTCACGCGGTAGCGAATCGCCCGCACGAGAAGCGACGGCGGGAACTCATCGTACAATCGTTGCGACAGCCACTTCGGACGCTGCGCCGGCTTGAACCACTCGATCACTTGATCGTCATTACCAAGCAGGTACAACCGCTCCCAGACGTCATGCGGATGCCTCGTCTTCCGGGGATTGAAGGTCATGATCAGACGCTGGTGCATGCGAATCACCGCGTGCAGTTCATGCTGTAAATACAGGGCGAAGAAGGCCCAGCCGGCGAATCCGCGATCGGCGATCACCAGGTCGCCCGCCCGCATGAACGAGTGCATCTTCACGCCCAGGGCCATGTCGTGCGTGAACAGCGGGCCGGCCGTCATGTGACGAATCAGCCCGGTGGCGAGATCGCAAAGAATCATCAGGTGTGCGCAGGGGAAGCCGCAGCCTGGCTTCTGGCCGGACGGATACCCGAATCGTTCGGCGAGCTCAGACGTATCCGGCATGGAGCAGTTGGAGCCGTCGAGCAGGAAGGTGCGATGACCTCGCCAGCGGGCCATGGGCCTGGTGACATCGAACATGGCATCCGTCACCGCATGCAGGAGATGCTGAAACACCGCCAGCGGCAGGCGACATCGCGCCTGGCAGTAGGCCGAGGCGGTGAAGCGCAGCGATGAGAAATGTCGCACATGTTCGCACGCGGTGTTGCCGTGAAGGATCTGCATGAGAAAGAGCGAGATGGTTGCGAACGGGTTGAGCACGCCGTCGCGCCAGCGATGACCAGCGGCTTGGCAGGCGTCAAGCACGTGCTGATGCTCGATGATTTGCGGTAGATTCTTGACACGGCGAAGCGAGGATGCGATGGTGTTGGGATTGACCGTCCTGGTCCTGGTCATGAGCAGACCTCCTGTCTTGTGGTTGTGGTGACTAACTCCACATGATGACAGGAGGTTCTGTTTTGCGCAAGTGCTCCTAAACCATTGTGGCAAAAGGACTTACGTGCTTAGCTTGATGGCATTCGGGTCAGGCTACTTTTTCGGCCGAAAAACTCAACCGCGTCAGAGGATCACTGATCCGCGCGCCCCGGTTTCGACACTTTGCTGGTAGCGGAGGACGGCCCACTTTGACATCGCCGGGATTGGGTTCTAGGCGTCGATCGCCCAGACATGTAGCGCGAACCGGAAGGCCCGGAGGCTAAAAACGATCTCACGGTCGCGGCAGTCCCAACAAAGCCGCGAGCATTGATGAGCCGTTCACAGTGAGGAAGCTCTCGGGGTGGAACTGCACGCCGTCCATGGGGGCCGCGTCCGGATTCGCGGCATCGCCTTTCCAGCGCAGCGCCATGATCTCATCTTCAGCCGTCCACGCACTGACCTCAAAGTCATCGGTCAGCGTATCGCGATCGACGATCAGCGAGTGATACCGTGTCGCGATGAACGGGTTCGGCAGCCCCCGGAAGATTCCCCGGTTATCGTGGTGGATCTCGGACGTCTTGCCGTGCATCAGGACGGAATGCCGAATCACGGACATACCGTGCACATCCGCGATCGTCTGATGCCCCAGGCACACACCCAGAATCGGCACGCGCCCCTTGAACGCCCGCACCAGATCGGGACAAATCCCCGATTCCTTCGGCGTGCAGGGCCCGGGCGAAAGAATCAGATGCGTCGGCCCCAGCCCCAACGCTTCATCGACG
>JAAESQ010000754.1 GCA_024229275.1 bacterium | reverse complement strand
TCGGAAAGCTCAAGTCTCTCCAGTCGAGCCTGGTTCGGCGCAGTACAAGAGCAACGAAGGGAAGAGCAGAGGTCTGGCGCAGGAATTCGCGGAACGACTCACCTTTCTGTTTGAGCAGTCGGCGTTCTTGGTGAAAAGGCCCAGCGACTCCGAGCACCAAAAGAGAACCAAAATAGGCGACATCTCCGACGGAGCCGTTGGCCAAAACATGAGCCAAGGCCAGGCAGGCGATTCCCATGTTCATGGGGTGGCGCGTGATCCGCAGCACTCCGCGCGGCTCGGTCGGCGCCGGCATCATCCCGCTCGGGCTCGGCGTGGCAAACGCCAGCAACATGAGGGCAATGCCAGCGAATCCTAGTGGCAAGCCGATTCCTAGCGCGAGCCAGCGAGGAAGTTCCCAAAGAGCCGTCCCAAGTTGGCGATTGTTCCAGAAGATGTAGCTGGCACCACCGAACGTAGCGAGAGAAATCAGTGAATAGAGACCGCGAAACGGCCACTCGCCCATCGTCCCAACAAGCCTTCGTCGCACACTCCCATGAGACAACACGATATGGGTCAGCAAGAATGACGCGCTGAGCACAATCAGAATGACGAGCATCGAATGGGACCTCCAAGGTCAGTTCACTTACGGATACTCATTCATAATAGCGTCATCTCCACG
>JAAESQ010000753.1 GCA_024229275.1 bacterium | reverse complement strand
TGAAGCCTAGGGTGCAGTAGGAGAAATGGCATGATTCACTGGCTGCAGCGAGGTCAGGTACCAGACGTTCCACACACAGCGTTTGAAGTTGATGGAAAGCTCGTCTATGAGCACTGCTTCACTCGTGCAGGATTCGAGAGTGTCTATTCAATTCTGTATCACCGGGACCCGCCGCACTGGATCACATCAGGCGAAGGACTCGGTCGCCATCCCGGGTTGGCAGCAGCGCATCGAGTTGATCCCCTGCGTCGTGTTCACATTGAAACAGGCAAACTTGGTCAAACTGGGACGGCGTTTCTCGGGAGACGAATGGTTGCCGAGAACTCGGATGTCGCTGTGTGGGTCGCTCGCCCGTCCGAGAGTGAGCCGACATTGGTGGCCAATGCCGATGCCGACGAACTCGTTTTTGTTCACCGTGGTCGTGGCAGAGTGGAGACGCCACTCGGAACAGTGGGCTTCCAGCCGCACGACTACGTCTATGTTCCACAAGCGATGCCTCATCGTTGGGTTCTCGATGAACCGGGTCATCTCCTGATCATTGAATCGCGAAGTTCCTTGCGAATTCCCAAGCAGTATCGTGCCCCCGAAGGTCAGCTCAGCATGTATGCGCCCTTCTCTCATCGCGATTTCAGGCCACCTGAATGGCCGCCGAGTAAGGCGCCGGGACAGCGCATGTTGGTGCTCTCTGGCGGTTCTCTCACCGCCTGTGAACTCGCCCACGATCCGTTCGACCTTGTTGGGTGGAGTGGGCAGCTGTGGCCCTTCGTGTTTCCTATAAGCTCCTTTCGGCCCAGAACGGGACAGATCCACTTGCCACCCACGATTCACACAACATTCGCCGGGAACGGCTATGTCGTGTGCTCGTTCGTGCCACGAGTCGTAGATTTTCACGAGCGTGCAATCCCGTGCCCCTATCCGCACTCTTCGCCAGACTGTGACGAAATTTTGTTCTATGTCGAGGGCAATTTCACGAGCCGCAAGGGTGTTGATGCCGGGTCGATCACGCTGCATCCGCGCGGTGTTCCGCATGGGCCACATCCGGGAACCTACGAAGCCTCGATCGGGAGCCAGAAAACTGACGAGCTCGCTGTCATGCTGGATACGTTCAAACCGTTGTTGATTTCTGAGAACGCTCTCGAAATCGAAGACGCTGAATACAACCTGTCTTGGGTGAGGTAGTTGCGAGTCTGGTTCCACGGTTGTCAAAGCGGGAGATGGCATGACTGAATACAACAGAACAACGATTGATCCTGCAGAAGTTTCCTGGATTGATGTCTATCGGCGACTCACCGAGGTCGTAGTGCCACGCCCAATAGCCTTGGTGTCAACTGTGGATGGCGATGGGCGCCCCAACCTGGCTCCGTTCTCATTCTTCACTGTGGTTTCGTCGAATCCTCCGTTTCTCGCTTTCTCACCCCATCGCGCGGGACGAAGCGGGGCTAAAAAGGACACACTACGAAACCTCGAAGTCGTCGGTGAATTTGTCGTTTCGATCACGACCCGAGCCATTGCCGATCGTGTCAACTCGTGTGCGGCAACTCTCCCATATGGGGACAGCGAGTTTCAGTACAGTGGGTTGACACCATCACCAGCGGAGCGAGTTCGACCGCCGCTCGTCTCTGAATCCCCCGTGAGTATTGAATGCGAGCTTGTCGATCTCCACAGCTACGGAGAAGAAGGTGGTGCTGGGACCCTGGCTGTGGGTCGTGTAGTCCTTGTACATCTTGCATCCGAAGTCTTGGATAGCGAGGGGCGAATCGCCGCAGATCGGCTCGACGCGGTTGGTCGAATGGGTAGCAATCTATGGGTTGGAACCTCTGAGACTTTTGAAATGGAGCGGCCGGAATAGAGCCGCAACAATAACAAACACGCAGCGAAGGCGTATGATTTGGTAATGAGCATGCGTGGGCGGCAGATGGCGATGATGCTGGCGCCAGGGATCATCGCATTCCTGGTGGCGTTGCTGTCTGTGGCCGATATGTTCATTCCGCGGCCCTACGACGGTGTTGTTCTGGAAACCGATCGGCCGGGTTCGCGAAGAGTCCGCGCAGTGGTGCCGACGTCAGGTGCCGAGCAGGCCGGCATACGACCGGGCGACCTCATTGTTGGTATCGATCGCGACATACTGACAACGACGACCCATGCCCAAGAGCTACTCAACCGGCACCGAATCGGCGAGCGAGTGCCGTACCTCATTCGGAGCGGCGGCCAAGTTCGTGAGGTCGCGGTTGAACTCGGACGGCGTTCCATAGGCGACACGAGCTATCTCTATGCGTGTTTTCTTGGATTCTTGTTCTTTCTCGTAGGTACGTTTGTCGTCGTCCGCCAACCCCGGCTTCCGGCGACGCGGGCGTTCTCGATCATGTGCTCTCTGTTCATGCTATTCCTGGTGTGCCGCCTGAGGCCAGCGTCGTACTCATGGGTAGACTCGTTTGTCCTGACAACGGGCACGGTCGCGCTGCTCTTTCTGCCGGGCGCGTTTCTCCATTTCTTTCTTATTTTTCCGCGTCCAATCTGGCAATGGCGGCGCGACCCGATAGCCGACACGCTCGGTTGGATCGCCAAACACAGTAGCCAGCTGCTGCCAGTCTACTTGGTTCCACCCCTAGTGTATGCCGGCGTGGTGCTGCTGGCCCGTCAAGGTGGAGGTTCACTCGCACTGATCAGTGGTGCGCCAGCCGCCAACTGGTGGGTGATGGTGTTTTACATGGCACTCGGAATGGGGGCACTCTATCTGAGTTCTCGCCATCTTCCGGAAGTCCATCACCGACGAGGTGCCGGTCTAGTTTTTCTGGGGACGATGTTTGGTGTCGTTCCCTTCCTAGTGTTGGCTGTAGCTTTTCCCTCATTCCTCCATACCGAGCGATTCATCTTCACCGGTGTTGTTCCGCTGATCTTCGTGCCGCTGACCTTTGCCTACGCCATCGTCCGGTTCCAATTAATGGATATCCGGGTGATTCTGCGCAAGAGCTTGCTCTATACCGTGTCCACTGCACTGGTCACCGCGATGTACGCGTTAGGCATCGCGTCGTTTAACTGGGTTTTTCGAGGCACGGAGCTGGCAGATTCTCCCTATTTCCCGGTGGTTTTCGCTCTCGCAATCGTGCTTCTCTTTGAACCGCTGCGGCATCGGATACAGGGCCCGGTCGACCGCTTCTTCTTTGCGGAGAGGCTGCGACTTCAACGTGCAATGGTGGAAATGGGCGAGGCTTTCACGGAAGAACGTGATCTTCGTCCAGTGGTGCGTCAGTTGGTCGAGCGACTTCCCGAGTTACTCGGATTGCATTTCTCGGCTCTGTACCTGATACGGGGAGGCAGCCTGCAGCGTACAGCCGGTCCGGATTCACTGCCGGAGAGTATTGAGGATCTGCCGATGGTCGCCGACCACCTGCAGCGCCGAGGCTCAATGATGCGGCTTGACGATTTTGCTCCGTTGAGGCTCATCTCTCACGAGGCGGATCATTTTTGTTCTCAGATGTCCGGTGCGGGGGCTGAAGTCGTCGGATTGCTTGCGACGCCGCGGCGTACGATCGGCATGGTCGTGCTCTCCGGCAAAACCGGCCAGATTTCACTCGAAAGGGAGGAATTGGATCTGGTGAGGGGCTTGCTTCATCAGGCCTCGATTGCGCTCGAAACGACAATTCTCCTCGACGAGCGTGCTCGCCAAGCTGAGTTGGAAAGAGAACTCAAAATCGCGGCCTCAATTCAAGCGGCACTCCTACCGGGAGAACTGATGGCCGCCGATGGCTGGGAGGTCGCTGCGATCTGTCAACCTGCACGGGAAGTTGGTGGAGATTTCTATACGCAACTGCCAGGGCGTCAGGTTGGAGAACGGTCTGTCGCCTATGGTGACGTGTCGGGTAAGTCGATATCAGCCGCTCTGATGATGATGGCCGCGCATGAAGTCCTGCATTCGTTGGCACTGACTCATCCGGATCCCGAGGATCTCCTTCATCTCTCGAATGAGCGCCTCTACGGTCTTCGGAATCGCGGAGGAGACCTTCACGGTGGTAGTTTCGTTGCTCTGGGATTCCTGACGTTCTTACCCAATGGCGGCAAGGTCCGCTACAGCCTGGCCGGTCAACCACCGCCATTGGTTAAGCGATGTGCCGATGTCGAAGCTCTGTGCATGCCGGATCATCGTTTGCCCCTCGGTGCGCTTCGACAGGGAGGCTACGAGATGCTCGAAGTCGAGTTAGAGCCGGGCGATCTCTTACTCGCCTATTCCGACGGAGTTGTCGATGCGCAGTCTCCGGAAGGGGAGTTCTTCGGTGAGGAACGATTGGTGGATCTTTTGAATAACGGTGCCTCGAGTCCTCAGGATGCAATCGAAGGTGTATTGCAGGGGCTGAAGGACTTCACTCATGGCAAAGCGCCGTACGATGACCTCACGTTGGTCGCGGCACAGTGGACAGGTGCCGAGCGATGAGGATGCCCAGCGGAAGAGTGCAGTGGCGCCTGGTCGTGTTTGTGGTCGTGTTGGCTTGCATCCTTGTTCTTGTAAGTCGTTCGGTTCGTGGCCCTTCGGGCGAGTGGACGACCGTATCGCGCGATGCGAGCAGAGAGTTTGAGAAGGGACTAGATGCATACCATCAGCTCTACATAGAAACGGCTATCGGTCACTTCGGTCGAGCGCTTGAAATGGATCCGGACTTTGTAGCTGCCAAGCTCGAACTCGCGGCCAACCTCGCGATGGCGCAGCCGCGCAGAAGTCGGCGACTGATCCGTGAGGTTGCTGAGACAGATCTCTCGCAACACACTGAACGCGAACGCCTCCTGGTCTCATACTATGTCGCCCTTTTCGACGGTGAGGTCGAAAAGGCCATGACTCATCTCGACGACTATCTGGAGGAGTATCCCGAGGATCCGTACGTTCTCAACATCAAGGCGACTCTCGAGTGGCAAGAGGGTGATCTCGTCGAGGCTGAAAGACTCAACCTCAGACTTCTCGAAATCAGCCCGAATTGGGTGCTGGCGTACAACCAGCTGGGCTACGGCGCGATGGCCCGTGGTGAGTTCACCGAGGCCGAGGAGTACTTCACTTCGTATCGGTACATTGCACCGGGTCAACCGAACCCCCACGATTCTTTGGCCGAGCTCTACATTGTTGTCGGCCGCTGGGAAGAGGCGGAAGCTCTGCTTCAGCAAGCACGAGACACCTGGAGCGACTTCGAGCCGGCGCTGCGTCACCTCGTGTTGGTTCGTCGCCTGGCGAAGGACTTCAGTGGGGCGCGAAAAGCTATCGAGGAGGACGAAGGACTTTCGGAGACGATGCGGGAAACGATGGAGTGCGACATCGCCATGACGGAGTTCCTGAGCGAAGGTCGGGAGCGCGAACTGGTAGAAAAGGGACTGGAATGTGTAGAAGGCCAGGGCGGGTTCCGTCTTGGACCGATTGGTAGTCATCGTGTGGCGTGCCAGATCGGTAATTGGAGTGCAGCTGGACTGCTTCAGGCCCGTGTTCGTCACATGCTGAGTCGGGGAGATGCTGAGTCCCCGGTTCGTCCAGGAGATATTCGAGCAGTTCTCGCTCACATGGAAGGCGTCCGCCTCGCTTTGAAAGGCAAGCTTGAGGATGCGGAAGCTGTACTGATTGCGGCCGATCGAAGCTGTACCTTCACAACTGCGGAGGTAGGGAGTTTCAAGTTACTGAATCGGCTTCTTCTGACCGAGGTGATGCTGGCTCAAGGTAAAGAAGGAGAAGCTCATCGTCTTCTCAATCAGGTCGAGGGCATCAACCCGAGAGTCGTCGCGCGCTTTAAACAACATCAGTTGAGGTGCCTTGGACTAGATCGCAGCAGGGCTCGTAAAAGTGACTGAAACTCAGCGGCGCGTTGACCCGTATAAGAGGACGCAGGCACATAGTGCTGCGGTGAGGGTGTGGCGAGGAGTTGCATCCCAAGGAGAGTCAATGCAGGAGAGTGGTGAATGAAGCGGGGCGTTCTACTGATCGTTCTTGCTGCTGTTTCCGTAACAATTGGAGTTGGATTCGTCGCCTTGGGTGATCGACCGCAATGGACCAGCGCATCACCCGCGGCGCTAGTGGAGTTTGAAGCCGCGATGGATGCGTTGGATATGCTCTACATGGAAGAGGCTGTCGCGCGCCTCGAAGCGGCACTTGAACTAGATCCGGAGTTCGTGATTGCCAAACTTGAACTTGCGAATCAGATTCGGCACTACGAACCAGAGCGCGCTGACTCACTCTATGCCACGGTTTTTGATGCTGATCTGGATGGCCTGACCCCGCGAGAACAGTTTCTCGTTGAACGGATTCGTCTCATCGCGAACGACAAGCGTGACGAGGCCGACCTGCTTATCGATGCGTATTTGCAGGAGTATCCCGACGATCATTTCGTTTTGCGTCTCAAAGCCTCTCGTGCCTTCGGGCAGCAACGACTCGACGAGGCAGAAGCTGACTATCTTGAGCTGCTGCACAAGAGCCCTAACTTCGTCCTTGCCTACAACCAGCTTGGCTACATCAACATGCAGAGAGGGAATTTCGCCAAAGCTGAAGAGTACCTCACGAGCTACCGTTTCATCGCTCCCGATCAGGCGAATCCCTATGACTCACTTGCAGAGCTATTCATACTCCAAGGTCGGTATGAGGAAGCGGATGCGAGCCTAAGAGAAGCCGTTCGACTGCGGCCGGATTTCTGGGCGGCCTACGAACATCTGTTGTTGTCGGCACTCAGTCGGGAGGATTTCGCGGCAGCTGAGACGGCCAGCGAGGATGCGCGATCCTCTGGATGCCCGGACGACATGGTTCAAGCCTTCGGATGCTGGACGGAAATGGAAAGGCTACGAGAGGATCAGAAGTGGCACGAACTGCTTGCCATACCCGAGAGTGAGTGTGGCACAGGTTACTCGAAGACCGCGGCTCTCGCTGGAGCCCACTTTGCGGCCTGCAAGCTCGATGATTTCGGGCGTGCACAGGAAATCCAGAGCATAGTCGCAGAGGGTGAAAGCGGAGACGAGGAACTCGAAGAGATGAAGGGCATCATGCGGGCCCTGATGAGTTCACTCGAAGGGACGCGTTTAGCATTTGAACGCGATTATGAAGGCGCGTTCGAGAGCCTGCGGGAAGCGGATGGCGAGCTGGTCTTCCAGAATGCCGGCGTCGGGACTTTCAAGTTGTCGAATCAACTCGCGATGATTGAAGTTCTGCGGGCGATGGACAGACTTGCCGAGGCGAGTGAGCTGTTGGTGGAAGTCCGAATGGTGAACCCCACGCTGGTGGAGAGATTTGAAGAGGACGGCTACCAAGTCATGGGCCTCGAGTAGCTTTCACAGAACGCGTTCCCAAATCCTAAAAATGAGCCGATGTCACCGGCAGTCGTGCGGTATGATCAGCCCGCTATGGGTGAATCAATACATAAGGCTCGACGATCGATGAAAGTTGCGGCGTGTGATGACGATGGATCTGTTCGCATCGTCGAACGCGATGTGCCCTCTCCTGCACGAGGCGAACTTCTTCTTCGCCTGCGTTGGTGCGGTCTTTGCGGTACTGATCTCTTCAAGTTGAATAACAAACTGCCTGCGGCAGGTACCGTTCTCGGCCATGAGATTGTAGGTGAGGTTGTCGAGCGAGGCGAGGGTGTTGTCGCTTTCAATCTGGGTGATCGGGTTCTTTCACCACACCACGTGGCATGTGGTGTATGTCGGCTGTGTCGGCGAGGTGCATCGACAAAATGCGCAGCGTTCTTGGAAAACCTACTTGAGCCGGGTGGTTTCAGCGAGTTCGTCTTAGTCCGAGCCAGAGCAGTTCGAGCTGCCACCTGGCGAGTCCCCGATCACATCACTGATGCTGCAGCGTCATTCCTTGAACCAGCAGCGTGCGTTCTGCGAGGAATCGACCGGGCCAAGCTGACGGAAGAGCCTGGCGCTGTAGTCATCATGGGCGCCGGTAGCATGGGTTTGCTTCACCTACTGGTCCTGCAATCTCTTATGCCTGAATGGAAAGTGATCGTCTGTGATCCAATCCGCGAGCGTCTGGAGTTTGCACGGGGGCTTGGAGCGATCACCTGCGATTCGGATCCCGTGAAACTCCGAAATATCGTTGATCGTTTGACCGATTGTCTTGGTGCCGATGCGGTCTTCGACACGGTTGGTGGTAGTGGGCCGCTGAGAACAGGTGTCAGCGCCCTCCGACCCGGCGGCACAGCAGTTCTTTTCGCTCACGGAGCAGAGGCGGAACCAGCCGGATTTGAGTTGAATCCATTCTTTAAAGGCGAGCAGCGTGTCGTCGGGAGCTATTCTGGTGGACTCGATGAGCAACGCAGGATTGCTGATCTGATATTCAGAGGGAAACTCGATGCTTCACCACTAGTGACTGATTTCATGCCCTTGGCCCGAATCAACGCCGCGGTGAAATTAACGCGAGAGCACAAAGCCTTAAAAATCCTTCTCGGTCCGGAGGTATGGTGATGGGTGCGGCCGCGACGCAGAATGTCGTCTATCTCCTTGGTGCTGAGCGCGTCGAGATGAGGCAGGAACCGGTTCCGGATCCTGATTCCTGCGAAATCCTGGTAAAGATCGACGCGGCGACGACATGCGGGACAGACCTCAAGGTTTGGCGTCGTGGGGGGCATCCGCGAATGTTGGATGCACCTTGTCCTTTTGGACACGAAATGAGTGGAGTGGTGGCAGCTGTGGGGAGCAGTGGCACACGCTGGAGAGAGGGAGATCGAGTTACCGTAGCCAACTCAGCTTCGTGCGGCCGGTGTGGACCGTGCCGAACAGGGCGCGAGAACCTGTGCGAGGATTTGAGGTACCTTAACGGCACTTTTGCCGAATACATCTTGGTGCCCAGACGATTCGTGCGACGTAGTGTCCATGCAGTGCCGGAAGGTCTTGACGCAGCAGTCGCTGCTCTGGCCGAGCCGCTCGGATGTGTGCTTCACGGGTTAAACCGCACTCCACTCGATCGACCGGGAGAGGCTGTTGTAGTCGGCGCCGGGCCGATTGGACTGATGTTCGTCATAGAGCTTTGTCGGCGAGGAATCGAGGTTGTGCTCGGTGATCCAGTGGTTAGACGTCTCGAAATTGGGAGTCAACTCGGTGCTGCCGCTGTTGTGGAACTGGGATGCAACACAGATGACGCGGAGCGGTTGCGAGCGGCTTGTGTCGGTCGCCGCGGATCGCCGGTTGTGATCGAGGCAACCGGTGTCCCGGGTGGATGGCAGACGGCCATGAACACCGCAAGCACTGGAGGAACCGTGGTGCTCTTTGGGGGGTGTCCCGAGGGATCACGAGTAGACCTTGACACCCACTGGCTCCACTACTCCGAGATCACTGTGAAGGGCATATATCACCATCGCCCGGCGAGCATTGCCGCAGCGCTCGATAGACTCGCCGAAAGCGAAGCTGCGTATCGACAGCTGATCAATGAGGAGCGACCTCTTGCCGAGGTCGAACTCGCTCTTCGTCGTATGGCCGAGCACAAGATTCTCCGGGCTGCAATTCGACCTGCATCGGATTGGGTTGAGGGTTCGTAAAGCATGGATGGAGGCTTGGCAGTTTTCTGGATGCGTACCGGTGTCGTGGCTCTCGGGGGCGCGCTTGGTGCGGTTGGAAGGTACTGGATTTCGGGGATGGTGTCCCGGTTGGCCGGGGCAAGCCTGTTCCCGTGGGGCACTTTGGTCGTAAATGTCGGTGGATCGTTCTTTATCGGGGCTTTCCTCGGAGCGACCACAATTGGACGGTTTTCAGTCTCACCGAACCTCAGAGTATTCATTGCGATCGGAGTGTTGGGTGCTCTAACGACATACTCCACATTCGCTTACGAAACCCTTGGGGCTTTGCGCGAGGGCGACACACGAATGGCTCTCGCGAACATAGCAGCGAGTCTGATTCTAGGGCTCGGTGCGTGTTGGCTGGGTCTAGTTGTCGGCGAACGATTGTGATGCAGTATCGGAGGATCAGATGACGCGCTTCTTTGGCTCCGGTCACCTGGTACGGATATTCATTGGTGAGGACGACCGGTTTGAGCGTCGGCCGTTGTATAAGGCGATAGTGCTAGTTGCGCGCGAGATGGGGCTTGGAGGTGCGACGGTCCTCCGCGGTGTCGCGGGATTCGGGGCGGGTTCTGTTCTGCACACATCACGAATCCTGAGGCTTTCGCACGATCTTCCGGTGGTGATCGAGGTTGTAGAAACGGAAGACAAGCTTGAGCCGTTTGTTGCGAAAGTCGAGGAAATGCTGGATGCGGCGGAATGTGGAGCTCTCATCACTCGCGAGAAAGCCGAGATCATTCGCTATCACCCACCTGGCCGCAAAGAGAAATAGGCCACCCGCTCATCTCGACCGGGTCGCTGAGTTAGCCTGCCTCTTCCTGCGCGTGCTCCTTCAATGGATCGAGCTGAAGGTATCGCCCGAGCCAACGCACTCCGAGGTAAAACGGTAGGGTGTCAATCAACGCTATTGTGAACTTGAAGACGTATCCAGTGACGATGAAGAGCAGCAGCTGACGGCCGAGCGGCTGTGCCGCATCGATCGGCAGGGCGTGCGCGTAGAAGTGCGTGATCAGGATAACCGCCGAGGTATCGACCAGCTGAGAGATCATGGTTGAGCCGTTGTTGCGAACCCAGAGAAGTCGGCCGTGAGTCATGCGCTTCCAGAAATGGAAGAGATACACGTCGCAGAATTGCGCCGCCATGTAGGCGATCATCGACGCCGTGACCGCGCCGAAGGTGAGAGCGCGGACCTCGAAGAAGACGGGCAGTCGACCCGCCGCATCGCGGGCAATACCACCAGTCGATGGGTCGATGACCTCGAAGCCGGGAAGAATCCCTCCGATCCACAAAATGAAGACCACCCAGATGTTGAGGAGCAGGCCGACAAAGACGACGAAATTTGCCCGTTTGCGGCCGTAGAATTCGCTGATGAAGTCAGTACACAGAAACGTGATCGGATAGGGCAGGACGCCGACGGCGACGGCGAAGACCAGGGGTGTGCCGCTGGATGTGGTGAACTCGAACAACTTGATGAAGCGACTGATGCCGAGGATGTTGAGCATCGCGAGAGTGCCAAGAAAGATCCCCGCAAGAATCAGAAAGACACGCTCCCGCCGGGCGTGGAGTCGGGATGCCTCAATTGGGTGAAGGGCTTCAGCTTGGGTGATCATGATGAGTAAGGATAGCGGATGCAGGCGGCTAGCCTGCACTCTCACCAATTCCTACTGCGACGACCGATACACCGCACCATGTCGTGCTTATCGCAACTCGCCCTTCTCAACGCACCGCAAGTGCGCCTGCGGCGGTCGAGTTACGAAAAACCCAGCATGGCACGGCGTCTCGACCGTCTCGCTACGAAATCGGTGAGAAGTGCAGGCTAGCGGCAGGCGGTAACGACTCAGTGGGGAGCTCATGCTCTCCAGAAACCTGAAACGTTCCAGGACGCCGAAGGTGCCTAGAACGTGCACATCCCCGTGGACTCTTGAAATCGTGACAGCAGCGATCGGGAGCGTGAGAATTCGAGGTACTCTTCCGCCGTTACCGTGAAGTTGCCGTCTGAGTTCGTCCACATGCGATCGAACCACTTCTTGAGGCGCCGGTCCGCCAGGGAGTTCGCCGGCAACGACAGTCGAACTGAAGCCTCGAGGTTGAAGCCGTCGAGATTGCGCCGAGTGAAGTTGGCCGAGCCGAGAATTGCTGTTGTGCCTTTTTGTCCGCGATGTACGAGCGCTTTGCAGTGGAACTGCTCGCCGTGGGTGTCGTACCACCGCACCTTGATCTTGCCCTGAGATTGACTGAGGAGTTCACCAACAGTGGGTCGGTTTGGAATGCCGTTCTTAACGCGACCGAAAGAGTCACGATTGGGATCGAGAATCAGCCGCACCGAAACTTCCCTGCGGGCTGCCTCGACGAGCTCCCTGACGACACTTCGGTGCGAGAGATAGAAGACTGCGATTTCGAGTTCGTCTCCTGCTTGACTCTGGCGTAGAGTGTCCAGAATCGCATCCCTGATTCGGCTTTCGGTGAGCAATTGTGCCGTTATCTTTCCGGACGGCGTGGACTCGTCCAGGGCAGGGAGTTGAGAATACGGCGCCCGAACGCCCGAAAGAGAGAGCACTGCAACTTCGGCGGCATATGAGTCGGCGGCGAGCGCTCCTTTGATAACGACAGCGATATTGGAGTGCGCCGAAGACCCGTCGTGAGGATTCGCTGAACTGATCATGGTAACCCAGTGTTGGCCCTGAACATCGCAGATTGCGACCTTGCGATGGTTGACCTTGAAATTCACCAGCCTGAGGAAACCGCGTATTGAAACGGATGAACGGGAGGAGTCGAATGGGTGGGCCAGTTTGACGCTTCGAGCGACAGAGCCCAGCGGGCGCAGTACGATGCGCCAAAGTCCCGAATACGCCATGTTGGAATCACGTAATGGGTCGAGCGAGGTCGACACAACCTCGATCCCTGCCTGTCGAAGCGAGTCGAAGCGCTGACTCGGGTCACCACCATAGATCTCATTGATGGGATCGGTGATGAGCACGATAGGGATGCCGGGATTATTGGCCTTTTTCTGGAGAAGATGAGTAGTAAGCTCGTCGGCGAGGCGGCGGTGGACTGATCCAGCCTCACCTGCAAACGAGTTCAGAAGGAATTGATCGAGAAGTACAAGCCGGTCCGCATTGTCGATCATTGTAAAGAGTCGATCGAAGATCTGCTGCTCCTGTATCGGGGAATCGTTAGGGTCCCGGTAGCTCACGTCGGTCAGAATCTCGAGGTCGGAATCGGCCAACTGATACTGCGTGCCGACAGCGTTGAGGCCCTCTGGAATTCCTTTATTGGTGTGGTAGACACCAACTACGACGCAGAGTACGGCCAATGCGAGAGCACACCGCGACAGTCCATATCGTGCGAGGTGGAGGACTCGCTTGAACGCGAATCGGTTTTCACTGGGCGTCAGTTTGGAATTCGAAGGGGTCAAGAGGTTTTGCCGTTTCTGAATTGGTCGCGTTGTCACTCGTGTTTGCTTTGATGACATCAGCCATCTGATCGGGTGCGTCTGTCATGATACCGGTTGCGCCGCGCGACAGGAGGTCTTGGGCTGTCTGCGGATCGTTCACGACCCAGTAGTCAGCTCGAACGCCGAGAGCACGGCAGCGGCTGAGGATCTTCGTGCCGTCGAGGCGTAACGGACCTGCAACTCGTGGTGTCTGCATGGCTTGGCCCTTGATCCATTTTCGCGCCAGAGCTGTCGGCAAGAGACGGAGACACGCGATTTCGATCCGAGAGAAGGCCGTTCGGCCCGGGTAGCCAAAACGTCGGATTGCCTGAATCATGCGCTCATGGAAGCTCGCGAGCGTGACATGTCTTTCAGCTTTGTGCCTACCCAGCAAATCGAGGAGAGGTGAGACGATTCCAGGATCGTTGGGCTTGAGGTCGATACTGAGAGGAACGCCTGAAAACTCCTCAAGGACCTCCTGAAGCAATGGGACACGGTGTGGGTGATCAGTCATACCCTGTCCCCGTCCCACATCCCATCGTTTGATCTGCGACAGATTCGTGGTGCAAACGGGTTGGTCTTCGCCTGCTGTGCGAAGACCGTTTTCATCGTGAATCACGACGAAGTGGTTGTCCGCGCTACGGTGAATGTCGAGTTCAAGGGCGTTGGCGCCTTCGACAAGGGCCTGCCGAAAGGCCTCAAGAGTGTTCTCCGGAACCCGGGCCGAACTTCCGCGGTGTCCATAGAGACGGAACTGGCGCAGAATCGGCTGCATCACTTCGTGCCCGGCTCACTGTGCACCAGTCGCCCGAGGTGATATCGCAGTGCGTCGACGAGACCGGCGCGCTGAGGTTCGGCCCTGCCGCGACCAGTCTTCTCTAACTGCGCCCGCCTTTCGGCCATGCGTTCTGCCAATTCAGCAGCAAGCTCTTCTCTCGTTTCGAGCAGCGCAGCGAGTGCAGTACTGTCAACTTTGACAACCGCGGTAGCCTGCTGAGCTCGAACGGTTGCGGTGCGCGGTGTATTGGTCAGAAAGGCGATCTCGCCGAAGACGTCTCCGCTCGACAGAGTTCCAACCGTGTCTTCTCCGTGAACGACCTCCGCTGTACCGTCCGCAAGAACGAAAAGCGCGGTAGATGCGTCGCCTTCCGTAACGATCGCCTCACCTGGAGCGAACCGCAGCCATGACGACCGCTCGGAAAGATCGTTCAGTGCGTCAGGTGCTAGATCAGAGAAGAGTTCGCAGCGAGCGAGAGCCTCGATACTCTGTGTGGGTCGATCATCCGCACGTGGCGTGGCGAGGTGTAGGGTGCGTTGAGGGAAAGGAATCTCCATCTCTGCGCGGCGGAGGGCAGCGTGAGAACGGGTCAGGATCGTGTCGTGGATCTCCGGAGCAAGCCATGGAGTGCGCGTCCAGGGCCGGCACTCGTAGACGACGGCGCTATCTGCAAACTGGGCCGTCAGAATGAGTGGTGCGGGTCGCTCGAGGACATGCGGGAGGTCAGCACAGACACTCGTCAGGATGTCTTTGACCCGATCGGGCGCAACGCCGTAGGCAACCCCAAGCCGAACTGGAACCGCAACCGGTTCGCTGCCATCCCCGAAGAGTCGGAGCCGGCTGCGTGCCACCGTCGAGTTGGGGATGACAATGCGCTCCCCGAGTCGAGTTCTCAGCACAAGTGAGCGCCAACCGAGTTCCTCGATCTTGCCCATGACCTCATCGAGTTCGACCCACGATCCGGTGGTGAGACGTTGTTCCCAGGCGAGCGTCAAGCCGGCGAGCAGGGTTCCTAGGGTTTCCTGCAACGCAAGACCAATAATGACGGTGAGAACAGCCGATGTGGCTAGCAGAGGACCGACCTTGATCCCCGCCTCCTGCAACACGATTGCGCCGATCACGAGGTAGGCAAAGAGCGCGATGACATCGCGCGCGAGGCGTGGGATGGGGACCCCGAAACGCTGAACCAGAAGCCAATCGAAAAGGACGAGGAGCGCTGCTCGTGCCGCGAGGTAAGCGATTGAGAGAGCGCACACCAGGCCTGCCCATTTGGTCCAGGGAGTCGGTTCTCCGGCGAGTTCGAGTCCCCAGACGCCCAGGCTGGAGACGGCAACCATCCCGAAACCCGCCCGCAACGATCGCAATACTTTCAAACGAGGCAGACGAGTCGCGCCGAAAAGTAGCAGCGCGACGACTCCAATCAGCGCAAAGGCCATGGGGGAATGGTATCAGCGTGCGATTCGCCACGCGAATCGCACTGATGGAAGAAGCGAAGGAATAGACGGAAAGGGCCGTGGGTCATCATTCCGTTCTCTGCCCAATGCCTGCCTCGGAGAAGGAAGACGATAGAGGATAGACGTGAGAAAGGCGATGTCATTGTTTTTCTCGTCTTACGTGAGCCTCATGCAAATCTCTCAACACTGTCATTCAGAGGAGCAGTGCGACGAAGAATCTCCCGCCGAGGTTCAGCGATCTGACGGCGAACAGTAGTAAGTATGTTGCTGATTTAAAAGGGAGATCTTTCGACTCCGCTTCGCTGCGCTCAAGATGACAGTGTTTTGTGGTCGTGGGCACGAGCGCGATGCAAGGCGAATTTTGCAAGAGGCTCACGTTTAACCTCTCTCTTCTATCTTGTTTGGAGAGATGTGGCCTGAGTGCCTCCGATAGATGCTGTTCAGTTTTGCCAGAATATCTGTGGTTGCCGGGCAACTTTCCTCTGCGAGATCCGTATAGAGACGCTGAATCAACTTGATCGCCAGGGCACTGCCCTATCTTGAGCCTGACACCGCTAGGGGGTCCTCCATGTATCGGATTCTGGTTTCTCGAATCGTTCTCAGTCTTGTGGTCTTGACCGCATCGGCAACCGTATTTGCGCAGAGCTTGACGACCCCGCCAGGGGGTGGCAATCAGCGCTCCGTCGTCACCCAGTACATGGGCATGGTCTCGGTGACAGTCGACTACAACAGTCCCGATGTCACCAGCCCTACAGGCGAAGATCGCACCGGGAAGATCTGGGGGCAGCTGGTTCCCTTTGGTATTACCCCGAATCCGTTTTACCCAGCCTTTGGGACAGCGCAAGAGATGCCGTGGCGAGTCGGTTCAAATCAGAACACCAAGATCACCTTCTCGCACGATGTTGAGATCGAAGGACAGGCGTTGGCTGCCGGCACTTACGGCCTCTTCATGGTCGCTGGCGAGGAAGATTGGACCGTCATCTTCAACCGCAATAGCTCGGCATGGGGCAGCTTCTTCTGGGATCCCGAACTCGACGCTCTTCAGGTCAAGGTGAAATCCGAGAAGACAGAGGCCTTCAAAGAATGGTTGACCTTTGAGTTTGAAGATCGTCAGCTCGATTCGACGGTTGCCGTCATGCGCTGGGAGCATCTTCGAGTGCCATTCAAGATCTCCGTTCCCGGTCTCAACGAACTCTACTACGAGACCATGAAGGTGGAGCTCACCGGCGTCCCCGGCTTCCAGTTCCAGAGTTTGATTGCAGCGTCACAATGGGCAGTCCAGCACGAGGCTTACCAGGAAGATGCTTTGGCCTGGGCCGACAAGGCGATAACCGCGAACGCGAACTTCCGAACGATTTCTAATAAGGCTGGGGTTCTCCAGGCGATAGGCAAGACCGATGAAGCCATGACGACGCTCGAGCAGGCCATCGAGCATCCCACGGCAAATGCACTGCTCATTCACATGGCGGCACGCGGACTGCAGCAGCAGGAGCAGATGGAGAACGCCAACAAGGTCTTCCGCCTGAACCACGAAAAGAATCCTGGCGTTTGGCCGGTTGATTTCGGTATGGCACGAGTGTACTCCCAGGAGGGAGACTTCAAGAAAGCTCTCAAGCACGCCGAGATCGCACGAGGACGCGCCCCGGCCGGCGCTCAGCTGCAGAATCTGGAGACTCAGATCGCTCGTCTCGAGAAGGGCGAGAACATCAATCCTTAGTTTTGACCTCGAGCCCTAGAAGCGCCCGTCGTGCTCGTAATCAATCCCTGCGCACGAAGGGACTGTGGTCGAGCGCGGGCGCAGGTCCGGATAAGCCGGGCTTCGTCACGAGACTTGAAGCGCCTACAGCATCCCCAGCTCGAGGCGGGCGGCCTCGGACATCATCTCAGGGTCCCATGGAGGATCCCAGGTGACTTCGACCTCGGCGGCAGTGACGCCCTCGACCTCTGCAACCTTGGTTTTAACCTCCGGCGGGAGTGATTCGGCCACCGGGCACATCGGCGAAGTCAGCGTCATCAACACATGGGCTCGTTGTTCTTCATCGATGGTGACTTTGTAGATCAGGCCCAGCTCATAGATGTCGACCGGAATCTCTGGGTCGTAGATCGTCCGTAAGACCTCAACGACTCGATTTTCGAGTGACTGCGACATGCTACTTCGACTCTGCTGCAGGTTCGGTCGTCACCGGCAGTTCGGTGTCATTGATTGCGGCGTTGAGGGTATGCCACGCAAGGGTCGCGCACTTCACCCGCACCGGGTATTCACGAACACCTTCGAACACGCGCAGCTTGCCCAGTTCGAGGCCCTGCTCGGCGGCAACGCCGGTGAGCATCTCGTGGAACTCGTCGAACAGCTCCTTGACCTCACTAACTGGTTTTCCTTGCACCGCCTCGGTCATTAACGAGCAGGAGGCCGTACAGATGGCACAACCATGACCTTGAAAGCTGATGTCCTCGATCACGCCTTCCTCGATCCGAAGGTAGACTTTGACGGTGTCCCCGCACAGCGGATTGTGGCCGTCTGCTGAACGATTGGCGCAGTCCATCTGATAGCAGTTGCGCGGTTCACGGTTGTGGTCAAGGATGACCTCTTGGTACAGATCCTCAAGCTCAGACATCAGCCAAACACCTCCGAAACACGTTTCAGGCCACGCACCAGGGCATCAATCTCGGCGTGGGTATTGTAGACAGCAAACGAAGCGCGCACGGTTGCCGAGACGCCGTAGCGCAACATCAGCGGTTGGGCGCAGTGATGCCCGGCGCGAACGGCGATTCCTTCGGTGTCGAGGATCGTGCCGACGTCATGAGGGTGAACCTTGTCAAACACGAAGGACAGGGCGCCGGCGCGATGCTCTGGCTGCCCGATGAGACGCACACCGGGAAGTTCGGCAACGCGATGTTCGGCCTCCTCGAGCAGTGCATTTTCATGATTTGCGATGCGATCCAGCCCGAGTTCGCCGATGTAGGACAGAGCTGCCGCTAGTCCAATCGCTCCTTCGATATTGGGTGTGCCAGCCTCGAAGCGATGAGGCGGTTCGTTGTAGAGCGTTTCCTCGAATGTCACCGACAGAATCATGTCGCCGCCACCCTGATACGGAACCATGTCGAGCAAATGAGATCGTTTGCCGTACAGGACCCCGACACCGGTTGGGCCATATGCCTTGTGGGCGGAGAATGCGTAGAAATCGCAGTCGAGTTCCTGAACGTCAATACTCATGTGTGGGATGGCCTGTGCCCCGTCGAGCAGGACCGGTATGCCCTTGTCATGGGCCAATTCGATCATCTTGTGAACGGGGTTCACCGTGCCGAGCGCGTTGGACACGTGGACGAAACCTACGATGCGAGTCCTGTCAGTGAGCAGGCGCTCGTACTCTTCGAGAATGATCTCGCCTTGGTCGTCGATTGGAATGACTCTGAGCTTCGCTCCGGTCTCTCCACACAGTAGTTGCCACGGCACAATGTTCGAGTGGTGTTCCATCGCCGAGATGAGGATCTCGTCACCGGGCTTGATCCGAGGCCGTGCGAAGCTCGCGGCAACCAGGTTGATGGCCTCGGTTGTGCCGCGCGTGAACACGATCTCGCGGCTGTCGTGCGCTCCGATGTGTGCCTTGATCGCGGTGCGCGAGCTTTCGTAGGCGACAGTTGCACGCTGCGACAGGAGGTGCACACCTCGATGCACGTTGGCGCAGTCGCGTTCGTAGAATCCTTGGACCGCATCGATCACCGCACGTGGTTTCTGCGTCGTCGCCGCATTGTCGAGATAAACGAGGGGCTTTCCATGCGCCTGCTGATGCAGGGCAGGGAAATCGCTCCGAACACCGTCGATATCGAGAGCTGGAGCAGCGGCGGTTTCGACAAAGGCTCTCATCATCAGCCCTCCTGTGTGTCTCCTTCGAGTAGCCAGTTGTCGAGATGTTGCTCAAGACGAGATCGGAGAGTCTCGAGACGAACTCTCTGAGTCACTTCGCCGGCGAAAGCACGGGTCAGTAACCCTTCTGCCGACCTGCGACCTATTCCTCTTGAGCGCAGATAGAAGATCGCGTCTTCATCGAGACGCCCCACAGTCGATCCGTGAGTGCATTTGACGTCGTCAGCAAAGATCTCGAGCTGAGGGTTGGAGTTGGCACGAGCGCCGTCGGACAGGAGAAGGTTGCGATTGGATTGGATCGCATCAGTCTTCTGTGCATCCTGATCGACCACGATGCGACCGTTGAACACACCACGGCCGCTCTCCCTGAGAATCCCTTTGTACAGCTGATGTGAGTTGCAGTGAGGTGAGCTGTGCCGAACTGCGACCTGATGATCGACATGCCGGGCACCATCGACGAGATAGAGCCCACCAAGCTCAGCCTCAGCTCCTTCGCCGGTGAGATGGGCGTCGATTTCGGCGCGTATCAGGCCACTTCCCAAGGCAAAGGAATGCGATCTGAGAGAACTGTCGCGCTCAAGAGACGCGCTCTGGGTGGCTATGTGATTTGAACCAGGAGAACCGTTGACTACTCGATAGTGGTCAACGAGGGCACCCGGTTTGAGTGCGAACTCGGTGGCCGCGACAGTCAGCGATGAGAGAGATTGTCCATCGTACGTCTCGATGACCGTGAACTGACTCGCTTCTCCTGCGACGATCAGGATGCGAGGGAAGGTGACCGAGGGTTTTTCGGCGGTGCGAGATATGAAGTGCAGCGCAATCGGGCGATCAATCACAGTTCCGGCAGCGACCTCGATATAGGCGCCATCTTCAAACCGGGCAGTGTTGAGTGCTGCGAGTGCTCTATTGTCGAATGAAGTATGGCGGCTGAGATGATTCATCACTGCGTCTGGATTGCGACGCAACTCTTGAGCAAGCGTGCTCAACATCAGACCGCCCGGAAGTGCGTCGCAGTCGGAGAGTGCGGGCGACCATTGCCCGTCTACGAAAACCAAAATGTGTGCGTCTGTCTGTCGCCATGTGACGTTTTCGTCCGTAGTCAGATCGACATTGGCAGGCGGGGCATACGGAGTGGCGCCAATTGACCGGAGATTGGTAAACCGCCACTCCTCGAGGCGTGAAGTTGGGAATCCGAGTTCGTGGAACCGGGATTCAGCAGTGCCGCGCAGTCTCTCGAGAGCAACCGGCTCCTCACGATGGTGTTGCGGCGCCGTTGCGAATGCGCTGACAAAAGGTGGTGTGGTGGTGGCTGTTTCGACCATCTCGCGCGCTCCCTTCACGACGCCACAGGCGAGGACTTACTCTCGATCTGATCATAGCCTTGACGCTCAAGCTGAAGAGCAAGTTCGCGGTCGCCAGATTGCACGATTCTGCCGTCTTTCAAGACGTGGACAAAGTCTGGCACAATGTAGTCGAGCAGGCGCTGATAGTGGGTGATGACGACAAATGAACGGTCTGATGAGCGCAGCGCGTTGACCCCGTCGGCGACCACTTTCAGTGCGTCGATGTCGAGGCCAGAGTCGGTTTCATCGAGGATCGCCAAGCTCGGCTCGAGCACCGCCATGTGGAAGATCTCATTGCGTTTCTTTTCACCACCAGAGAATCCCTCGTTAACGGGTCGCTTGAGCAGTGACTCGTCGAGTTTGACGAGTTGCATCTTGTCGCGTACGAGTGAGAGAAAGTCCATGGCGTCCATTTCGTTTTCGCCGCGATGCTTGCGGATTGAGTTCAATGCCGCCTTCAAGAAATACGTGTTTGAAACGCCAGGAATCTCGACCGGGTACTGAAACGCGAGGAAGATTCCTTCGCGAGCACGTGTCTCGGCATCCATTTCAAATAGGTCTTCATCACGATAGCGGATTTCACCCGCAGTAACGTCGTATTCTTCGCGGCCAGCTAGGACACTTGCCAAGGTACTCTTGCCGGATCCATTGGGTCCCATGATGGCGTGAACTTCGCCGGGGCCTACCTTGAGGTCGATGCCCTTGAGAATCTCGGTTTCGTTGATCGATACGTGAAGGTTCTTCAGTTCAAGCATTGTCTCTGTTTCCTCTGTTCTTTCGTTTCTCACCCAACACTTCCCTCGAGGCTCACACCGAGCAGTTTCTGAGCCTCGACCGCGAACTCCATAGGGAGTTCTTTGAAGACCTCTTTGCAGAACCCGTTAACGATCATCCCGACTGCATCTTCAGTCGAGATGCCGCGCTGGTTGCAGTAAAAGACTTGGTCTTCGCCGATCTTCGAAGTCGTTGCCTCGTGCTCCATTTGGGCGGTCGAGTTTGAAATCTCGATGTATGGGAAAGTGTGCGCCCCACAGCGATCGCCGATCAGCATCGAGTCACACTGGGAGAAGTTGCGCGCATTGTCAGCCCTCTTGGCGACTTTGACCAGCCCTCGGTAGGTGTTTTGCCCTCGGCCAGCAGAGATGCCCTTTGAAATGATCGTCGAAGACGTGTTCTTGCCGAGGTGAATCATTTTTGTGCCGGTGTCGGCTTGCTGGCGACCGGCAGTCAGGGCCACGGAGTAAAACTCTCCGACAGAATCATCGCCCTTGAGGATGACGCTGGGGTACTTCCATGTGATAGCAGAACCAGTCTCGACTTGCGTCCACGAGATCTTGGAACGTGCACCCTGACACATGCCTCGCTTGGTGACGAAGTTGTAGATTCCACCTACGCCGGTCTCACGGTCGCCCGGGTACCAGTTTTGGACCGTTGAGTATTTGATCGAGGCGTCTTCGTGCGCCACTAACTCGACGACGGCCGCGTGAAGTTGATTCTCGTCCCGCATTGGTGCAGTACATCCCTCGAGATAGCTGACCTTTGATCCCTCGTCGGCGACGATCAAGGTGCGCTCGAACTGACCCGTGTTCTGGGCATTGATCCGGAAATACGTGCTGAGCTCCATCGGGCAACGGACGCCCTTCGGGATGTAAACGAAAGAGCCGTCCGAGAAGACTGCTGAGTTCAGGGCCGCATAGAAATTGTCGGTATGGGGCACAACCGAGCCGAGGTACTTACGTACTAATTCAGGATGCTCACGTACAGCTTCTGAAAACGAACAGAAGATGATACCCAGCTCGTTCAGCTTGTCCTTATATGCCGTTGCCACCGAGACGCTGTCGAAGACTG
>JAAESQ010000752.1 GCA_024229275.1 bacterium | reverse complement strand
CTACCCCGCTCCACTCTTCGTTCGGTGTTGATTCATGAGAATGAGAGCCGAAGTCAACCTCTCCTCAAGCTCGCTGTCAATCTCAGCATCGTCCGCCAAAGCCTGTTTGAAGGCCTCAGAGGTATAGCTCCCCTTGAGGGCAGCGCCGACCTGTCCTGCGGCGTCTCGGAGTTCCACCGGCGCATCCGGCTCCGCTTTGATGTACTTTTGCATCGCTACAAAGCGTGCATAGAAGTTCTTCGCCGACATCGGCATGGTTTCACCTCAGCACGTCAAGTACCCTATCTTACGCAGCCCAACGATCCTAGTCGATTTCTACTCCCGAGAAGCTACCGCCTGATCCGTGCAGATCGAGCAGCTCGAACGGATTAGTCTCCGCGCTGTAGCTCATCTCCATTCGATCGCGGTATGGTTCCAGAGCTTCTTGAATCTGCGTCGGCAGACCATCCTGCCACGGTAGCCTGTCGTCGTTCAGAACGAGCGCTTCGATCTCGCCTGCGAGAAGATCTTTCAGCTGCCCATCCAAAGAATCCCCCTGCGCGACCTGGTCAAACTGGCGTCTCAACATGCCGATCATCATTCTTCGATATTGATACGCTCCCGCTCCATCCGGACCGTGGCTGTGCATGACGACCCTTCCTCGAGACGGTGCGTCATCATCGACTGGAGCGCTCACACCTCGATCTTCCGGATCGTGGCCCAACCAAGCATAGAAACCGACACCATAGATGTAGGCGTACTCGCCCAAACCCATCTCGTGAGCGAGCAAGGCGCTATTTCGTGCTGCAAGGAAATCGAACATATGGCCGCCGACTCCCGCGCCTTCGCGCAAGGAACCAAGCTTCGAGAAGAACGACCCTTCTTGGTTCATTCTCTCTATTCCGGACACTGAACCTGCAAGGTCTGTCCTTGCTTGAGCGAGCTCCTCACGCACCGCCAAGAACCGCTCGATGCGGTCATTTGGAATGGACCCATCCGGCCAAGGTACGAAAGCGTCGGGAGGTGGTAGCACCTGATTGAGCGCAGCCTGTGACTCGGTCGCCTCCTGCGCCCCCTCTATCGTTCCGCGGACGAAAGTAAATCCGCCGTATCCGATCACAGCAATGATCGCCACCAAAACCAAACACCCAATTCCACAGCCGGCCAACCACTTTGAAGAGGTACTGGACATCGTTATCGAGATCCTCCGTTGTGTTGCTGAAATTCCAACTCGCTCTGCTAATGCTATACGAAGAATCTCTCCACCAGGGTCTTAGATTTTTGTGAGAATCGAAATCTCGGAGATCACGCCACCGGACACAAAGCATCCAGAATTGCGAGGAGGGCGTCCCGGTCGACGGGTTTTCCCAGCACTCCGTCGGGTCCACGAACTCCATCATGAGAACTAATGTAGGACTGGCAGTCATCTTGGAGAATCTGATCGTTGCCAGTTACCACTACCAGCGGAACGTCTGCCCAACGCCCTTGCCGACGGAGGTTGACCAAGAGATCGAGTCCGGAACGACCTGGAAGCAGCACGTCAATCAGCACTGCATCAGGTTCGAACTCCTCCATCGCAGCCAACGCTTTTGAAGCATAGTTCGCGGACGAAACGATGTAGCCGTGGTCTCCCAGTAAAGTGCCGAGGTACTCTACGATGTCTGGGTCGTCATCGACGATAAGAATTCGCTTGGCTGCCATTCACTACTCTTCCGGGCTCGTACTCGGCCTGGCGTCGAGCGGAAGCCTGATCAGAAACCGTGTCCCCTTACCGGGTTGAGATTCTATGGCGATGGTACCACCATGCTTGTCAACGATTTTGTTAGAGATAAAAAGACCCAGACCGGTCCCCTTGATCCCTTTGGACGAGAAGAAAAGTGAAAAGACTTTCTCTCTGGTTTCTCTATCCATCCCGATGCCGTTGTCCTGAACCTCGATGATCATCCACGGCGATGCGCGGCGCACTGAAAAGCCGATTACGTGGTTCGACTTCTCACGATCTGCCCGGCATGCGTCGAGGGAGTTCTCAAGCAGGTTTAACAGCATCGCCCGTATCGCCTGCGGGTCGCCGCCAAATGTGCCTACATCTTCCTGAATGTCGATCTTCAGTTCGACATTCAGATCCGACGCTTTCTTTACGAGGCCCTGCCGTACGTCATCCACCATTTTGGCGATGTCTATGTCGGAAACTTGAAGATCACGATCTTTGGCGTAGTACAGAATATCGAGGACCATGCTGCGAATGCGCTCGACATTGCGCTGCACCATGGACCAGCCCTTCTCTACTCGCTCCGGCTTGTCACGCTCGAATCCGGAGTTGACCATGTAGATCCCGCCATCGAGTCCGGTGAGCAATCCTTTGATGCCATGCGAAATGGACCCAACGAGAAGCCCTATGGAGGTCAACTGCGATTGCAGCTGGCGCATCTGGGTGATGTCAATTCCCATTTCAATTACGGCCTCGACTTCGTCGTTGCCGTTGCGAAGTGGCGCGGTCGTACACAACACATTGAGCTTCTCGCCGTCCTTAGAAACGAGAACCTCCTCGTGATCGCGGGAGGCGCCGTCAACCAGAGTCTGCTGCATCGGGCATACGAGACACTGCTCTTCGCGGTGTTTGTATACGCGGTAGCAATACTCTCCTACGGCTGGACCGAAGGTCTCGATAAACTTCCGGTTCGCATGACGGATCACACGATCCGGTCCTTGAACGGCGATGAAACACGGGACTTCGTCAAAGAGCTGCTGCAACCTCTCCTGACTGCGATGCAACTCTTGCTGAAGATGCTTCACTTCTCCGATGTCAGTGTGCATTTCCATCACAGCGACAACATCCCCGCTGTCGTCGCGGATCGGCATGGTATGCACCATCACCGGAACTTGCTGCCCCGAAACCGTCGTCAACAACTGCTCACTACCGTGGCTCGTGCCATCCTCAAACGTCTCTTCAACTGGGCAATTGGGACAGACTTCATCGCGTCCCTTGTAGACCTTGTAGCAGTACTCGCCGATGCATTCCCCGAAATCTGTACGGAACCTACGATTGCCGTCGATGATGCGGAAGTCGCGATCGTGCAGCGAGAGGTAGCAGGGCATCTCCTCCCAATACTGCTGGTAGCGCAGTTCCGATGTTGGACCAATCCGTTCCCAAGTTTCGACATCGATCTTCGGGGCCATCTGCCCTCCTCATGAAAAACGCACCCGCCGGGCAAACGCCCGACGGATGCGGGGATGTCCCAGCAAGCTAGTTCTCTTGCTCGTCGCCAGCCTCCAGAATATGTGCCACGTAGGCAACAAGTTTCTCCTGATCGACTGGCTTCTCGAGATAGCCTTCCGGCGGAGGAACAGGTCGTTCATAGATTACCTGGCGGAATTCTGGGTGACCCGTGACAACGCATACCGGAATCTCCTCGGTAGCTTCTGTCTTCCGCAATTCGTAGAAGGTCTGGACTCCGTCCTTGCCCGGCATCGAGAGATCCAGGCTGATCAGGTCGGGCTTCTCCGCTGCGGCGATCTTGAGAGCCTCTTCGCCATCCTCGGCTTCGAGAATCTCCGCTCCAGCGTCTTCGTAGACCGTCTTGAGGAACTCCCTCACGTCAGGCTCGTCATCGACGACGAGGATCTTCCGCCCGGCCAGCGGTGCAGCTTCGGCCGCAGCAGCGGTAGCAGCTTCGGCAACCGGCGTTTCAGTCGGCTTGGCATCATCGTCGAGTTCCGGAAGGATCAGGGCATCGGCAACCAAGTCGACCAGTTGGACGACTGTGCAGCCGAGGTCATAGTGCTTGATCACATCAGCCAACCCGTCGACGCAGTTGTGACAGGAGGTGACGACGATCTTGGCGCCGGTATCGGCAATCTGCTTGGCTTTAATTTTGCCTGAAGAAAGCCGCTTCGGCGCGTACTCGGACATTGACATAGCACCACCACCACCAGTGCAGCAGTAGTTCTCTGTCCGATTTGGCGTCATCTCCCGGAAGTCAGTGGCCACCATATTCAAAAGCTCGCGCGGCTCTTCATAAATACCGCAACTGCGGGCCAGATTGCACGAGTCATGATAGGTGACGGGTTCAGAGTTCTTGCTCTTGTCGACCTTGATCTTTCCTTCTTTGATGTAGCGGATCATGGTCATGACCGAGCTTTCCATCGTAAATTCGACAGGATTACCGGACCAGTTGACGGCTTCGTGGCGCGTTGACCGGTAGCCATGGCCGCACTCGGAGATCACGAGTCGCTCAGCACCTATCTCGGCAACCTCGTCATAGACACGTTTTCCGCAAGCACCGCCGAGTCCATCATCACCGGAGAACAAGCCGAAGTTGGTTTGATCCCATCCTTCGGTCGTCATTGTCCAGTCCTCGCCCGCAGCGTAGAAGATGAGAGCCGCCTTCTTGATTGTCCGCGGGTCGTACTTGACCTCACGCGGATTGATCGAATAAGCGATCTTGGCGCCCTTCTTGTCGATCGGAATCTCGGCCTTGTTGTGTCCAAGGTCCTCTTCGAGTTCCTCCGACATCCATTCAAGGGTATCGACGTAGTCCTCTTTCAGGACGCCCATCTGGTTTCCGAGTTCCCACTGATCCTTCGACACCACACGAACGCCTTCCGGCATGACGCCGACGTTTGTCAAAAGACCACGCATGACGCGGTTGAGCGTTGCAGTGTCGACGCCCATGGGGCAGTTGATCGTGCAACGGCGGCAATTGGTGCAGGTACCGAACGCGATGTCCTTCAAAACCTCGAGGTCGTCGTCGTTCAAAGGCACCTTGTCGGCGCCAACCCACCAAGGAAATACGCTGCCTGTCCAATCATGGTTTGCCTTGAACAGCTTGCGCACTTGGTCTGCCTTGTAGCTGGGCGTCATTTTTGGATCATCAGGATGCGCGAGCACATAGTGACACGCCTCGTTGCACATCCCGCAGTGCACGCAACCGACCAGGGATCCAACAATCTGACGATTGAGTTTCTTCCCCAGCTGTTCTT
>JAAESQ010000751.1 GCA_024229275.1 bacterium | reverse complement strand
CCACCACATCACGGACATCGACAACTTGCGGGACTGCTTTTGTCTTGGCTCGCAGTTCAAGTGGAATCTCAGAAGTTGATTCTGTGTGAGGCTTCGTGTCTTGGCTCGCAGTTCAAGTGGAATCTCAGAAGTTGATTCTGTGTGAGGCTTCGTAAATCGTTCGTTCTTTGTCGGTTCACGTGTGCTATGGTTTCGGTGCCTGGCGAAACGGAGTGGGGCTCTGCTGAGGAGCAACCCCACGAGGGATAGCCAGGTCAGGGTGCGTCAATGGCACCGCGGACGCCTCGGCCGATCAAACGAGCCGGGGCGTTCTTTCCTTTCAAATCCCATTGAACTCCCTGCTATGCCTCGAAAACCGAAGCTCTGATTTGCCGGTATGGCTTGTCTTGTCGATTAAGCCGCTTCGCCCATCATCATCTTGTCCAGTTTCGCCTTCGCACCTTTCGCCCAGCCTTGCCAACGTGGAATCCGAACAGCCCGATCTCCGCGATACACCTCGGCGGGTACCAAGGGATCGCCGCCCTCCTCAGGTACCAGCGCCCAGTGCGGACGACGATCATTATAACGCTGGCGGAATTCTTCCAGGCATTCACGGCAGTGGGCCGGGCTATCGTAGAGACGCCAGTAAACCTCTTCCACCTTCAAAGTCTTGTGAAACCGTTCCAGCAGCCCGAGCTGCGTCGGTGTACGATATTGAATCCGCACGTGCGTGTACACGTCATCGACGAATCGCTGAAATCGCCGGGCGATGAATGACGGACCGTTGTCGGTCACCAGGAACGGACGCTTCTTCAAAGGGCCAGATAGTCGTTCCGCCTCTTGTCGAGCGATCTCCAGTGCCTTGATTGCCTCGACCGCACTGTAGCTGTTCGTCAGGTGACAAGCCAGCAGATACCGGGAGAAGTAGTCGATCGCGGTCACCGCGTACCACCAGCCGAAGCCGGGAATGTGGATGTAGGTCACGTCCATCTGCCAGAGTTCGTTGGGCCCTTGTGGCAACAGTTCGTAGAGCTTCGAGGCCTGGTACAGTTCGGCCTTGTACGGGCGAGGTTTGTGTAGCAGATCGTGAACTTTCATCACTCGGTACGCCTGGGGGTCCGTCACAGGATCATCTTCCCGACGGCACATCACGGCAATCCGATGGTAGCCGTACCAGGGATTCCCGGTGGCCATCTTCACCACGGCCTCTTCCACCTCCACCGGGATAGGCTTCGGCGCGGGGCCGGGACGACGGCGTTGATCTGCCGGGATCGGCTTGCGATACCACGTCGACGTCGGAAGCTCCAACGCCCGCAGCACCCCGGTCACTCGAACTCCGGTCGTTTCCTCCATCATTGTTGTGACGTCCCGGCGAATCGTTTCGTTCAGTACAAGCCGTCCGCCGTTTTTTTTAGGACGCGGTTGGCGATCGTCAGTTCACCGATCACCTGATCCCGCTCCATCAGTTCTTTCTGCAGTTGATGAATCTGTCGATCTCGCGGGTCATTCTGCCCCTTGGATGAGCCAAGAGCTGCCTCGCCACCCGCCAGAAACTCATCCCGCCATCGATACAGTGTCTGCTCCGAGACACCGTACCGCCTCGCCAGTTTCGCCGCCGGTTCCTCCCGACGCAACAACATCAGAACAACCTCTCGACGCTGAGAAATCGATAAATCCGATCGCTTACCCATAACGCTCGCTCCTTTCGTCAGTAAGAAATCAACCCTACCTCGAAAGAAGCCTCACTCTTCGTCATTCCCAGGAACCCTGACTTATACATGAATGGCTAAGCGCGACGGTGGCAGACGGGAGCATCCGATGTGATCGCTTATCTCGACAAACGCACGTTTTTTCCATCCTCGACTTCCCTGAGGGGGTCTGGTCGCAGATCCTTCCGCGGGGAACGAAGCCAACTGCCTCCAACTCACCCTAAGTGCCCCTAAGTCACTTGAGGGGTCAGTCTTCTCGCTATCTTGCATGTGTGTGCGGGCAATACCAGTCACATGCGAGGTACGCGAAATG
>JAAESQ010000750.1 GCA_024229275.1 bacterium | reverse complement strand
CGGGAAGGTCCCGACCGCCTCGCCGCTGGGCGCCGGTAGTCCGACGGTTTCGTTGGCAGCCAATGGAATCGCCATGATTCCCAATACAACGACATTTACGAAACAGACAACCAACGCAGTTTTCTTCATCGGGCCCTCCTTAGGACGCACATTCGACGGATGAAACTCTATTCTCGCAAACACTCCCCTCGACGGGAAGCGTCTACGGCGTGTACCAAATGGCTGAGGTGTAGGCCCGCTTCTGTGGGGTCCCAGGTACGCCTTTGCCCGGAGGTCAGGGATTCTCGATGGACGAACACGTGACGTCGCCACTGAACACTTCGATCAATGGAGCACCGCGCGCGCCAGATGGCGCCTTGATGCGCAGGAGCCGCGCCAGTGTCGGTGCCACGTCGATGGTCTCGACTGGTCGGACGTGGCGTGCGGCTTTGATGCCTGGGCCCATAAAGACCACCGGCACGTAGCTGTCATAGCGCCACGGCGAGCCATGGCTCGCGGCCACCGTCAGGCCGTCGAAGTCGTTAATGAACCAGTGCGGGTCGAGGACCAGGTAGATGTCGCCCGACCGCTTGGGGTTGTAGTTGCGCAGAATGGACCGCACCAAGGCGGTGTCGGGCACCCGCCCTTCGCGCAGATCGACGCTGGGCAGCGCCAAGAAAACACCATTGAACGCGTTGAGCTGAGTCGCCACAGCCCGTGCGACCTCGCCCAGGTCGAGTTTTCTTTCCGCGATCACCCCTTGATTCAAGTACAGATAGGGGTGATGGAAGCCGGCGACCAGCTCTTCAGCGATGCCGAAGCGTTTCTTCAAGGCCTCGATCGCAACCTCTCGGTCAATCTCCAGCGGCTCAAAGTACTCCGCGTCGATTCCAAACTCGGCCAAACGTCCGGGGACCTCGGCGGCGCCGTGGTCGGCCGACAAGACGACTACGGTCCGGTCGAGTCCCACCGCATCGTCGATGAAGGCCAACAGGTCCGCGAGCATACGGTCGAGCCTGAACAGGCAGTCTTCGCTTTCCAGGCTCGAGGGCCCGAAGACGTGGCCCACATAGTCGGTGGACGAGAAGCTGACGGAGAGGTAGTCGGGGACGTCGTCGGTCCCGAGCTTCTCGTTGAGCACCACTGCCTTTGCGAAATCGAGCGTGAGCTGGTCTCCGACCGGGCTGAGCGTCAGCAGAGTCGTAAACAAACGGCCGTCGGCATCTCCGAAGGGATGGGGGAAGACGCGACCGTAGCCGGGAAATTCTGTTTCCCACGGCATGTCGTCTTTGTCACCGAAGAGGTAGTCTGTGCGTTCGTGCAACAACTCCCACGCTGTGTCACCGTAGGATGCTGCCAAACGCTGAGCGTTCCACTCTTCCACCCAGTCTGGATAGGCGTCGTAGTAGTACGAGCTGGTGACGAACTCACCCGCAGCCTTGGAAAACCAGAATGCCTTGCCGGCGTGGTCGGCCATGGAGACCGCGCCGCGATCCTTGACTGACACGCCGAAGACCTTCGATCGGCCGTCGGTGAAGAGGGCCAGCTCATCTGAAAGAGTGGAAACGAGGATCGCGTGAGGAGACCGGCCTTGCGTGCTCGCAGCCTTCTGGGTTGGGTCGATTTCAGTGTCCTGATTGATACCTGCCCCTGCAGTCAGCAGAGGATAGCGTTAGTCCTCGATGTTGTAGGCCAACAGCCCTGTCTCCCGGTCCAGCCAGATGTTGCCGACCATTCCGTGGACCGACGGGTCGGCACCAGTGGCCAGGGTCGTGTGGCCGACGATGGTTTCGGTAGCGGCGTGCCCGTGATGAGCAGTGGCATACACCGCGCCCTGCTCATACAGAAGGCGGAAGCCGCCGGGACCAAGGCGGTCAAATACCCGCTCAACCATGTCGGCGCGAAGTTGATCGACTGTTATCTGGAGGACGAGACGCGGCACAGGCTGCTCATTGCTCGATGCCAGAGCTACCGGGGTAACTGCTACCAAAAGAACGACCGATATTGAAACTGCAACAAGCAGACGACGTTGACTGGATATACCGTGTTTCATGAAACCTCCAACGGCGCACCCCGGGGAGCGCCATTTGCGCTAAATGGTGATGGACGACAATCGTACTCCCCACATGAGCACCATCCTCTCAAAAAAGCATCTGGTAGCTCACCAGGAACTGGTTGAAGTCAGTGCCGAAGTCGGTCGTGACGCCTGCGCTGTAGCCTAACTTGACGGCGTGGCGTCCCTTGAACGGTACGACGACCGTGCCGCCGAATCGCGAGTTGCGTTGAAGATCGACTAGCTTTTCTCCTGCGATGGTCTGCCTTCCTCCGGTGTAGTAATTCGCCTCCAGCGAGGCCCAGAATCCAGGCTTGAATCGCCTGACGAGATGTATCTCTGCTGCGATGAT
>JAAESQ010000749.1 GCA_024229275.1 bacterium | reverse complement strand
GATGCTCATCCTGCATTGCCTCCTTGCAGGCAGCCCGTTTGCCGCTGCAGACTGGCCCCGCCTTCGCGGCCCGGACGGATCGGGAATCAGCCCCGACACGAACGTGCCGGTCACCTGGAGTGAATCCAGCAACCTGAAGTGGAAGACTCCGCTGCCCGGTCCAGGCTCGTCCAGTCCAATCATTTGCCTCCTCACCAGAATCTGTGGGTGAAATCTGGTTCGGGGAGGGCTCCGAGGTTGTGATAGAGGCTGATTTCAATGGCTTCGTAGGTACGAAAGCCGTACGATTTTCTCGTGGTCAGTTTGACTTTGTTGTTGAATCCCTCGACGGTTCCGCTGGAAAGGGCTCCTTTCGCGTGGAACCAGTTGAGAAGCAACTCCCGGTGGTTGCGTAAGGTGAGAGCGACTTTCTTCATCGGTTCGAGTTTGCTCCGCATCGTTCGCGTACACCACTGGTCGAGGAACTTTCCGGCCCATGCAGGGCTCACGTACTCCCAGAACTGTTGGAAATCTTCCCGCAGCAAGTGAGCCCGCACACTCCGCAGGTTGTACTGAAGCAACTCGGAAAGTTTCACCGTCTGCTTGTCGGTCCGGTTTTCCGGGCGCTTCAACAGGCACCATCGCGAGTGCTTGAGCACCGGCTCGTAGCCATCTTCCTTCAGTTGTCTTGCCTCGCCAGCCCGAACCTCGTCGATCGCCTTGTTCATCTTCTGCATAATATGAAACCGGTCCAGCACGTGGATCGCACCGCCGGCTTTCTTGGCAATCACTTTCAAGTACGGCTTCCACATGTCGCTGCACACGAACTTTAGTTTGCCTGAACGTTCCTTGCCGAGCATGCGGAAGAATCGCAGAAAGGTCTTGGTCGTGCGGTTCTTGCCAATCCATAACAGCCGCTTCGAGCCGTCGTCGATCTGATAGACCAGCGTCAAATACTTGTGGCCTCGTTGCCATTGGACTTCGTCGACGCCGATCGACTCGATGCCTTCCAGGTCGCGGTGCGCCAACCCCCACGAAACGGCGTGTTTTACCGAGCGGAATACGTTCTGCCATGTCGTTCCAAAGGCCTCGGCAACCCCTTTCCACGAGAGCCGCCTGGCCCAGCCCGCCAAAAACCAACGGTACGTCGTGGTCAACTGATTCTTGCCATCGCACCAGGGAACTTGCTCCACCTTCACGCCACACGCCGGGCAATCGACGCGTCGCATGGCATACATGAAGTACACCGCGATCTGCCATAGTGGGATAAACTCGAACCGCCGGGTCGGCAAATGATCGTAGCCAGGCGCTGCCTTCCCGCAGCCTGAGCAGATCGCACGGCCGTTCGCTCGGGGCTCGATCAGTATTTCGATCTCGGTCTTGGTCTCTGGATCGGCCCATCGTGCCTCTTGGTAAACGAACGACTTGTGCCTCTCGACGTGATTGAGGATAGTTTTCAGTTGCACGGTTGTGGGACTCCGGCTGGATGATGCTTCGCAACACCATCCATAACTGGAAATCTCGCAGCCGTGTACTTGTTTGTTCCCGACTCAAGCTTGATAGACTTGTTGTTGCTTGGTGAAACGGAATTGAGCTCTGCTGGGAAGCAACTCGACGAGGGATAGCCAAGTCGAGGGCGCGTCGAGGACGCACCGCTGCCCTGACGGGATCTGCCGCCAGGGCAGCCCTTTTCAAAACCCATCGAACGCCCGAGTTATGCCTCATAAAATCCAACCGGTCACGCACTCTTCCGTCCTCGATTCACCCACAGATTCTGGCGTAGACCCGGAAATTTAGACTCAAAGTCACCTGCCTGCACTGTACCGAACGGTATCCCTGGAGATTCTTGCCCCAAGGACCGAAGCGTGACCAAGAGCCAGTGGAAGCAT
>JAAESQ010000748.1 GCA_024229275.1 bacterium | reverse complement strand
CACATGTAACGTGGTTGCTCGATCGCAAGCTCACGCCGGAGCTTGAGGAAGCCCAGCTTGACTCCCTGTATCGAGACCTTGAACTCCCATTATTGAGCGTACTCGCGAGAATGGAGAGGAACGGTATCGCCATCGACAGCAAATTGCTCGGTGCGCTTTCCAAGGAACTCACTGAGCGAATCAGAGAAGCTGAGGCATTGTGCTGGGAGTTTGCGGGTGAGGAATTCGCAATCGGATCCGTGAAGCAGCTTCGTACTGTGTTATTCGACCATCTCGGACTCCCCGTCGTGAAGAAGACCAAGACCGGCCCATCGACGAATGAAGCAGTGCTCACTGAGTTGGCCATGCAGCACCCTCTGCCCCAGGCAATTCTCGACTACCGAGGACTGGTGAAGTTGAAGAACACCTATGTTGATCCTCTCCCCAATCTGGTGCATCCGGAGACAGGAAGGATTCATACCAATTTCTCGCAAACCACCGCCGCTACGGGCCGGCTCGCGTCTACCGACCCCAACCTTCAGAACATTCCCGTGCGGACTGCTGAAGGGCGCAGAATTCGAAGTGCGTTCATCGCCCCTGAAGGTCGCTTGTTGCTTTCGGCTGACTACTCACAGGTTGAACTCCGAGTGCTTGCGCATCTGTGCGGAGGAGAAGGCGGGTTTGCCGAAGCGTTTGCTCTTGGCGAGGACATTCATACACAGACCGCAGCTGGACTGTTTGATGTCGAGGCTTCGGAGGTCAGCCGGGAACAGCGCTCGATTGCCAAGGCGGTCAACTTCGGAATCGTCTACGGGCAGAGTGCCTTTGGTCTCGCCCAGACGCAACGCATCTCACGCACTGAAGCAGCAGACTACATTGCACGGTACAAGGAACGATTCCCTGAGATTGAGGAGTATCGAGAGGCCACCCTGGCTGCAGCGAAGGAGAAGGGATATGTAGAGACGCTGCTCGGGCGTCACCGGCCGGTACCTGATCTTGCAAGCGGCAACTTCATGCAACGAGCAGCGGCCGAGCGAGTTGCGATCAATACACCAGTGCAAGGAAGTGCTGCGGATCTGATCAAGAAAGCGATGATCACGATCGACCGGAGACTGAGAGAGGATTATCCCGAACAGATCCTGCTGCTCCAAGTCCATGACGAGTTGAT
>JAAESQ010000747.1 GCA_024229275.1 bacterium | reverse complement strand
TTTGCCAACCCTTCGAGCGTGAATCATCGAGCAGGGAGGGAGGCATTCGAAGCAATCGAGCAAGCGCGGCGTCGAGTCGCACAGTCGATCGGCGCCCAAAGGAGTTCCGAAATCACCTTTCTCTCTGGGGCTACGGAAGCAAACAACCTCGCGCTGAAGGGTGTCACCGAGGCAGCAACCTCTCGTCGCCACATAGTGACGCAGTCCACAGAACACAGTTCGATCCTGGCGCCACTTCGCGAACTCGAGCGACGCGGATTCAAATTGACTGTCGTGAGTGTGGCCCCAGATGGACTCGTAGATCTTGATGAACTAGCCCAAGCGCTGCGGGATGACACACTTCTCGTCAGCATCATGGCTGCCAACAGTGAAACTGGCGTGATCCAACCGGTCGCCGAGATCAGCCGCATGGCCCACGAAGCTGACGCTTTGATGCACTGCGACGCGGCGCAGGCGATCGGCAAAATAGACGTCAGCGTCAAAGATCTCGGGATCGACCTGCTCTCGCTATCGGCCCACAAGTTCTACGGTCCGAAAGGGGCCGGCGCGCTCTACATTCGCAGGCGGCGACCTCCAATCTCGCCGGTGCCTGGTTTGCACGGAGGAGGGCAGGAGTCCGGAATGCGCGCAGGCACCGCCAATGTGCCTGCCATCGTTGGCATGGCTAGTGCCATCGGCATCGCCCTCGATATGCTCGAAGGAGAGCCTCGGCGGCAACGCCAACTCCGTGACCATCTGGAACTGAGCATTACCACCGAACTTCCCGGTTGTCGGATCAACGGTGAAGATGCTCCCCGTCTGCCCAACACCACCAACATCACCTTTGAGGGTGTCGAGGGCAACGCCTTGCAAGCTGCACTGGTCGAACTTGCGGCGAGTTCAGGCTCGGCTTGTTCGAGTTCCAATGCTGAGCCTTCTCATGTTCTTCGGGCGATGGGCGTGCCCGCTGATCTTGCGCAGGCTTCTCTTCGTTTCAGCCTCGGGCGTTCAACAACTGCCGAGGAAGTGAAGAGCGCTTCCGATATGGTAATTGCCGAAATCGAACGGTTGAGGAAATTGTAAGTTGCACAGAGTCGATTACGATTCTTAGAAGTCACGATACAGCATAATCCCCTCAAGTCTGTTTTCAAACTCCTCGACCTCGCCCTTCCACTGCTCAAGTAGCGGTTCAAGGGGCTGACTATGCTCCAGGATCTCGCGCGCTTGCTCGGAACCAGTCAGAATGTCTATAGCCTCCCGGTTGGAGACGAACTCATACGGCTCTGCGCGCCAACGAAATGACTCAGGGTAGAGACCGATGATGGTCTTGAGGACCAGTAGACCGAGTTCCAGAGGCCGCAGCACCTCTCGATCAAGCACGAAGAGTTCAATCCCCGAGCAGACCTCTCCGGCGTGTTTGCCGAACATCGGACGAAACGTCGCCGCGCGAAATCCAATCCCGGGAATTGCAAGCGTTCTGAGCCGTTCGGTCAGTACGCCGCCGTCAATCCACGGCGCGCCAACGAGGTGAAACGGTCGGGTCGTGCCCCGTCCTTCGGAGAGCGTCGTTGCTTCGATCAGGCACATCCCGGGATAGATCGTCGCTGTGTCGAGGGTGGGCATATTGGGCGAAGGCGGAACCCACTGGAGATGAGTCTCATTTATCCAGGACTGACGCCTCCATCCTCGGCAAGGCGCAACCATAAGTTCGAGATTTGGGTAACGCTGCGACTGTAGTAGCAGAGCAATCTCTCCCAAGGTCATACCGTGGCGCACAGGAGTCGGCACCTGGGAAACGAAGGACTCGAAGCCCCGTCGCACCATTCCACCCTCACGCAATACTCCACCGAGTGGATTTGGACGATCGAGCACGATCACTTCCACCCCGGTGTGCTCACAGACCGCCATCGCGGCGTCAAGCGACGCCGCGAAGGTGTAATAGCGAGTGCCAATGTCAGGCACGTCTACGATAAGGACCTCGACACCCTTCAGCGCTTCACGAGTCGGCGCCAACGATCGCGCCTCGCTACCGTATAACGAGATCACCGGGAGTCCGGTCAACGGGTCTTCGGCGTGTTCAACCGTCTCCATATCCTGTGCCACACCTTCGAGTCCATGTTCCGGTGCGAAGAGCTTGATGAGCGAGCCCACTCCTGAACCCATCAGCGCGGTCCGCGCCGGTTCCAACTTCCGCGTCACTGCTGCGTGATTGGCGAGGAGAGCCGACGGCCGCCCAGCGACAAGCTCCGGCGATTCGCAGAGCACTTCGAGTCCAGTTGTAACGTGGTCCATCTGATGATCGTACACCCGTTCAACCCCAGACCGAACGCGTCTCGCGGTAGCGTTCGAGAATCGGGTTACAATCCTGCCTACGGGAGGTTTTTGATGATCAACAAACCGAGTGAGAAAGAAGAAGAATACTTCGTTCAACAAGAGCTTATGCGGCTCAAGAAGTTGCGCGATGCAGCGGCTCTGGAAACCGCCTCGGAAGAACGGGAGGAAGCTAAGAAGCGTCACTACATGAGATGCCCGAAGTGCGGCGGGCACCTAGAGGCCATTCACTATCGCGATGTCGAAGTCGATAGCTGCCTGTCGTGCAGCGGCATGTACCTGGATGCCGGCGAGATCGAGAAGATCCTCGCATTCAAGGAAGCGGGCGCGTTCAACAAATTCGCCGCGATGCTGCTAGGCAAGGAATCGTAGGCTTTATGCGTATCGCCCTCGTTTTTGGAGGGCGCTCGGGTGAGCATGACGTTAGCGTCGTCTCTGCGAGAGCTGTCTGGCGGGGTATCGACTGCCATCGGCATGAGGTCTTGCCGATGGCAGTTGACCGCAGTGGCCGCTGGGCAAATGCAGACACCTCATGGCGAGTTCTCGAGCAATCCAAGGACCGTGCTGACGAGGTGCTGTCATTCGAGGGGGCACAACGTCTCGATAGCCGCCTCATTGAAGAGAAGATTGACGTCGTCATTCCTATGCTCCACGGCCCGTTCGGTGAGGATGGCGTGATGCAGGGTCTCTTCGAGGCTCTCGACCTGCCATACGTCGGCTGCGACCACTCCGCGTCAGCGGTATGCATGGACAAGGCCCTCACCAAAAGGCTCATCGTGCAAGCCGGCCTGCCGACAGGACCCTGGGTTGAGACAGACCGCTATCAATGGAAGAACGATCCCAACGGTGTTCGCGCGCGAGCCAAGACTCTGGCTTTACCGCTCTTCGTCAAGCCTGCACGGCTGGGTTCGTCAGTGGGTATTTCCAGAGTTGGAAGCCTGGATGACCTCGACAGAGGTGTTGAGATTGCTCTCAACCACGATGATCGGCTGGTTATAGAAGCTGGCATTGATGCGAGAGAGATCGAGATTGCAGTGCTCGGCAATGAGGAGCCCCGCGCTTCAATTCCCGGCGAGGTCGTGCCCGGCGATACGTTCTACAGCTACGAAGACAAGTACCTCGACGACAGCTGCCAACTCCTCGCACCCGCTCCAGTTTCGGAGGATGAAGCAGTTCAAGCGCGTCGACTCGCAACTGAGGCTTTCGCCGCCCTGGGGTGCTCGGGTATGGCGAGAGTCGATCTCTTTCTCGAGCGCTCAAGCAACGACTTTCTGATCAACGAAGTCAATACAATTCCCGGTTTCACCCCTATTTCGATGTATCCGCGCCTATGGCAGTTAACTGGCCTCGATTTCCCCGAGTTGCTCGAGGAATTAATGCAACTTGCGCTCCGCCGCCACGGACTTCGATCAGGGTCCAGGCTGAATCCAGCCTGATGCACCAGGGTATCGAATTTTAGCCCGGATCAGCGAATTTTCTGCTGCCCGCGCAGAAAACCTCCGATAAATGGTTGATTTTCGTCCAACTAGGCACTATTTTGCCCCCTCGTGAGCATCTCCGCCAGGAAAGCTCACCCTA
>JAAESQ010000746.1 GCA_024229275.1 bacterium | reverse complement strand
TGCCGACGTAGATCAGGCCCTCTACGAGAGTGGATTCATCCAGGGCCACGATGTTGCCGTAGATGGAAGTGAAAACGTTCTTCCAGACCGCATCCACGCTCCAGACACGACCCATGACCGGAAGCTCGTCACGATTGACGTTGCGCGTGAGATCCGGGCTCACGGCAGTCCACGAGTCGCCCCGATCATCGCTGCGGAACAAACGGTCGGCAGCGAAGTAGAGTCGCGACCCTGAGTGCGGACTGATCAGCAATGGAGAGTCCCAGTTCCAAACAAGAGGCTCGTCGTCAACACCGGGCTGCGGTTGAATGTCGACCAGTTCGCCATTCCTACGGTCGTAGCGAATCAAGCCCCCATACTGATACATCGAGTACAGGATGTTGGGATCGTCTGGGTCGATCCGCGTCTGGTATCCATCACCCCCCACAGTGATGAACCAATCGCTGTTGCGGATGCCCGAGCGATTGAGTGTTCGGGACGGCCCACCCTGCGTCGAGTTGTCTTGGGTACCTCCGTAGACGTTGTAAAAGGGAAGATCATTGTCGGCCGCAACCCGGTAGAACTGGGTCACTGGCAGGTTGTCGATGAACCGATACGTCTTACCTCTATCCCAGCTTTCGTAGAGACCTCCGTCTCCACCCACCAACAAATAGTTCGGGTTGTCTGCGTCAAACAGCATGCAGTGGTTGTCGACATGGCGCGCACTGTTGTCGACGCGCGAAAACGTCTTTCCTCCGTCCTCCGTCACGTGCATGATGACATCCATTGAGTAGACACGGTCAAAGCGATGGGGATCCGGGTAGATTCTCTGGTAGTACTGAGGATCAACAACACTGTAGTCACTCATCCTCACCCACGTCTCGCCAAGGTTCGAAGAGCGGTAGAAACCGCTGTGGTCTCCTTCTGCAGCGATGATCGCGTAGACCACGTCAGGATCGATCGGCGATACCGCCAGTCCGATTCGGCCAAGATGGACCGACGGCAATCCCTTACTCTGCTTGCGCCAGGTTCTGCCACCGTCCGTCGACTTGTGAATTCCGGACTCCGGACCACCGGCAATCAGAGTCCATACCCGACGACGCCGCTGATAGGAGGAGGCGTAGACGACATCCGGGTTGCGAGGATCGAGGACGACATCGGCGATCCCGGTGTTATCACTGATGTGCAGAAGACGCTCCCAAGTCTCGCCACCATCGATTGTCTTGTAGAGTCCACGATCGCCACCGGCCTTCCATAGCGATCCTTGCGCCGCCACCCAGACGATGTCCGAATCGCGCGGATCGATGGCGATCTGTCCGATGTGCTCAGATGTCTTGAGACCCATGTTCGTGAAAGACTCGCCGCCGTCGAGACTCTTGTAGATGCCGTCGCCCCAACCAACGCTGCGCTGGCTGTTTCCCTCTCCGGTGCCTACCCAGACCACATGCGGGTTCTTCGGATCCACGGCGACAGAACCGATCGAGTAGGCGCCGTAGTGGTCAAAGATCGGCTTCCACGTAGTGCCGGTGTTGACGGTCTTCCAAACACCACCCGACGAAACCGCTACGTACCAGACACTGGAATCGGACGGATCTTTCGCCACTTGAGAAATGCGTCCCGACATGAAAGCCGGTCCGATGCCACGCAGCTTCAATCCGGAAAAGGTCTCTGAGACCATGCGTGGCTCTTCGGCAACTTCAGCAACCACGCAAGGAGACGTGAAGAACCCAAACATCAACGTACCGACGACTGCAACCACGCTCATCCGACGCATCGTCCAGCTCCTTTTCCGGCGGTCGCAAGAACGGCCACCAAAGGCACCGAACGAGTCTAGCTTGGAACCGTTGATCGATGTCTGAAATGCTTCGAGAAAGCGGGTGAGTGATTTGGTTGCGGAGGGCGGCGAGCTCGCATACTGAAACGAGCGTGAGTTTTGAACCACCAAGCGCGCTGAGAGCACGAAGTGAAGACAGCACGAAGGCATGGAACGCTGGCTCGGGTAGTTGTCGCCGATTGCTGAAGGGAGCTTTTTGATTGGCAATTCGCTTCGCGAATTGGAGGGCAGAGAACTCAGGTGTCTCCGGCATCATCACCTGGACAGGCGAGTATGACGAGGCGGAGGCTCAGTTCTGGGGGTGTGCGGTGTGATTTATAAGAAGATCATTGGCTTTGATGGTGGACCACTTCCGAAACTGCACTCACCGCAAATGAACTCTCGCCTCTTCTTGGAGTACCAGCAACAGGTTGCCGCTGTACTTTGACCTGGAGACAACGAATTTCGACTGTGAGTGATAGGCCTCTTCTGTTGGCTTCAGCCGATCACCCTTGAATTTGATGGTGTATGAGTCATCCTCATCCCTCCAGAAGGAGCCGTAGAATCCTGTACTGAAAGAGAAATCGAAACCGCCTTCTATGCGCTCGAAAATGGCCTCCACTCCGTCGCCGTAGACCACACGATACTCGGACACGTCCTCGGTTGCCAGTTCGATGCGTTGTCCAGTGACATATTCCCGGATGATGTCTGTGGCCGGCTGCTTCAGGACAAGTGTCGGGAGATCCATCTCATCCTCCCAGTCGATATAGAAGCTCTCTTCGAATGCGACATCTCCCTTTCGCTCCTCCTCGAGGACCATTCCGCCAAGGAGCTGCGCCTTGTAGGCGACATGCTGGTCCTTTTGCCCAACGGTGACGTAGTTGTCGTTGTCGTTGTCGTTGTCGTTGTCGACCACGATCCTGATTCGATTATCTCTATAGGTGACTCTGAACCTGTTGGAACTAAAAGCAAGGATAGTTGTTTTGCATTTTGCCAGGCGGACCGTCCGAATTCCCGTTGCAGGCATCGGCACATCCCTTCTGCTGAAGGCGGACCTCCTTGGCGTCTGTTCGGTGCTGCCCACCGCATCTGAGCGTGCCTTGGCGAGGAACTCCGAGCGCTTCAGGATTCGTTTGCTGTCACCGGCCTTTCACCAACAACAATAGCTCTGATCGACTCCCCTCAGCAAATGGAACTCTTGGTTCTGGCGTCCAAGCGAATATTATCATCATTGACACACTTCGAGACTCCAGCGGAGATATCCGGAACTTGCACAGCAATGCTAAGCTCCGACTGCTACTAGCACCTTGAGAGGATCAACTGCAATCATGTACTTCAGGTCCCATTCATGTCTGTGCGCAATTCTGTTTCTGCTTCTCTGGGGCGGGGCAATTGCCGCCGAGGAAGTGACAGAGCCAACTAAGCCAAGGGATCACCAAGTCAGAAAGATGACATGGCTCGGCTCAGTCGCTGAAGGCGGCACCTTCACTGTGACCAACCGATTCGGGGACATTCGCGCTCGTTTTGGTGGCTACGAGGGTAAGGTTGAAGTTATCGCAATGGTGCAGGATTTTGCCACAGAAGAACCACCGCTGATGCTAGAAACGGCGGAATCGAAACTCGGCGCCGAAGTAACGGTGGGCTACCGGACAACG
>JAAESQ010000745.1 GCA_024229275.1 bacterium | reverse complement strand
GCAACGATGACCCGTCCTGGGGGTCAATCTCTACGATCTGGTATTCGAAACCTGGGTAACTGGTCTTGAGCGCCACAAGTTTGTCACTGACAAAGTCGAGACCTGTGTGCCGCCAGGTGCAGTTCTCGAGTTCGAGTTCGATCGGTGGCGCAATCTCCTCTAAAGCTTCTCCGTTGCGTCGCAATCGATAGATCGTGGACCTGCACCCAGTGCTGGAGTCTCCGCTGCGCTCGAGCATCAGATAGATGACCCCAGTTTTGACATCGATCGCAAGGCCCTCAAATCCCAACTTGCCACCAACAACACCAAGGTCTGGAAGATCGAGTTGTGTGGCAATGAGTTGTGAATCTCCCGGCTTGGCCTCGGCCAGCACGGCCTCGTCACCGATCAGTACTTCGTAGACTGCGGCGTGTGTCTCATCGCAGACGAGCAAACTATCATCAGCCAAGGTAAGACCCTCGAGTTCGCTGTGAGGCGGAACAGTAAGGCTGATGACCCGGGCTGTGCTCGGGTTGTCCAGCGGTAACTGCAGCAGGGACGCATATTTCTCCGACGCGAGGTAGAGATAGGAGTCTGAAACGGCGAGGCCGGACGCTTCGATCGCGTCGTCGGGATTAAAATTCGGCAGGTCCGCCTGCCATTGGATGATCTCTACGTCGTCTGCGTTCCACAGCGGTGAATCTACAACTGGCGCCGGTTCCACGCCACCGCCGGGAGGCGCGCATGCAACTGCGGCAAGCATCACGAGCCAAGTGAGAGACTGAAGCCACACGGTGAATCTGCGCTGATCGCGTATTCTGCAGCCCACTAAGCCGAATCCTCCTCTCACGCGCGGCCAACAGTATCTCACCATCCAGACGGCCCGGCTTCCTCTCCGAATGGTGTTTTGAACGCTGCCCCGGCGCTTTCACGAACCATTTCAGGGACCATATATCCCGGGAGCATCTCTCTCAGCTGAGTCAGCAATTCTCTCGCTCGATCATCGCCGACATCAAATCCAGCCGCACCTTGGACGTGATCAAGAAGGTGCAAATAGTACGGCAGCACACCGATATCAACCAGACGATGACTGAGTTCGGCAAGGGTTGGCGCATTATCGTTGACACCGGCAAGGAGAACGGATTGATTGAGAATCAGGGCACCAGTAGACCTGAGTACGGATGCGGCACGTTCGACATCTCCATCCAGCTCGTTGGGATGGTTGGCGTGCAACACGACAATCACTTTGAGCGGAACACGAGACATCCAGGCAACCAGATCCCGGTCAACTCGCTGAGGAATAGCGACCGGAAGCCGCGTGTGTAATCGCAGGCGAGCAACCGAGCCGACCTCGGCGAGCATCGAAGCCATCTTTGCCAACTGATGATCCGGCAAAGCCAGAGGATCTCCCCCACTGAGGATGACCTCGCTGATGTCCGAATGAGTCTGCAGGAAGGTCATGAGACGATCGAGTTGCTGCGGTCCCCAGAGATCTCGCGCGAAGGGGAAATGGCGCCGAAAACAATAGCGACAATGCACCGCGCAGGCGGCAGTCGCGACCATGAGCATCCGCCCTTGATACTTCTGTAGCGCACCCGGAAGAACCCTCGCCGCACTCTCACCGAGCGGATCGTCAGTAAACCCTTCGATCTGCGATACCTCATCCGCGGTAGGCAGCACCTGCCGCAACAAAGGATCGTTCACGTCTCCACGCCTCATTCGCGAAATAAAGGTTCGTGGTACCCTCACCGGGAATTGATCCGTGGCAGCGAGGATTTCGGTTTGTCCGGCCAGATCTTGGACACACAAACCGACCTCAGACAGCAGCTCGTCAAAGCTCACCACGGAGTCCGCCAGGAGTGAGCGCCACTCGCCGGACGGCCAGGGTTCCACAACTATGTCGGTCACGTCGGGAAGTCTCGCAGCTCCGGTATGATGAAAGCAACTACAGGGAGAAACAAAGATGGCTTCGTACAACCTGAACCAGGTCAAGACAGGGCTCAAAATCACGATGGATGGGGATCCCTGCACCATTGTCGACGCCGACTTTGTGAAGCCAGGCAAAGGCCAGGCCTTCACGCGCATTAAGTACAAGAACCTCAAGAACGGCCGCGTCAACGAGAAGACCATGAAGTCAGCCGACATGGTCGAGGGCGCTGACGTCGTCGAAAGCGAGATGCAGTTTCTCTACAGCGATGGCGGCATGTGGTACTTCATGGACCAGGAGAGCTACGAGCAGATCGCGGCCGACAAAGAAGCTGTTGGGGACGACGCACAATGGCTTAAGGAAGAGGACATCTGCACAGTGACAACTTGGGAGGGCAACCCCATCGTGGTGACGCCACCCAATTTCGTCATTCTGAAGATTACCGAGACGGACCCGGGACTCAAGGGAGATACCTCTTCCGGAGGCAACAAGCCTGCCACCACCGAAACCGGCGCTATTGTTCGCGTTCCCCTGTTCATTCAGGAAGGCGAACTGATCAAGATCGACACCCGGACCGGTGAGTACGCCTCCCGCGCGAAAGAAGAGTAACCCGTTTGGAATGACCGACTGGCGCCCTACGGCACCACTTGCGAACCTACGACTGCGAGCCGAATTGCTTCGGCGAACTCGAGATTTCTTCGCAGCGCGGGGTGCACTCGAGGTTGAAACTCCACTGCTGGCTGCGGCTCCAGTGACTGATCCCTATCTTGCGACCCTCACCTCTCGATTCCTTGGCCCAGGCTCACCGGACGGCCGCAACCTCTTTTTGCAGACCTCACCCGAGTACGCGATGAAGCGGCTTCTCGCCGCAGGCTGCGGTTCGATCTACCAGATCTGCAAAGCTTTCCGCGATGGTGAAGCCGGCCGTTCGCATAATCCCGAATTCACTATGCTCGAGTGGTATCGGCATGGCTTCGACCACCACCAGTTGATGGATGAAATCGACGACCTGGTCAGGGAGCTTCTCGACCTCCCCCAGGCCGAACGACTCACCTATCGTCAGCTGTTCGAAGACCACGTAGGGGTCGATCCTCACACAGCAACCATCGCGGAGCTGGGCGCAGTTGCGGCGCAGAACAGTATTGTGATCCAGAATCAGAGCCAGGCGAATCTTGATCGAGATGACTGGCTCCTCCTCCTATTTGCCACGCTCATCGAACCACAACTCGGCCGGCAACGACCGACCTTCGTGATTGACTATCCAGTATCCCAATGTGCCCTCGCTCGCGTTACTCAAGCTGATACGCCGGTCGCCGAGAGATTCGAACTCTTCATCGATGGAGTCGAGTTGGCGAACGGTTATAACGAACTCTGCGATCCCGACGTACACCGACAGCGCTTCTCGAGTGACCTCGAAACCCGCCGCACGCTGGGCCTGCCAGAGGTGCCGATTGACGACAAGCTTCTCGCAGCTCTCGACCATGGAATCGAAGCATGTGCTGGTGTCGCCCTCGGATTCGACCGGCTCGTCATGATCGCCGCAGGCGCCAAAGACATCCGTGAGGTACTGGCCTTTCCTGTCGAGAACGCGTAAATTGCGTCGATGAATTCGTCACCAGATGCACTGCAGATCATTCCTAGTCTCTCGATCCCACTCTCGGAGCTCTCGTTTCACTACGCGCGCAGCTCTGGCCCAGGCGGGCAGAACGTCAACAAGGTCGAGACCAAGGTCACTCTGCTCTTTCCGGTCGGAGAATCGAGAAGTCTGAACGACCATCAACGTGATTTGATTCTGAGTCGCCTTTCGAAACGCATTAATAAGGACGGAAATCTTCGGGTCACGACCGACAGTCACCGTACCCGTGGCGCAAATCAGAACGCGGTCATCGATCGGTTCGTCCGACTGCTTCGAGAAGCCCTGCATGAAGCAAAGCCGAGACGCCGCTCAAACGTTCCCAAACGACAGCGCCGCAAGCGGATGGAGAACAAGCGTCGAAAGTCGCAGAAGAAGCAGATGCGGCGTCGGCCGGATCGCGATGAGTAGGGGAAGAAAGATGAAAGCGGAAAGATGAAATGTGAGTCCGCTCGATTGTGATGGCAGTGGCGAGGAAGGCTATACGGGAGAACGAAGGATTTGAACCACGAAGGGCACGAAGTGCGCTAAGAGGACGCGAAGAAAGATAGTTGGGCGGACAGGATCTGGCTTCGCCTGGCGGCCCGCGGCTTCGCAGAGCTACGCCGTCACAGGACGCCGTGACAAGCGGGAGCATGAACGGGGGTGTGACGTATCGTCATCGTCTTCGTCATCCTCATCGTCATCGTGTGTTGAGCGGCTTCAGGAATACGATGACGATTACGATGAGGATGACGATGAGGACTGGATCCACACTGCTTGTATGTCTATGAGGAGAGTCAACGGCTATACGGCAGAACGGAAGATCTGAACCACAAAGGTCACGAAGAACAAAGAGGACACAAAGAGAAAATGATGGCGGCTCTCCGAGCCGCTGAAATGGGAGGTTCGGGGACGAGACGAACCAGAACGTTTGGAGAAGTGCGCGATGGGCGGCACGTGCCTGGCTTGGTTTCTCGGAGGGAAAGCAGACTCAGAATTCGCACCCCCTACATTCTGAAAAACCGTGCCAGGCCTCTGCTCGGGAAGCGCGATGGCGATTGGAAGTCTGACTCTCTCCCATGCCTTGGGCTTCGAAGGAGCGCGTTCGATCAGGCACTCGCAACCGCCCTCGTCATCGTCATCTTCATCGTCATCGTGTGGTGAGGTGCGTGAGGAATACGATGACGACGACGATAACGATGACGATGAGGACCGGTTCCACACTATTCGATGGCGCTGGGAAGCTGGAAGGCAATACGGGGCAAACGGGACGAACGGCTATACGGGTCTACGGGGCGGACGGCAGGACGGGACTACGGGAAGAAAATAGGGCAGAAAGACGGAAGATCTGAACCGCTAAGGTCACAAAGTGCGCTAAGAGGACGCGAAGAAGAGCAGATTGATAGCTGGAGCCGAGGCTGAAAACCTATGACCGTGGTCGCGCGCCCTGAAGGACGCGTCTTTGCGTTCCCCATCGTGTGCTTTGCGAGCTTGGTAGTTCAGAATCTCACGGGCGTGTGACTTCTGAAGCGCCATATCCGATGGCGATGGCGATGGGTTCCGCAGTATTGGGGGGCGCCGGCGAAATCCTGAGCCAGCCACAGTTTTTGAGCACAATAGCTCTTTTGTCTGCTATGTGAGCCTCTTGCATAACTCGCCTGGCATCGTGCTCGTTCCACGCCCACTACACACTGTCATCTTGAGCAACGCTACGCCGCTCTCGCGGCGGAAACTCATGGAATGACACCAAACCTCAATGCCTATCACCATGAGCGAGCACCCTCCCCCTTGTCATCTTGAGCGAGCGTAGCGAGTCGAAAGATCTCCCGCTTCGCTGAGAAGTATGTATGTTGTTGTAATTCACCAGATTGCTAACTGAAGCGGGAGATCCCTCCACTCGCCTTTGGCTCGGTCGGGATGACAGGTGTGGGGTTTTTTTGGCTCGGTCGGGATGACAGAAGGGGATGTGTCTTTGGGAGCACCCCCACGTCGCTCCTCTGAATGACAATATTGAGTGTTTTGCATGCGGCTCAGTTGACTCTGTTGCAGCCCCTGCTATCGCCACTGAAAACTGACGCTTTCTCTGTAGCGTCCTTTTCGCCGACGGTTTCGAGTCCGGAGACTAGTCGACATGCGCCGGATCAGCACCTTGAGCAACGACACCGGTAGCCATCGGATCTTGCTCGACTCGCATGACTTCATCGGTCTTGTCTCCTGAAAGCTCGGCCTGACCGAAGGCGTCGCTGTCAGGCAGAATCAACGACACCTCTCGCAACGGGAGGAACTCTACGCTTGCGTCGGCGACCTGGAAATCGAGGACGTGGCCGCCAGCCTGGGCATCAGTGGTCAGGAAATGCAGGTGGTACCCGGCTACATTGATGCCCTGGAAATAAGCGGGCAGTCGGAAGCCGATGATCGTTCCCTGCACATGCCGAAGCTCGAAGACGGATTGGTGCTTCACAACCTCGACCAATGGCGGGTATGGCTCGCTTTGAAGCGGAACGCTGCGCACCTTGACGAGGACAAAGGTCCCAGTCACCCGCACCGCGAAGGGCACGTTGGTTGTGGGGAGGTTCTTATCGAGCAGCGCACGGAAAGCTGCGTCATCGAGGTCCGGGGGCAAGATCAAGCTCTGTCCAGCGCCGGTTGGAAAGACGGTTACGTTTGCGAAAGGCGTGGTGGTCGAGTCTGGCGGTTGTGCCACCGTGCCGTCGAACCGAACCTGGTAGACGACACCGTCACGGACCACCATCTCGCCGTCGAGTGCGTCGAAGGTGCCGATGCCAAAGCCGCCGTGTCGTTTCAGTTCACCCAGAGTCATTTGGCCGTCGTACATACCCGCGAGCAAAGCCTGCAACGTGGAGACTTGATACACCGTTCCGGGATAGGCGACCTCGCGCCCCTCGCAACCAATCAGTAACGCGACGGTCAGGAGCAGGGGCAGGGCTCCGCGGGCGTATGAGCGAGTCTTATGCAACGACATCATGCAACTCCTGGTATTCCTGCTCTTGATATTCATGCAGCGCCATCTCTTTGAAGGGGTAGTCTCCTTGCGAGAGAAATGCATGCTCCCAGGATGCTAACACGTAGCGACCGGTCGCTTCCGATGGCCACAGAGATATCGATCCGACTTCGAAGAGCTGCGCCTTCAAACGCAAGCGGGAGCATGATCGGGCGTGCAATGTATCGTCATCGTCTTCGTCATCCTCATCGTCATCGTGTTTTGAGAGGCCTCGGGGACACGATGACGTTTACGATGAGGATGACGATGAGGACCGGTTCCACACTGCTCGATTGCATTTGAATTTGGCAGACGAGCTACCGGCTAGGTGGGTCTGCCACAGCGCCCACTGACGCCGACACTGTTCTTGCCGCTGTCGCTGAATTCTGTCCCTGCCGCTGACAGCTGCGATCTGAGGCCCCTACTGCTTCTCGATCTCACCAGTCATCGGGACGAAACGGACAGGGATGATGGACTCTTCTTCGAATCCATCTTTGGTTCTCGTGATCACTTTGAGATCTTGATTGAACGGTCCCACTGGAATCACCATGCGACCGCCAATGGCCAATTGCTTGAGTAATGGCTCTGGGATCTTGTCGGGCGCCGCCGTCACGATCACGCCGTCGAACGGCGCCTCCTCTGGCCAACCGCGATAGCCATCGCCGCATTGCACGTGGATGAGTTCGATTTTTAATCTATCGAAGGTCTCCTGCGCACGTTCACAGAGTCCAGTCACAATCTCCATCGAATACACTTCGACACCCATTGCGGCCAGTATTGCGGCTTGGTAGCCCGAACCGGTGCCGATCTCGAGAACCTTCCCACCTGGCTCGACCTGAAGCAACTCCGACATCAGCGCCACAATGTATGGCTGAGAGATCGTCTGAGCCTCACCGATTGGCAACGGCGAGTCGGCGTAGGCAGAGTCACGAACTGACTGTGGCACAAACTCGTGCCGAGGCACACTGCCCAAAGCATCGAGAACTAGCTTACTTCGGATACCTCGTGCCTGAATCTGGGTTCGCACCATGCGTGAACGCTGCTCTGCCCAGTTATTCGTCTTGTCGACCTGCGAGGGTTTGTCAGTGACACATCCAGCCATAACTACTGCTCCGACCAGAAGCTGCCATCCCATCATTGGTCTTGACTTTCCTCCGGGCATCCCCGGTATTAATCGTCCTCTTCACTCACTTCAGGCGGATCTCGATCGAGAACCTCAAAGCTGACCGGGATTACCGAACGTTCTTCGAATCCGTCGGCAGTACGCGTCACGACGCGAAGATCCTTATACAGTGACTCTCCAAGGGGGATGACCAGTCTCCCCTGCTCCGCCAGCTGGGCATAGAGAGGTTCCGGAACGGTTTCCCACGCACCGGTAACAACAATCCCGTCGAAAGGAGCAGCCTCGGCCCATCCCCCGTAGCCGTCTTCGCACCGAACCGACACTGCAGAATAGCCAAGACGTTCCAATCGCTCCCTAGCTTTCGCGCACAGACCTGGACGGATCTCAATAGTGTAGACCTCGACTCCCATAGCTGCGAGAACCGCCGCCTGATACCCTGAGCCGGTACCTACTTCGAGTACCTTATCTCCCGATCCAACTTCGAGGAGTTCGGCCATAAGAGCAACGATATATGGCTGGGGAATGCTTTGCCCATCACCAATCGGCAATGGAACATCATCATATGCCTGCGTCTTAAACGGGGGATCCACGAATTCATGTCGAGGTACAGTGCGCATTGCTTGCAGAACCAATGGCTCGCCTACACCTCGTGGCTGGATCTGTTCCACGACCATCGCATGACGTAGCGACTGCCAATCTGGCTCCTGCCCGCCTGCGTCTTCCACTGGCGTAGGTCTACACGATACGCTGATCAGCAAGGCCACGAGCGCCACTGTGCCTGCTGCGGATCGAATTCGCGAATTCTCCATTCAACCTCGCAATCCGAGACTCACATTCACTACAGCTAGATACGATGCAAACCTTGTTCCCGTCTTCAGAGACTTGGCACTCCTCGGTTCTCACTGGCTTGAGAAAGCTCATAGTAACCGAAAGAGCAATCGCTCGCTTTCGTCACTGCCTTGCTGATCGCTCAATCGCCAGTGTAACGCAGCCGACTTCCTATGACCGGACTCTCGAATTTCATCCCGGCGAGCCGGCTGCCTCTTCCAGACGACACAACAAGAGGCAAGGTTGACACCTTGCGAAGCCGGATCGGCTCTTATTGCCATCCGGCTTCGCGCTATCGCGCGTCAGAAGTGACATGTG
>JAAESQ010000744.1 GCA_024229275.1 bacterium | reverse complement strand
GGGAGGGTGATGAGACGCAGGGAACCGTTTTCCCAGAGAACGGAGCTAGGAGTGACTGAGCATTAGGCGGATGGCACCTGTCGTTGTATCTGCTTCCATCAGCATCGAGGAGGTGGAGTGACGTATCATTTCCCTTGCCGATACCTCGGTTTGAATGGAAGCCGTCATGCTTGACCTGCTCCTTGATCCTGGATTCTGGGCTGCGTTGTTCTCGGTGACGTTGGTGCAGATCGCACTCGGCGCCGACAATCTGATCATTATCACCATCCTCGCCGGCAAGCTTCCGCCTCAGAAGCAGAAGACTGCAGTGAGATGGGGCTTGATTCTGGCGATGGTGTTCCGGCTGGTTCTTCTCGGTATTGTGAGCTGGCTACTGCGTTTCGCAGGTGAACCATTTCACCATTTTGACTTTAGTTTGCTGGGGATTCACGTCGAGGGTGCACTGAGCTTCAAGGCGCTCGTTCTGGCATTCGGCGGCATGTTCCTGATCTGGTCCGGGGTGAAGGAGCTGCGGCACAAGATCAAGGGAATCGAACACAACGTTGAGGATGTTGCGAGCTTCGGTCAAGTGCTCGCCATGATCGTCGGTCTCAACCTGTTGTTCTCGGTGGACTCGATTCTCACCGTCGTAGGTATGACCGACATCTATTTGGTGATGGCAGGATCTGTCGTCATCTCAGTACTGTTGATGCTTGTCTTCGCCGCTCCCATCGCAGAGTTCATGCGCGCCAACCCTGACTTCGAGATTTTGGGTTTGTTTGTTCTACTGCTCATCGGCTTCGTTCTATTCCTCGAAGGTGGCCACGTGGCGCACGTGCTGGTCAACGGCGGTGAAGTTCCGTACATCCCGCAATGGATCACGATCTTCATTCTGATGCTGATGTTCTCGGTCGACTTCTATCAGAACTGGCTCGAACGAAAGCTAGAAAAGGCGCCGGTTGAGTTGAGGCGGAGAAAGAAGTAGTTGCGGTGAGCACCATAAGAGATCGTAGGTGGCGCGCTTCATATGCGAGTGTCTAGGGTAGACATGGAGGCCATTTACTTGAATTCCATCGAGCGTAAGGACTAACGGTCGCAAGAGAGGGAAATGTGTTCCCCTTCGCATGAGGCGAAATACTGGGATTGTTCTGGCACTCCCGCACCAGCAGACCGCTATACTTGACTCACTATGAAAGGAATCACTCACCGGGTCGCTGAGGAGCGCAGCATCGCTCTCCACCGAGAAGTGGCGAGGCGTCTTCGGGAAAGGCCTGAACTGCTTGATCGGGCACGGGAAAGGGTGAAGACCTGGGCACGAGATGGAAGTGTTGCTGAATACTATGTCGAAGCATGGCAGGAGGTTCTCAGTGGTACGCTCGAAGAAGTGATCGAAGTGATCATAGGTAGCGGGGAGCGTTCAGCGAGTCTTCGTCAGAATTCTCCGTTCGCGGGCATTATCGATGCCAGGACGCGGTGGAGGATCCTCCGGGATTGCGAACGGAGGCGGATAGCATCGTGAAGCGGAGTCAGCTTGAGCACATTATCAGGGCGGCTGCAACGATCGCGGACGACGACGACATCGTGATTGTTGGAAGCCAGGCGATTCTGGGTCAGTACCCGGATGCACCCAGGGAACTCTGTGTGTCGATAGAGGCGGATGTATGGCCTCGCAACCATCCCGAGAGATGGGAACTCATCGATGGTTCGATCGGGGAACTGTCGATGTTTCACGAGACGTTTGGCTACTACGCGCAGGGAGTCGGCAGAGAGACCGCCGTGCTCCCGGACGAATGGGAGCAACGACTGGTACCGGTTTCGACGCCGACTACTCGGGGCGCTACCGGCTGGTGCCTTGAGGTACACGATCTCGTCATCTCAAAGTACGTGGCTGGGCGTGAAAAGGATGGCCTTTTCGTAAGGGGGGTAATCGCTCACAGGTTGGTTGAGGAACCAGTTCTTCTAGAAAGGCTCGAACGCACGGAGCTAACGCCCGAACGAAGAGTCGAACTCGCCGCGCGTATTCAAAGAGATTTCTCTGACCAGAACGAGCGAAGCTAAGCAGAGATTCATATCCTGGTTGAGGACCGGAGGAGGTCATCCATCGAGAGAGGACGAGTCACTGCGACATGTTGCGTGAGAAAAACTTCACTCGCTACGCCGCGACATTGATCTGAGATCAATAGTTCCGTCGTTCAGCGGCTTCCACTCGAGCTCGCGTCGAACACCGTAGAGGTCCATGGCCCAAACCATCGGTAGTAGCACACGCCGAGCAGCGATGCGTCGAGCAATATCGTGGAGGAGTTGGAGTCGCTCTTCTGGGATAGTGAGTGATCTGCAAGCCACGATCAGCCGATCGATGGACGGGTCGGAGGCGTTTGTTGCGCTGCCAAGAGGGCTTGCGCTGTGGATGACTTGGTCAAATGTAAGTCCGACATCCGGAGCACCAACTCGCAAGCTGATGAGTGCGGCCTGGTGATTACCCGCGAGAAAACCTTGAATGAGTTCTTCATAGGTCAGAGGCTGGAGATGAACGACAAAGCCTGCGGGTTCGAGCTGATTCTTGATGGCCTCAGCGAAGTCTTCGTGGCCATGTCGGAAACGGAGAGAGAACTCGGTCGGATTACCGGCTGCCACAGCTTTGACCAGGGCCCGAGCAAGCGGCAAATT
>JAAESQ010000743.1 GCA_024229275.1 bacterium | reverse complement strand
TTCCGCAACCATGACCGGCATCATCGACACCCTCGAGAAGGAAGGCCTGATCGAGCGCGTCAAGAGCCCTGAAGACAGGCGTCGAGTCAACATTCGGATTACCGACACCGGACGCGCGTTCATGGACGACTTTTTACCCAAACATCATGCCTACATGAAGGCCTTCTCATCCAAACTCAGCGAACGCGAGCGCCAGACACTTCGCCGCCTGATCGGCAAACTTCATCAGAGCATTGCAGAGGGTGTCGGGCAGGACATCCAACCACCTCCACGGAGTACCTCATGAGCATGATCACGAAACGACGATTCGCTTCGATTCTCTTGATCACCGCGTTACTCTCCGGCTGTTCTGTATATACGCCCCCAGCCGAGTACGAGCCCAAGATTGATTTCGAGGAGAGTTTCCTCGATACCGGTCTCGAGACTCCTGATCGATGGTGGGAAGACTTCAACGATCCCGAGTTGGCTAAGGTCGTCGAGGCGACACTTGACGATAACTTATCCCTACGCATGGCCTGGTCACGACTCGACCAGATGCATGCGCTGGCCCGAGTTGCAGGAGCGGGTCTTTACCCAAGTGTCGACCTCGCTGTAGGCGGTGAGCGGCAGAAGCTGGGTGGCGACCAGAATGTGTCTCCGCTCGGACCTCAGGACGACACCACCGACACCGTCTTTGCCAGCCTCTCCGTCGCCTACCAGGTCGATTTATGGAAGAAGATCAGCAATCGCCGTCGAGCAGCGCTGTTCGACCACCAGAGTACACGTCAGGCCCTCGAAGCAACCGCCCTCGCGTTGACCGGTGTGACCGGCGAGCTTTGGTACGGCATTGCTTCCGAACAGGCCACTCTCGAGCTGCTCGATGAGCAATTGAACGTAGGACAAGATTTCCTCGATCTCGTGCAGCTGAGGTTTGCCAATGGTCTCGCTTCGGCAGTGGAAGTTCTTCAGCAGCGACTCCAGGTTGAGAGCACACGCAACCAGATTCCGGCGACCTCCATTCGTCTGGCAACCCAGAAGCACCAGATTGCGGCAGTCCTTGGTCGGGAGCCGCGGAGCCGCACACCACTTCCTGGAGCGATACTTCCCGACTTGCCTCCTCTACCAGAGACGGGAGTTCCGATCACGGTTTTACGCAGCAGACCGGATGTACGCACCGCAGAGCTTCGCCTTGCGGCCGCAGACCACAGACTGGCCGCGGCGATAGCCGATCGATATCCGTCACTCAGTTTCAGCGCCACTCTCGGCGGACAGGCAGACAGTTTTTCGAACGTTCTCGACCAATGGTTCGTCAACCTCGCTGGTAACGTGCTCGCGCCGATCTTCGCTGGAGGTCGTCTGGCCGCAGAAGCAGATCGAAACCGGGCGGTTGTTGAAGAGAACTTCTATGCCTGGGAATCAGCACTACTTGCAGCGTGCACTGAAGTCGAAGATGCGCTCGTTACCGAGCGTGGCCTCGCGGAAAGCAATCGCATCTTGGAAACGCAGCTTGATCTTGCCGAGGAGAATCTCAAGCGTTCACGGACTCTTTATGTTCACGGGCTCACTGACTATCTCAATGTACTGACTGCATTGCAGGCTTTGCAGGGACTACAGCGTCAGGAGATCGCGACGCAGCAGGCCCTTCTCGCCAATCGCATCAGACTCTATGTAGCGCTCGGCGGATCCTGGACTGGACATCTCGACAAAACCACTTCGCAGGCTGAGGAGCAAATATGAACACCCGAACCAAGAAGATCGTCTTCCCAATTCTCATAGCCGTGGCCGCGATTGCAACTGCCGCCCTGATGATGGCCAATCGAATTACTCCAGATCGTCTTGAGGTGGATGAGCAAGTCATTCCGGTCGAAGTCACCGAGATTGTCCATACCGACGAAGAGGTCATTGTCACAGTTCAAGGTACAGTCACCGCCGCGCAGCAGGTCATGGTGCGGCCCGAAGTCGCCGGCCGAATCGTTGATCTATCACCATCTCTGGTGCCTGGTGGTCTGTTCACGGCTGGTGAAACCATCGTCTCAATCGACGAGCGCGACTACCGTGTTCAGTCGACCGTCCAAAAGGAAGCGGTCGCACGGGCACGCTTGGCACTTCGCCAAGAGCGGGCCCGCAAGGCAGTCGCCGAGGAAGAGTGGGAGCTACTCGAGGAGTCGATTCCCTCTGACGAGTCGAATCGTGATCTGGCGTTGCGAATTCCGCAGATCGAGCAGGCCGAGGCGGCTATCGCAGCTGCCGAAGGCACTCTCGCCAAAGCAGAACTTGACCTCGAGCGCTGTACCGTCACCGCACCGTTTAATTCCGTGGTGCTCCGAGAACAGGTTGATCTGGGACAGCTCGTCAACCCACAGACCGAAATTGCGACCTTGGTCGGCACCGACGCCTACTGGGTCCAAGTTTCCTTGCCGATCGAGAATCTCGAATGGATCGAGATTCCATGGCGAGGTCGGCGCCACGGTTCGAAGGCGACAATCATCCACAGTGCGGGCTCTGTCGAAATCAGTCGTGTGGGACGCATCGATCGTCTACTGGGTGATGTCGATCCCGCCGGCAGAATGGCTCGGCTCCTCATCGTGATCGATGATCCACTCCACCTCAAAGGCAGCGGGAAGGACAGCGACCTCCCTCTGCTCCTTGGTTCATACGTGACAGTCGAAATTCATGGCAAGACAATTGAAGATGCGGTTTTGATTCCGCGCAGGGCGTTGCGGGAGATTCACGTTGACGGCGACAACGGTGCGCAAGAAGGTCTATGGATCATGGACGATGATGATCGCCTCTCCTCTCGCATCGCCGAAGTTATCTGGCGAACCGAGCAAACGGTTGTAGTTGGCAATGGATTCACGGACGGCGCTCGCCTGATCACCAGTTCGATTGCTACACCGATCGAGGGCATGAAACTCACGGTCGCCGAGTCCCCTTCACAGGGCAACGATTGAGTCGCAGGTGGAGGTAGACATGAGTAAGAAGAGTCAAATCACAGGCGGCGCCATCGCCTGGATGGCCAAAAACCACGTTACCGCCAACCTTCTGATGATCGCTTTCATCATCGGTGGTTTCGTGATGTCTTTCCAGGTCAAACAGGAGGTCTTCCCGAATCTGGAACTCGACTTCATCTTCGTCACCGTCCCCTACCCCGGCGCCAGTCCCGAAGAGGTCGAGGAAGGCATCATTTTCGCGGTTGAGGAAGAGGTCCGAGGTCTGGCTGATGTCGATGAGGTGACCTCGGTGGCCCGCGAAGGGGCCGGCGTAGTCTGGATCGAACTTCAGCTCGGAGCGGACTCCAGCAAGGCACTCACCGATGTCAAGAACGCGGTGGACAGCATTAGAACATTTCCCCAGGAAATCGAGCGACCGACCGTGAGCTTGGCTGAAAACGAGCGACACGTCATCACCGTTATGCTCCATGGCGAGCAGAGTGAGGTCGGTCTCCGGAGATTAGCGGAGGAGGTGCGCGAGGAACTCCTGAAACGGGACGAGATCACCCAGGTCAGGCTCTCCGGAGTGCGCCGGCCTGAGATCGGCATTGAGATATCGCAGGAGGATTTGCGCCGCTACAACCTGACTCTGGACCAGGTGGCGGCGACCATCCGACGCTCAGCCCTCGACCTTCCCGGAGGACGAGTAAAAGCATCGGGAGGAGAGATCCTGGTGAGGACCAAGGAGAAGCGATATACGGGACGCGAATATGCAGACCTACCGATCATCACCCGTAACGACGGAACTAACGTCACGTTGCGGGAAATCGCGACCATTCGCGATGATTTTGAAGAGACCGACATTGCAGCACACTACAACGGAGAGCGTGCGGTTCGAATTGATGTGTCTCGGGTCGGAGACCAGACTCCCGCAGAGGTCTCTGCTGCTGCCCGTGAAGTCGTCGACGAACTCAACCAGCGATTGCCGTCAACGGTGCGGGCTGCCGTTTGGGAGGACATGTCGGAAACGCTTGACGACCGTATCAGCCTGCTGGTTAAAAACGCACTCCTCGGTCTGATTCTGGTTCTCTTACTCCTCGGTTTCTCTCTCGACATTCGTCTCGCATTCTGGGTCACGCTGGGGATTCCAACATCGATCTGCGGCGGCTTGCTCTTCTTCCCCGCCGCCAACCTGTCGATCAACATGGTGTCTCTATTTGCAATCATCATCACCATCGGTATCGTCGTCGACGATGCGGTGATCGTCGGAGAAAACGTCTACCACATGCGTTCCAAGGGGATGTCGTTCCTCGACGCAAGCATCGCCGGCGCGCGCCAGATGGCGATTCCAGTCACATTCTCGATCCTGACCAACATCGCCGCTTTCATGCCACTCATGTTCGTGCCTGGAGTCACCGGCAAGGTATTCAAGGTGATTCCGATGGCAGTGATCATGGTCTTTCTGGTGTCGTTGGTCGAGGCCCTATTTATCCTTCCGGCACATCTCTCGGCTCGCAAACGTGGCCAAGAATGGCGATGGATCGAAGAACTCAACAAACGCCGGGAGTGGTTCGGAAATGCCATTCTCTGGCTGCGCGACAATCCGTTCCGCAAGATGCTCCACTTTGCGCTGATATGGAGATACGCGACGCTGTCGATTGCTTTCGGATTACTTGTTTTCTGTCTCGGCCTGGTCGCCAGTGGACGCATAGATTTCTCATTCATGCCCAAAGTCGAGGGTGAACGGGTCACAGCCGCTGTGAGCATGCCTTACGGTACCCCGATCGAAGTCACGCGCAGTGTGCAACAACGTCTTCTTGCGGGCGCCCGCGAGGTTCTCGATGCCAACGGTGGCGACGCTGTCCTGCGTGGTATCTACACCCAGGTCGGCGCTCCACCCGCGCAGGAGGGTATGGTCGTCATCGGTCAGAATGCGACCGGCGCCCACCTCACTAACGTATCGGTCTACCTGGTGCCCGTAGACGAGCGCCAGATCACGGCCGAGGAGTTTGTCAATCAATGGCATCGCAAAGTGGGCGGCATCCCTGGTGTAGAGACCCTCACGTTTCGCTACACGACCGGCCCGTCCTCGGCGACGCCTATTAACTTGCTGATCTCTCACCCTGATACACCCACCCTTGAGCGCGCGGCCAGCGATCTGGCAAAGTCCCTAGAGGGATATGCCGGAGTACGTGACATCAACGACGGCTATTCGGCCGGCAAGGTCCAACTTGATTTCAAGATCAAGGATTCTGCCCGCAGTCTCGGACTCACAGCTTCGGATCTCGGGCGTCAGGTCCGTGGGGCGTTTTACGGCGCTGAGGCGTTGCGCGTGCAGCGCGGCCGAGATGAAGTTAAGGTGCTGGTCCGTCTTCCCGAGGACGAGCGCCGCAGTCCGTTCAACATCGAGGAACTGATGGTCCGGACACCATCTGGAGCTGAAGTTCCGATTCGTGAGGCCGCGGATGTCATCCGCGGATCGTCCTACACAGAGATCGTTCGCTCCAATGGCCGTCGGACGCTGTCTGTGACGGCGGATGTCGAGGTCGGCGTCGCCAATGCCTCAAAGGTCATCGCAGCAGTGCAGAAAGAGGTGTATCCGCGCCTGCTTGATACCTACCCTGGTCTCAAGTTCGAACTCGACGGGGAACAAGAAGACCAGAAGGAAGCGATGGGTGCTCTTGGGTTTGGCTTCCTGTTCAGCCTGTTTGGAATCTATGCCTTACTCGCGATCCCGTTCAAGTCCTACGCACAGCCGTTCATCATCATGACCAGCATTCCATTCGGCATGATCGGCGCTGTTATCGGCCACATCCTGATGGGCTACGAATTGTCGATTATCTCGATGTTCGGCATCATTGCTCTCGCCGGTGTGGTGGTCAACGATTCCTTGATTCTGGTCGATGCAGCCAACCACAACCGGTGGGACGGGAAACCACATTTCCAGTCCATCTTCGAAGCATCGTGCCGCCGTTTCCGACCGATCGTGCTGACGTCGCTGACAACTTTCCTTGGTCTGGCACCAATGATCTTCGAAACATCGATACAGGCGCGCTTCCTGATTCCGATGGCAATTTCACTTGGCTTCGGCATCCTCTTCGCAACCATGATCGCTCTAGTGTTGATCCCCTGTCTGTATCTCGCCCTAGTGGACATCAAACGGCTGTTCGGATTCGAGGCCAAAGAGGAGCAGGAATCAGAAGAGGCATTGACCGATGCGGTCCTGGTTTGAAACCCGAGCAGATCTTTCGAGACTTACACTCATTTGCAGCGCATGGTTCGAAATGTGCGGATCGCCGAGTAGTACAGGGAGGAATCCATGAACCTAACAGGCATCCATTTTCTGATGAGCTATCAATGCACTCACCAGTGTGACCACTGCTTCGTGTGGTCGAGTCCACGCGCTGGCGGCACGTTACCTCTCGAAAGGCTGACCAAGGTACTCGACCAAGCACAGGAGCTAGGAACGGTCCGAAGCATCTATTTTGAAGGCGGCGAACCGTTTCTGTTCTATCCCGTTCTCCTAGAAGGCATCCGCCAGGCCAAGGCCCGAGGGTTTGAAACCGGGGTCGTCACCAACTGTTATTGGGCGACTGAGGAGACGGATGCCGCTCTTTGGCTCGAACCTTTGCGCGAGTTGGAGGTCGGCAACGTGAGCTTGTCCAGCGACACTTTCCATGCCGGGGAAGTCGTTGATCCCCGACCTGGTTTTGCGGCCGAGGCGGCGCAGCGTCTTGGGCTCGACGAGTTCGTTATCACGATCGATCCTCCGACCGTGTGCACCTCTCACGATGGCAAGGGTGAGCCGATAGTCAGCGGCTCGGTTCGTTTTCGTGGTCGCGCAGCGGTAGAGCTTGTCAGTGACCTGCCTCGCCGACCCTGGACCGAATTCAACGAGTGCCCCGACGAAGACTTCGTCGATCCGGGCCGAGTGCACGTTGACGGCTATGGCAATGTTCACCTCTGTCAGGGGCTGCTGCTCGGGAACGTCGAGCAGGTCACACTACGTGAACTGATCGGTCGATACGATCCCCACACGCATCCGATCATTGGACCGCTGATCAAAGGCGGGCCCGCGGAGTTGGTTCGTCGCTACGATATTCCGCACGAGGACGGCTACGTCGATGCATGTCATTTGTGCTATCAGTCACGACTCGCTCTGCGCAAGAACTTCGCCGATGAACTTGGACCGGATCAAGTGTATGGCCAAAATGAAAGGCAAACGGAGTGCTAACGATGAAGACATTGAGTGACCTGGTGAATCGCGTCCAGAACCCGGAGCCGTGGTCCGAGGGCGACAACATCCCATGGAATGACCCGGAGTTCAGTGAGCGGATGCTCGCCGAGCATCTGAGTCAGGAGCATGATCTCGCCAGTCGCAAGACCGAGACCATCGACCGACACGTGGAGTGGATCTTCAGCGAGGTATTCGACTCTCAATCCGTACGTTTTCTCGATCTTGCCTGCGGACCGGGGCTCTATGCTCGCCGACTGGCGGAGAAGAAGTGCGAATGTGTCGGGATCGACTTCTCTCCCGCATCGATTCGGCATGCACAAGACGTCACCGCTGCCGAACCTGATCTCGGGTGTACGTTTCACCAAGAAGACGTACGGAACGCAGATTTTGGCGAGGGATTCGATATTGTAATGATGATCTACGGGCAGTTCAACGTCTTTCAACGTGATCAAGGACTGGAGATTCTGAAGAAAGCTCACGCGGCGTTGAGACCCGGAGGAAAGTTGCTTCTCGAGTATCAGACCTTGGAGCAGATCCAAAAAGGGGGTGAAAGTGGTCCTAGCTGGTATTCGGCCCAGTCAGGCCTGTTTTCGGAATCGCCGCACCTCGTTCTTCAGGAGAACTTCTGGGATGCAGAAGCCAAGGCCTCGACGATTCGCTTCTCGACTATCGACGCCCAAACTGGATCAGTGAACAGTTACGCTCTTAGCAACGAGGCCTACACTGAGTCGGAACTTGTCGAAGCGGCTCGTGCAGTCGGATTCAAAAATGTCCAGCGATTTCCTTCCTTGAGCGGCACAGTCGTTTCCGGTGACGCTGACCTTCCAGCATTCGTGGCTCACAAGTAGGGAAGAACCCAAGTCACCAACCCCAGGAGAATCTCATGGCAAATCTTGAAAGCATGATCGAGTCTGCTCGTCGCGCAATGGTCAGTGTGCTCGAACTCGAACCCAGTGACCATGTGCTTGTCGTCCAAGACCCCCAGTGTGAGAAGTGCTCGCGGGCCTTTTTCGAGGCAGCACGTGCTGAAGGCTGCATGACGACCGCATATGTTCTCCCTGAGCAGGGACGCCCTCTCAAGGCAATGCCGAAAGACATGGCCGCCACCATCGAAGGGCAGGATGTGGTGATTAATGTCATGTCGGGCGCGAGTGACGAGGTTCCGTTTCGCATTGAATGGCTGACGCTTCTCGAGAAGCGAGGTCTCAGAGTTGGTCACAGCCCGAACATCCACGAGGACATGATGGATGGTGGTCCGATGGACGTTGACTATGGGCTGATGGTCGAACAGGCCGACAGTCTCATCACCGCTCTTCAGGATGCAGTTTCGGTGCGGATCACTACTCCTGCGGGAAGCGACCTCTCGTTGAGGATCAGCGGTCGCCGATTTGTTACAGACGTCAAGATCACAGAGACCGAGAAGGGGTGCAACCTTCCATGTGGTGAAGTCTACTGCGCACCAGTTGAGGATGGTGCCGATGGTGTTCTGGTCGTAGACGGTTCGATCGGTGGAGAAGGTCCGCCTCCCTCCCCTGTTACCCTCGAAGTCGAGTCCGGCCGCGTCACCTCTGTGCGCTGCGAAGACACGCAGTGGCGAGCGCGCATCACAGAGTTGCTCGACACGGACGAAGGTGCGCGAACCATTGCCGAACTCGGCATCGGTCTCAACCCCAAGGCGCGACTGGTGGGAATCATGCTAGAGGACGAGAAAGCCTATCGAACAGCACATGTTGCTTTCGGCAGCAACATCGGTATGCCCGGCGGTGTCAATGAGTCGAAGACTCACATTGACTATCTCGTCCATCGACCGACCATTGTCGCCACCTTGGAGGATTCAAGCGAGCAATCGATCGTCAAAGATGGCGATCTGTGCGTCTAGCTGGGCATAGGGATCTTTGGTTTGGTCATAGATCATTTGGCGAGTGCTGTTCCCGAAATACTGCCACTTGGAACGGGAGATCTTTCGGCTCGCTTCGCTCGCTCAAGATGACAGAGAGAGGGGTATGTCGCTCTCGACGATAGAGAGAGTGATGTGTCGCTCTCGACGACAGAGAGAAAGGGGAGTGTCCCTCTCGATGATAGAGAGTAAAGGGTATCGCTCAGGGTGACAGAAAAGTGCTGAGGGGGATGCGCTCAGGGTGACAGCCTCGCATGTTCGTCATTTTGAGCCCTTGCGTTGACCGACGAGCGCCATCATATCTGTCATTCTGAGCGCAGCTGCCGCAGGCAGCGGAGCCGAAGAATCTCCCGTTGACTCCAGTGCTTGCCTTCAGGATCCCTTGATCTCCAGGTCTTACACTCAGACGTCGAGTATTTTCACGCTCGCGGCTTGATCCAACAGGCCAGAGCCGGCAGCAACACAATCGCGCCGATCATGTTCACCAGGAACATGAAGACCAACAGCACACCCATGTCTGCCTGGAATTTCAACGGAGAGAACATCCAGGTTGCGACTCCGACAGCTAGTGTAATGCCGGTGAACACCACACCGTTGCCGGTGATGTTCAGTGTTTCGCGATACGCCTCTTGAATGGTCTTGCCCTGGGCCAAGAAGCTGCGGAGACGGCTATAGATGTAAATCCCATAGTCGACTCCAATCCCAACACCCAGCGCAACAACCGGAAGAGTCGAGGTCTTGAGTCCTATCTCCAACATGGCCATAAGTGCGTACGCAAGAATCGAAACCAGAGCCAACGGTGTGACGATGCACAGCGTCGCCTTGATCGACCGGAAGGTGATCAGGCAAAGCACGATGATCGCGATAAAGACCCACATGAGCATCGGGAACTGAGCCCCTGACACCGCCTCGTTAGTAGCCGCCATGACGCCAACATTGCCCGTGGCAAGTCTGAACTCGACCTCGTTTGAACCGTGTTCGGCCTGGTATTGCTTGACTGCTGCCACTACCCGGTCAATGGTCTCAGCCTTGTGGTCCGCGGTGTATATGTAGACCGGCATGACGCTACATTCGGTGTTGAGTAGTCCCGTGCTGGTATCGATGTACGTCACCGATTGAGCCATGGTCGACGGATTGCGCGGCAGCACCCGCCATTTGAGGCTACCCTCGTTCCAGCCGGCGTTAATAATCTTGGCCACGCCACCGATGCCGAAGATGGATTGTACTCCAGGCACGTTGCGCACGTGCCACTCAAAACGATCGATGGCAGTCATGATGTCGTGCTCGGTACAGGCTTCGGGGTGTGATTCGACGATGGCTGTGATGACGTCCACGCCAATGGAGAAATGGCTCGTGATGAAATTCGTGTCGATGTTGTACCGGGACGTGGCTCGCAGTTCCGGAACACCAGCATGAAGGTCGCCGATCTTGATCTGGGTGGCTTTCCAGCCGCCCACCACGAAGAGCAGTGCCGCCACAGCGACGATGACAGCAGCATTTCGTGGCGTCGCCACCCTCGCGAGCATCTCCCACGCACGATCAAGCTTCATCGCCCGCGCCTGGAGCATCTCGAGATAGGTTGAGCGGAGATTGACGTAGGACAGCAGCACGGGCACCAGGATCAGGTCGACGAGGATTATGACCGCAACGCCGAGGCTCGCGGTTATGGCCATCTCCTGAATCATGCGGATCTCGATCAGCATGATGGTGATGAAACCGATGGTGTCCGACAGTAGCGCGATGCCACCGGGAATCAGTAGTCGTCGGAATGTCGACTGGGCACCTTCGAGGCTGGAGGTGCCGGCCACGAGTTCGGCGCGAAATGCGCTCACCATCTGCACGCCATGACTGACGCCGATGGCAAACACGAGGAAGGGAACGAGAATCGACATGGGATCAATACCGAAGCCGAACAGGGTCAAGAGACCGAGCTGCCAGATGACGGCTATCAACGAACAGCCGATGACGATGGCCGTCAGCTTCACGCTTCTTGAGTAGATGTACACGAAGGCAGCTGTGATCGTAAATGCGATGAGAAAAAAGAGCACCACTCGCGTTGCGCCGGAAGCGATGTCGCCGATGACCTTGGCGAAACCGATTATGTGGTAGTCGAATGCGGCACCCAACTCGTGACTGCTGAACTTCTCGCGGACGCCTTCGAGCTGCGCCGCCACCTCGATGTAGTCGAGTTTCTCACCTGTGCTCGGATTGATCTCGAGCAGTTCGGCTACCACTATTGCAGCAGAGAAATCGTTCGCCGCCAGGCGACCCATGTAGTTGGATTTGAGAATATTCTCGCGCACCTTGGCGAGGCCTTCAGGAGTCGGCTCGAAATCGGCCGGAATGACGTTGCCACCGGAGATGCCATCTTCGACCACCTCGGTGAAGCGCACGTTGGGTGTGAACAACGACATGACCCGGGTGCGATCGACGCCCGGGATGAAGAAGACCTCGTCGGTGACCTCTGCCAGCACCTGGAAGAATTCCGGCGTGAAGATGTCACCTTCCGGAGCACGGATAGCGATCACCACCTTGTTGGCCCCGCCAAAGGCATCGCGATGCTCAAGGTAGGTCTGCATGTACTGATGTTTGAGGGGTAGCAGTTTGGCAAAACCGGCATCGATTTTGAGGTGCGACGCCTGGTAGGCCATGAACACGGTCAGCAGGACAAAGACCACCACCACGAGGCGTCGGTTGCGGAAGATCAGGTTTTCGAGCGCAGTCTTCATCTGGTTCTCCTTCCGCTCAGTCCGACACGGGATTGATCTCGTTCGCCGCCGTTGTCCTGACGCCGAACTCGCCCACCATCAGAAGAGTCCCGTCCGGACTCTCGACAATTGCCGAGATACCGCGTCGGCTGCTCTGTTGTAGCAACTCGAAGTTCCTGCCGCCATCGGACGACACGAGCAACGTCCCGCCAAGCCCGCAGAGCACGATCCTGCCGTCGCTCAGTCTGATGCTGTCAGTCAGCATTGCCACGGTTCCGGTCTCGATTTCTCGCCAGCTTTCTCCGCCGTCCTCTGAACGAAAGAGGTGACCACGCAAACCGTAGAGCAACACTACGTTGTCTTCGAGAGGCAGAACTCCGAAGTACGATCCCTCGTAGGGCGACGGCAGCTTCTGCCACGTGGTGCCGTCATCATCGGATCTGTAGACCAATCCGGCTTCGGCAGCAATATAGAGGCACCCATCTTCGGCGCGGGCAATCTTGTGCAGATGCCAACCGTCCTCGTCAACCAGCTGATAGGCCCAGGTAGTACCCCCATCCGCGGTGGTGTCGTAACTGCCGTAGGCACCGATGGCGACACCGTTTTCGGCATCCGAGAACCAAACGTCGAGGAACGGTTCCTCGTCCTCCGGCGCCCAGTGCACCCGTTCCCAGCTGGCGCCACCGTCAGTGGTTCGCAGGATCACTGAGTCGTGACCCACCACCCAACCGAGATCCGCATCGTGGAAGTGCACTCCGGTCAGTGTTGCTCGCGTCGGCACCGTAGCCTGTTGCCAGCTGGCCCCACCGTCAATCGACTTGAGAATGTGACCTCGCTCTCCCACTGCCACAAGTCCGCCGTCGGTCGACACCGCATCGAGAATCAGCGAGCGACTCGAAAGCTGGGCCATCACGGCCTGCTCCGGAACCTCGTCATCCCCTGCCCAGGATCGTACTCCCCCGAAAGCCACCAGACCCAAGAACAGGGCCATTGCGACCTGCAACAGAGTGGAATGAGGGCGAAAATGATCCTCGCTGTAACTCATCCGAACGGACGCTCTACCCGATGGTGTATCCATCTACCGATCTCCTGCCGTATGTCATGTGCCAAGACGAAGCAGACGGGCCGTTCCCGGCCCGTCTGCTGATCGATTATGTGCTTATCGTTTGCCCGCTCGGCGTAGCGCTGCGGGAGTGTAGTCCTCCAAGGTTCGATTGATGTCAAAGGTATAGGGTGGACTCTCGCTGTTGAGGCCGATTGCTAAATAGCGACCTGCCTGGAGATCAGTGTGAACCTCGAGCGAGGTCCAAACACACGGCACATTGTAATAGTTGATCGCATGCCCTTCGGACACCCGCCATAACTGGTCCCGCTTGTCATAAGCATCCACGACCAGAATCTGCCAACTATCCTCATCGAGGTAGAAGGTTCGCCGCTTGTAGATATGACGCGCCTTGTCCTTGAGGGTGGCATCCACGACCCACACTCGATGGAGTTCGTAGCGCACCAGGTCTTGGTTGATGTGCAGTGGAGTGAGAATATCCTTGATCTTCACCGACGGGTCCTGCAGCTTGTAAGAGTTATAGGGTACGTATATTTCTTTCTTACCCACCAACTCCCAGTCATAGCGATCAGGTGCACCGTTGTACATGTCGAATTGATCCGAAGTACGCATGGCGTCGGCCGCTGTGCCAGGATTGTCATAAGCCACGTTTGGAGCCCTGCGGACTCTTCGCTGACCGGGGTTGTAGAGCCATGCGTTACGATGCTCCTTGACCTGATTAAGGGTCTCACCCACGAGCAAAATTCCACCCGCGAGTCGGGCTGGGGCCATCACTTCCTGCTTGAAAAAGAGAATCCGATTGTTGAGGTCTGCTTCAGTTTTGCCCTCCATGCTGTACTGCATGTAGAACTCGTCGTGAAACTTGACCAATGTGTAGTTTCCGCCACGCGTTGGCGCTGCCTGCCCAATATCGCGGGAGGCGCTGTCAGAACGATAGCGCAACAGGTGATTCCAGATAACTTCGTGACCGTTCTTGGGAATCGGGAACGGGATCCCGTTGATCGCTCCGGTCACTCCATTTCCGCCTTCGGCGAGTTTTGCCGTTCCGGCGATTTCCTTTGTTTTGTTGTAGATCCGCTGTGGAAACGATCCACTGCGCCGAGTCGGATAGACTTTCATCTTATAGGTGTCCGGATAGGTCTCAAAGAGAGCCTTCTGGCCCACCGAAAGATTGTCCGCATACTGACCCACGTTGGCCGCTGTGATTGTGAACTTCACCGTGTCATTGGCGAACGGATCTACGAAGTGCTGTCCGGGCGCCCAACCTTCAGGTGCCGA